>NZ_RJNR01000002.1:0-310723 GCF_003942685.1 Streptococcus mitis | reverse complement strand
GTATAGAATACCTGGAGAAGATATGAATATTTTTAAAAAAATACATCCATCTAAACCTTTAAAATACTTGAGATGGTTTGACATTGTGATTATTACGATCATAATGTTTGGTCAGTTTATAATTCGTTCAACCGAGCTATTTTTAGCAAATACGTTTCCAACGGGTGCATCAAGTACAGAAGGGATAGTTAGACAGGCTGCAAGCGAAGGTGCTGCTTATTTTAGTAATTTTACCCTGCAAGCTATATTATTGGCTGTGACCTTACTCTATCTTTTGATTCGAAATTATGATTTTAAACAGCTTCCTATTCACTGGAATTGGTCCATTATCTTTTGGGTTCCATTTATATTTGCTTTAGTGGGATTGTTTGGAGACTTGGTTACAACTCTCACTGGTAAATATAATTACTTTAATCCAGACCTTTTTGCCTATATAGATTTCACGCAAATAATAGGGAAGTTCTTAGCTCTCAGCCCGATAGCGATTGCCTATGCCTTGCTTAATGGATTTTATGAAGAATTTTTCTTTCTAGGTTTGTTAACTTCAGTGAAGGAAAAACACAAGTGGTTGGTTTTGCTTTATTCTACGATTATTCGTATTTCCTTCCACACCTATCAAGGATTAGTATGGGCTTTGGTAATCGGTGTAGTTTATGGCTTATTCTATTATTTCTTATACAAATATAAAATTAAAAATCTCCTTCCATTCTTTCTCATGCATGCTTTAGCAGATATGTTTGGTTCTAGCCTGATCTATCTATTGGTTGCTTGGGGGACTTAAAAATTAGAAAAGTCCACTCAGTTGTCTGAGCGGACTTTTTGTGTCAAGACATTTAGTCTTTATTTTCGTATGGCAAGATTAAGTTCAAGATGATTCCTGTCATGGCTGATAGGGCAGTACCTGAAAGGGTAACTGGACCAAGTTTAAGGATTGCTCCTCCAAGTCCAAGTACCAACATAGCACTTGCGATGATTAGGTTACGCATTTGAGCGAAATCAACACGTTCTTTGATCAAGACTTTCAAACCGTTGCTGGCGATAACTCCATAGAGAAGGATTGACATACCACCAAGTACAGCGTTTGGAATAGTTGAAATCAAGGCAGTGAATTTACCAAGGAAGCTAAGGGCAATTGCGATGAAGGCAGCGTTACGGATAACTGAGACAGAAGCGATACGAGTCATACCGATAACCCCTGTATTTTCTCCGTAAGTTGTATTGGCTGGTCCACCAAGGAAGGCAGAAACAGAAGTTGCGATACCGTCACCAAGAAGTGTACGGTGAAGACCTGGTTCTTTCAAGAATTGACGGCCACAGATTTGACCCAAAACAGTATGGTCTCCGATATGTTCAGAAATTGTTACGATAGCGATTGGCAAGATAGCGATAGTTTCTGGACCAAAGTAAAGATTGTATTCTTTAAAGGCACCACCAGTACTAAATGGCAAGTAGAAACCAGGAATTTCAAACCAGTTAGCTTTAAGGACTGGTGTAAAGTCAACCAAGCCAAGAGTTAGTGCGAAGAGGTAACCACCGATAATGGCAAAGAGGAATGGAATGATTCGTAGGAAGCCTTTTCCCTTTGTATTGATAAAGGCAGCAATCAAGAAAGTAACAACGGCTACAAGAGCATTTTTCCAATTCCCGTCTGCTACAAGACCAGCATTGGTAACAGCTGAACCTGCAAGTCCAAGACCGATAACGATAATCATAGGTCCGATGATGATTGGTGGCAAGAGTTTATCAATCCATTTTGTACCCGCAAAACGAACACTTGCAGCCACAAGGACATAGATAAAACCTGTAAGGATAACCCCTGTTTGTGCAGCTGATACATCCCCTCCTAGTTCCTTCATAGCTAGGGACATAGCTGTGATAAAGGCGAATGATGATCCTAGATAAACTGGAACTCTAAAACCAGTTGCGATCATGTAGATGAGTGTTCCTACACCTGAAGCAAAAAGGGCAACAGATACAGGCATTCCCAAAATCAATGGTACCAAGATGGTTGCACCAAACATGGCGAAAACGTGTTGGAAGCTAAGGAGAATTCCTTTCCCAGCCGAAGGACGTTGGTCAACGTCTAGTAACAAATCAACAGTTGATTCTTGTTTCATATAAACCTCACTTTTGGGCATCAAAAAAGAGCCCATTATTTTACAGCAATAGGCCCTCAGAGTAAGACTTCTCTAAAATCTAGACTTTAAAGAGTTTTAAATATTTCTGCGTCTTCGTCACCTCACGGGATGACATTAAAAACCTTTGCTTAGGATAGTATAGCAGAAAAAAATGATTTTGTAAATCATTTTTTCCCGAGCCCGAAAATAAGAGAGCGAGGTTGATTTTGTAAATCATTTTTTCCTGAGCCCGAAAATAAGAGAGCGAGGTTGATTTTGTAAATCATTTTTTCCCGAGCCTAAAAATAAAAGAGCGAGGCTGACTTTGTAAATATTTTTTACTAAAAAATTTAAAGTGGGCGTTTGTTGGGCATGCCAGCCTTTCTTGGATATTTATTTGGTGTTTCTTTTTTCTTTTCTACCACTGAGATATAACGCGAATCTCCATTAGGTAGAGCGTAGCTGAGATTGTCTTCGACCTTACTAAAAAGGAGGTTGAGGGCATTCTTAGCTTCTAATAATTCCTCAGGCGCATTGCTGGCCTTGAGAGCCAATAGTTTTCCGCCAACTTTAAGGTAGGGAATAGTCAATTCAGACAAGACCTGCATACGGGCAACCGCACGAGCTGTTACAAAATCATATTGAGCACGGAAGTTTTTATCTTGGGCAAAATCTTCTGCACGACCGTGGTAGAAATGAACACCGCTCAAATCTAGCTCTTGAGCCAAAAGTTGGAGGAAGTTGATGCGCTTGTTGAGAGAATCAATGATGGTCACATCTAGCTGAGGATAGAGGATTTTCATAGGTAGACTAGGAAATCCTGCCCCGGCTCCAATATCAAGCAGTTTGATAGTTTCATTGGGAATCAAACCTTGAAGAATGGGTGCAATCGAATCGTAAAAATGTTTGAGATAAATTTCATCCTTGTCTGTAATAGCTGTTAGATTGATTTTTTCATTCCACTCGACCAAGAGTTCAAAATAACGTTCAAATTGTTTTTTTTGCTGGTCAGAAAGTGAAAGATTTTGCTCGGCAAGCAAGTTGTAAAATGTTTCTGGTTTCATAGTTTTTTCCTTCTTTAGTATCATCTTATTTTACCACAATCATTAAAAATTTGATATACTGGTACTAATCTAAAAGCAGAAAGGACTTATATAATGACTTGGATTATTCTTGGAGTTTTAGCTCTTATTGTGATTTTTGTGATTGTTAGCTATAACGGTTTGGTTAAGAATCGTATGCAGACAAAGGAGGCTTGGAGTCAGATTGATGTTCAGTTGAAACGTCGAAATGACCTCTTGCCAAACTTGATTGAGACTGTAAAAGGTTATGCTAAATATGAAGGTTCTACCCTTGAAAAGGTGGCAGAACTACGTAACCAAGTGGCAGCAGCGACTTCACCAGCAGAAGCTATGAAAGCTAGTGATGCCCTTACTCGTCAAGTTTCAGGTATTTTTGCAGTTGCAGAAAGCTACCCAGACTTGAAAGCTAGTGCCAACTTTGTTAAATTGCAAGAGGAGTTGACAAACACAGAAAATAAAATTTCTTACTCTCGTCAACTCTACAACAGTGTTGTCAGCAACTACAATGTAAAATTAGAAACTTTCCCAAGCAATATTATCGCTGGAATGTTTGGATTTAAAGCAGCAGATTTCCTTCAAACACCAGAAGAGGAAAAGGCAGTTCCTAAAGTTGATTTTAGCGGTTTAGGTGACTAAAATGTTGTTTGATCAAATTGCAAGCAATAAACGAAGAACCTGGATTTTGTTGCTGGTATTTTTCCTACTCTTAGCTCTTGTTGGCTATGCGGTTGGTTACCTCTTTATGCGGTCTGGGCTTGGTGGTTTAGTTATCGCACTGATTATCGGCTTTATCTATGCCTTGTCCATGATTTTTCAATCGACAGAGATTGTCATGTCCATGAATGGAGCGCGTGAGGTGGATGAGCAAACGGCACCAGACCTCTACCATGTAGTAGAAGATATGGCTATGGTCGCTCAGATTCCTATGCCCCGTGTTTTCATCATTGATGATCCAGCCTTAAATGCCTTTGCTACAGGTTCTAACCCTCAAAACGCAGCGGTTGCTGCGACGTCAGGTCTCCTAGCTATCATGAATCGTGAAGAACTAGAAGCTGTTATGGGACATGAAGTCAGTCATATTCGTAACTACGATATCCGCATTTCAACTATTGCTGTCGCCCTTGCTAGTGCTATCACCATGCTTTCTAGTATGGCAGGTCGTATGATGTGGTGGGGTGGAGCAGGTCGCAGACGAAGTGACGATGATAGAGATGGAAATGGTCTTGAAATCATTATGCTAGTGGTTTCTCTACTAGCTATTGTGCTGGCCCCTCTTGCTGCAACCTTGGTGCAACTAGCTATTTCTCGTCAGAGGGAATTCCTAGCTGATGCTTCTAGTGTTGAGTTGACTCGCAATCCTCAAGGGATGATTAATGCTCTACGTAAGTTGGATAATAGTAAACCGATGAGTCGTCCTGTCGATGATGCCAGCAGTGCACTTTATATCAATGATCCCAAGAAAGGTGGAGGGTTCCAAAAACTCTTTTATACCCACCCACCTATCTCAGAACGGATTGAACGTTTAAAACAGATGTAAAAAGAATCCAGAGACGACCTCTGGATTTTTGCTATGTTGCAAATTTATAAATCTTGTAAATCAACTGCTTCTAATCCTTTTTCTGTTAAGCGATAGATTATTGAACAGACCTCTTTTAAGAAACGACGGTCATGCGAAACAGTGATAAGTCCGCCTGGATAAGTGGCAAAGAGTTTTCTAATTTCGGGTTGAGAAGTGGGTGAAAAGTTTCGTGTTGGTTCATCCAGAAGTAGAAAGTTTGGTTTTCGTAGCACTAAATCCAAAAGCAGAAGTTTCCCCTGTTGCCCGCCGGATAAGGAGCGAATTTGGTGGTGCATCTCTTGATAACTGAAATTGAGACTGGCTAGGTGAGATTGGATTTTCTGCAGTTCCTCTTTTTCACCAGTTTTGCTGAGATAGGTTATTGGTGATAAATCCAATTGCAGTTTTTTGTGGTAATCTTGTGGCATAAAACCAAGTGAAATCTCTCTTTTTTGACTTAGCAGTTGTTGAAACTTGGCTAACAGAGTTGATTTCCCAACACCATTTGGCCCGATAATACCAATTTTTTCTTGCCCACGGACAGTTAGTTGTAGTTCTTGAGCCAAAACTTGGTCGCCAATGGACAAATTTTCTTTTTCCAGTTGGATTAAGACTTTAGAAGCCGGTAATGGTTGGATGTCTGAGAAGAAAAGTCTGATTTCTTCCTCTTCAAGTGGCTTTTGGGTCATGGACTGAGCTGCCCTTTCGTAGCGTTTTTCTTGTGAGAGGACAGTTTTCATCTTTTTAGCCAATAGGCGACCGGCAGTACTGTCTTTGGTAGCTCGAAGTGCAGTTTCTACATTTTGCTTGACTCGCCGATGTTTTTCCATGGTTTTATCGTAGGCTCTTTGGTCGTTAGCAGCTTGCTGGCTTTGTCTGACAAAATTAGCCTTTCTTTGGTCACTATAGCTATCATAGTCTAAATGCTCTACTAGCGTTTCTGCTTCTTTACGGTGCTTGACCAGTCGCAAGTGGACAATAGTATCAGCCGTTTCAGAAAGAAAGTCTTCATCATGGGAAATGAAAATAACGGTTTGCCGAATCTTTCGAATCTGACCTTTTAGCCAATCAACTGTTTCAAGGTCCAGGTCATTTGAAGGTTCATCTAAAAATAGAATCTCAAAGGGTTTGGCTAACTCATGGATGAGCTGAATTTTCAAAGCTTCGCCCCCCGAAAGGCTCCCGATCTCTTGGTCACTAGCAAAGCGATCGCTATCAAAGTGCAACTCCTCAGCCAAACGATAAAGAATACTGTAGTCTAAATCAGCAGAATCCAAAAAGAAGTAGTCATGTAGACTTCTCTTTTTCAGGTCCTCGGGGAGTTTTTGAGGAATGTAGGCTATTGATTGATAATCAGATTGAATGTCTCCCCTGATAGTGAAATCAGGCAAAGTTTCCCCCATTAAAGTTTTAAGCAAGGTCGATTTACCATTTCCTTCTTCGCCAATAATAGCGACCTTCTCTTCGTTTTGGATGGTCATGTTTAAGTCTGAGACAAGGTCTCGTAAATCTTTGTTTTGGGTGATGGTCAGGTGATTGATTTTTATCATATGATTGCCCTTTCTAGAATGTCGATAGTGCATAACAAAAAGCTCTACTTTACTTAGTAGAGCCCAAAGTCACTGTCAAAACTCTATTATCCTCGTTGAAAAGCTCGTCAAACTAGCTTAGGATTGCCTAATCCAACTCAAGAGGAGCAGATGGTTAGCCTTCTAGTTTTTTGATTTTCAATGAGGATAAGATACTAGAAAATCTAGTATGAAAAGAGCACACAAAAAGAGACAAAAACAAGATCTACTAAATAAAGTTTCTTTATTTGATAGACTTAGTTGTTCATGTCTCCCTTACCTCCGAGTATTAGTATCTTTATCCTATACCTTTAAGGAAATTTTGTCAACAGAAAACTGACAATTCTAATCTCTAAAATCCGAAAACAGGTCCATAGAGAGTCAGTACGTGTTTGATATGCTCGTAATGGAATTTATCATAGTTTCGCCAAGCAGTGCGTGCTTGATCATTCAGTTTTAGGCTACCAAGACCAATCAGAAGACTGGTACGTTGGTAAAATTTCTCAAGGTCGATTAAAATACTGTTGTCCAACTTTTCCGCTTTTTTGAGCTCTTGCAGAGTAGTGTTTAGCAGCTCTTGCAGTCGAATATCATCTGCCCTACCCTGTTTGCAGCTTTGGAAACTTTTATTTAACTCGGATAGGAGTTGGGTTGCATTAGTAATGAGTTCTTTGTCTTTCATGTGAGCATCCTCCTTGCTCTGATGTATTATTGCCTATAGTATGGCACTAAAAAATGTCATAGTAAACATGTTAAAAAATCGAATGTTAATTAAAAAGTTTGGTGGGCTGATTTGTAGGCTTTTCATGGTATAATCAAGAGAGTAAATCTTTATGGAGGAAGTATGAAATTAAATATTCAAGAAATTCGTAAGCAGTCTGAAGGCTTGCATTTTGAACAAACCTTAGACCTAGCTGCAGACCTGCGTGCACGCAATCAAGAAATTTTAGATGTAAAAGATATCCTTGCAGTTGGGAAAGTACAGTACGAAGACCGTATGTATTTCTTAGATTATCAACTATCTTATACCATTGTTCTTGCTTCAAGTCGCAGTATGGAACCAGTTGAGTTAGTTGAATCTTATCCAGTAACGGAAGTTTTCATGGAAGGTGCAACTAACCAACTAGATCAGGAAGTTTTAGACGATGATTTGGTCTTGCCTATCGAAAATGGAGAACTTGACCTTGCTGAGAGCGTGTCAGATAATATCCTTCTCAACATTCCTATCAAGGTCTTGACGGCTGAAGAAGAGGCTGGTCAAGGATTTGTTTCAGGAAATGACTGGCAAATCATGACAGAAGAAGAATACCAAGCCCAACAGGCAGTTAAGAAAGAAGAAAACAGTCCTTTTGCTGGCTTACAAGGACTATTTGACGGAGACGAATAATGGTCTTGTCAAAAAAACGAGCACGAAAAGTGCTGGAAGAAATAATTGCTCTGTTTCCAGATGCCAAGCCCAGTCTTGATTTTACCAATCATTTTGAACTACTAGTTGCGGTCATGTTGTCAGCTCAGACAACGGATGCAGCGGTAAATAAGGCTACACCAGGTCTCTTTGCTGCCTTTCCAACGCCACAAGCCATGTCTGTAGCGACAGAGAGTGAGATTGCTTCACACATTTCTCGCCTGGGACTGTATCGGAATAAGGCTAAATTCCTTAAAAAATGTGCCCAACAGTTACTAGATGATTTTGATGGCCAAGTTCCTCAAACACGTGAGGAATTGGAAAGTCTTGCAGGAGTTGGTCGCAAGACAGCCAATGTTGTCATGAGTGTGGGCTTTGGGATTCCAGCCTTTGCAGTGGATACTCATGTGGAGCGTATCTGCAAACACCACGATATTGTCAAAAAATCAGCGACACCGCTTGAGGTGGAAAAGCGGGTCATGGATATCTTGCCACCGGAGCAGTGGTTAGCTGCCCATCAGGCCATGATTTATTTTGGAAGAGCCATTTGCCATCCTAAAAATCCAGAGTGTGACCAGTACCCACAGTTATATGACTTTAGCAATTTATAAGCAATTTATAAGATGGGGTTTCAAAAGTTTTTGCTTGATTTTAAGCATGCTTTGTGCTATAGTATTTGATAACTAAATATTCCTTTAAACCTGTCCCGTGAGGCAGGCAAGGAGAACGATTAAGTAGTAGGGTGAAGTCTATACTGTTTGCAGTAGGGCTCGCTTGGCTATACATTTCAAGTCTCCTTGTTTAAGGAGACTTTTCTTTTTGGAGGTTTGTCATGAAGGCAAAAGAAGTTGTAGACGAATTGACTGTCAAACGAGCGATTACGCGTATTACTTATGAGATTATCGAACGCAACAAAGATTTGAATAAAATCGTCTTGGCTGGTATTAAAACTCGTGGTGTCTTTATCGCCCACCGAATCCAAGAACGTTTGGAACAGCTAGAAAATCTTTCAGTTCCTGTTGTGGAATTGGATACTAAACCTTTCCGTGATGATGTTAAAAGTGGAGAAGATACTTCTTTGGTTTCTGTCGATGTGACAGACCGCGAAGTTATCTTGGTGGATGATGTGCTCTATACAGGTCGTACCATCCGTGCTGCTATTGATAATATTGTAGGTCATGGTCGTCCTGCGCGCGTGAGTTTAGCAGTTCTAGTCGATCGTGGACATAGAGAATTGCCAATCCGTCCAGATTACGTTGGAAAAAACATACCAACTAGTCGTTCTGAAGAAATCATCGTAGAGATGGCAGAACTTGATGGCCAAGATAGAGTTCTGATTACTGAAGAAGCTTAGAAAGCTAAAGGAGTAGCCATGTCAGTAAATCAACAAGCATTAAACCATGTGGTGTCCATGGAAGACCTCACTGTCGATCAAGTGATGAAATTGATCAAGCGAGGAATTGAGTTTAAAAATGGAGCTCAGCTTCCCTATGAGGACCATCCGATTGTTTCCAATCTTTTCTTTGAGGATTCTACACGAACGCATAAGTCCTTTGAAGTGGCAGAGATTAAACTGGGATTGGAGCGACTTGACTTTGATGTGAAGACTAGTTCAGTCAATAAGGGTGAGACACTTTATGATACCATTTTGACTCTGTCTGCTTTAGGAGTGGATGTCTGTGTGATTCGCCACCCTGAGGTTGACTACTACAGAGAGTTAATTGCAAGTCCGACGATTACGACTTCCATCATCAATGGTGGAGATGGTTCGGGTCAACACCCTAGCCAGAGCTTGCTTGATTTGATGACTATTTATGAGGAATTTGGTCACTTTGAGGGTCTCAAGGTTGCGATTGCAGGTGACTTGGACCACTCACGCGTTGCTAAATCCAATATGCAGATTTTGAAACGCTTGGGAGCTGAACTTTATTTTGCTGGACCTGAGGAATGGAGAAGTCAAGAGTTTGCAGACTATGGACAGTTTGTAACTATTGATGAAATCATTGATCAGGTTGATGTCATGATGTTTCTCCGTGTGCAACATGAACGCCATGATAGTGGAGCTGTCTTTTCAAAAGAAGACTACCATGCCCAACATGGTTTGACTCAAGAACGTTATGACCGTTTGAAAGAAACAGCAATCCTTATGCACCCAGCTCCAGTTAATCGTGATGTAGAAATCGCAGATCACTTGGTTGAAGCACCAAAATCACGGATTGTCCAACAAATGACCAATGGTGTCTTTGTTCGAATGGCAATCTTAGAATCCGTACTGGCGAGTAGAAACGCCAACTAAAACACAAGACGTTAAAAGACGCCAGTGAGCGTCCACGAGAGGTGAAAATATGACAAAAAGACTTCTAGTATTAGAAGATGGCACAGTTTTTGAAGGAAAGGCCTTCGGAGCAAATATTGATGTAACAGGCGAAATCGTTTTTAATACAGGGATGACTGGCTACCAAGAATCCATTACAGACCAGTCTTATAATGGACAAATCTTGACCTTTACTTATCCTTTGGTAGGAAATTATGGAATTAATCGTGATGATTACGAATCCATCATTCCAACTTGTAAGGGAGTTGTCGTTTTCGAAGAGGCGCGGCGAGCAAGTAACTGGCGCAATCAAATGACGCTGGATGAATTTTTGAAAGCTAAGAAAATTCCTGGTATTTCAGGGATTGATACGCGTGCCCTTACCAAGATTATTCGTAAGCATGGTACTATGCGTGCAACCCTGACCCATGTTGGGGACAGCATGGACCATGTGACGGATCAGCTCCAAGCGACAGTCTTGCCGACAGACAATATCAAGCAGGTTTCTACTAAAACTTCATATCCAGCTCCAGGAGTTGGTTTGAGCGTGGTGCTAGTTGACTTTGGTCTCAAGCACTCAATCCTGCGTGAACTTTCTAAACGCAACTGTAACGTGACGGTTGTTCCTTATTCGACAACGGCTGAAGAAATTCTTCATCTTAATCCTGACGGAGTGATGTTGTCAAATGGGCCAGGTAACCCAGAAGACGTCCCACAAGCACTTGACATGATTCGTGGTGTGCAAGGAAAAATTCCAATCTTTGGTATTTGTATGGGACATCAACTCTTTGCTATGGCAAACGGGGCAAAGACTTACAAGATGAAGTTTGGTCACCGTGGATTCAACCATGCGGTACGTGAAATTGCTACAGGACGAGTAGACTTCACCAGCCAAAACCATGGTTATGCAGTTAGCCGTGAGGATTTGCCAGAACACTTGATTATTACCCACGAAGAAATCAATGACAAGTCAGTTGAAGGTGTGCGTCACAGATACCAACCTGCTTTCTCTGTTCAATACCACCCAGACGCAGCCCCTGGTCCACACGACGCTAGCTACCTCTTTGATGAGTTTATCGAGATGATGGAAGCCTTTAAACAATCAAACTAAGAACGAGTAAAAGCTCGTCGGAGAATTTATTTAATGGCAACCCGAGAGTTGCCGAATAGAAAGGAGAAGATACATTGTTCGCGGAAGTGAACACGCCCTAAGAACTGTGTGAAAAAGATAAACATCGTCTTGACGCTGAAGGCGTCTGCACCGAGTTTCCTATTTTTACTGTGTTCTTTACGGGCTTTGTATCATAAACTATGCCTAAACGTACTGATATTCAAAAAATTATGGTGATTGGTTCTGGTCCGATTATTATTGGTCAGGCTGCTGAGTTTGACTATGCTGGGACCCAGGCTTGCTTGTCGTTGAAAGAGGAAGGGTATGAGGTTGTCTTGGTTAACTCAAACCCTGCCACCATCATGACGGACAAGGAGATTGCGGACAAGGTCTATATTGAACCGATTACACTTGAGTTTGTGACACGAATTCTTCGTAAGGAACGTCCAGATGCCTTGCTACCAACACTCGGTGGTCAGACAGGTCTAAACATGGCCATGGAATTATCTAAAAATGGTATCCTTGATGAGCTTGGTGTTGAGCTTCTGGGTACTAAACTATCTGCCATCGACCAAGCGGAGGACCGTGACCTCTTTAAACAATTGATGGAAGAACTCAACCAACCCATTCCAGAATCTGAAATTGTCAACACAGTCGAAGAAGCAGTTGCCTTTGCAGCGACAATTGGCTACCCAGTCATCGTTCGTCCAGCCTTTACACTTGGTGGTACTGGTGGTGGAATGTGTGCTAATGAGGAAGAATTGCGTGAAATCGCTGAAAATGGATTGAAATTGTCACCTGTGACCCAATGTTTGATTGAACGTTCGATTGCAGGTTTCAAGGAAATCGAATACGAAGTGATGCGTGACTCAGCTGACAATGCTTTGGTTGTTTGTAACATGGAAAACTTTGACCCAGTTGGGATTCACACAGGGGATTCCATCGTATTTGCCCCTGCCCAAACCATGTCAGATTATGAAAACCAAATGCTACGTGATGCGAGCTTGAGCATTATTCGCGCCCTAAAGATTGAAGGGGGATGTAACGTTCAGCTGGCTCTTGATCCACACAGCTTCAAGTACTACGTCATCGAAGTAAACCCTCGTGTATCACGTTCGTCAGCCCTTGCATCTAAGGCGACAGGTTATCCAATTGCCAAATTGGCTGCTAAGATTGCTGTCGGTTTGACCTTGGATGAAGTTATCAACCCAGTTACAGGTTCAACCTATGCCATGTTTGAGCCAGCCCTTGACTACGTGGTTGCCAAGATTCCACGTTTCCCATTTGACAAGTTTGAAAAGGGTGAGCGCCGTCTGGGTACTCAGATGAAGGCGACTGGAGAAGTCATGGCGATTGGTCGTAACATCGAAGAGTCGCTTCTTAAAGCTTGTCGTTCACTTGAAATTGGCGTTCACCACAATGAAATGACTGAACTTGCAGGCGTTTCTGATGATGCCTTGATTGAAAAAGTTGTCAAAGCCCAAGATGATCGTCTCTTCTATGTATCAGAAGCTATTCGCCGTGGTTACACACCAGAAGAAATTGCTGAATTGACTAAGATTGATATCTTCTATCTTGATAAACTCTTGCACATCTTTGAAATTGAGCAGGAGTTGGGCGCACATCCTCAGGATGTCGATGTCCTGAAAACAGCTAAACTAAATGGATTTTCAGACCGTAAGGTTGCTGAACTCTGGGAAACGACAGCTGACCAAGTTCGCCAACTTCGTTTGGAAAACAAGATTGTTCCAGTTTATAAGATGGTCGATACTTGTGCTGCAGAGTTCGACTCTGAAACGCCATATTTCTATTCAACCTATGGTTGGGAAAACGAGTCTATCAAGTCTGATAAGGAATCCGTTCTAGTTCTAGGTTCTGGTCCAATCCGTATCGGTCAAGGGGTCGAGTTTGACTACGCAACTGTTCACTCGGTTAAGGCTATTCAAGCTGCTGGTTATGAGGCTATCATCATGAACTCAAACCCAGAAACCGTTTCAACAGACTTCTCTGTATCAGATAAGCTTTACTTTGAGCCATTGACATTCGAAGACGTTATGAACGTCATTGACTTGGAACAACCAAAGGGAGTTATCGTTCAGTTCGGTGGTCAAACAGCTATCAACCTTGCGGAGCCATTGGCAAAAGCAGGTGTGCCCATCCTTGGGACACAGGTTGCTGACCTAGACCGTGCCGAAGACCGTGACCTCTTTGAGCAAGCCCTAAAAGAATTGGATATTCCACAGCCACCAGGACAAACGGCTACCAATGAAGAAGAAGCAGTTCTTGCGGCTCGCAAGATTGGTTTCCCGGTTCTTGTCCGCCCATCTTATGTACTTGGTGGACGTGCCATGGAAATCGTTGAAAACGAAGCAGACCTTCGTTCTTACATGCGAACTGCTGTTAAGGCTAGTCCAGACCACCCAGTTCTTGTTGACTCTTACATCGTTGGGCAAGAATGCGAAGTTGATGCCATTTCAGACGGACAAAATGTCCTCATCCCAGGTATCATGGAGCATATTGAACGTGCTGGTGTTCACTCAGGTGACTCAATGGCCGTTTACCCACCACAAACCTTGTCACAAAAGGTGCAAGAAACAATCGCAGACTATACTAAACGCCTAGCAATCGGTCTTAACTGCCTTGGAATGATGAACATCCAGTTTGTCATCAAGGATGAAAAAGTCTATGTTATTGAGGTCAATCCACGTGCTAGCCGTACGGTGCCATTCCTTTCTAAGGTAACCAATATCCCTATGGCTCAAGTAGCAACCAAGCTCATTCTTGATCAAAAACTTGAAGAACTTGGCTACCAAGATGGACTTTACCCTGAAAGTACTCGCGTTCATATCAAGGCACCTGTCTTCTCCTTTACCAAACTAGCTAAGGTAGACAGCTTACTTGGTCCTGAAATGAAGTCAACAGGGGAAGTTATGGGTTCTGATACGACTTTAGAAAAAGCTCTCTATAAGGCTTTTGAAGCTTCTTACTTACACTTGCCAACTTTTGGTAACGTTGTATTTACCATCGCTGATGATGCCAAAGAAGAAGCCTTGGACTTGGCTCGTCGTTTCCAAAATATTGGCTATGGAATCCTTGCGACAGAAGGGACAGCAGCCTTCTTTGCCAGTCATGGATTGCAAGCCCAACCTGTTGGTAAGATTGGTGATGACGATAAGGATATTCCAAGCTTTGTTCGTAAAGGAAGAATTCAAGCTATCATTAACACAGTTGGAACAAAACGAACTGCTGACGAAGATGGTGAGCAAATTCGCCGTTCAGCCATTGAACACGGAGTGCCACTCTTCACAGCCCTAGATACAGCTAATGCTATGCTCAAAGTATTGGAAAGTCGTAGTTTTGTTACAGAAGCGATCTAGTTGAGAAAAATTTTTCACAGTTTTAAAGGCCAGCGTCAGAAAACGCTGGTTTTTTGCAATACTGATTCTGCTTGTTTTAACTATCATGCTTTCCTTAAGAATCATTTCAAAATTTAATATAATAAGAATAAATTGGAAATAGAAAACTATTTTCAACATTTCTTTCAAAAACAATCAATAAAATAGGTAAAGACAAGATTAGGAAGTGAATATTCCGATGTCTTCTTACAAAAAGGTCTCTCTTCCATTCGAGATTTTTCCCTTAATTTATCTGACCTCTAAGAAGTCAGTGATGGGATAATTTACCAATGCTAAGTGGAATACAATCCTAGGCTACGTAGTTTCAATCATCTTGACCATTCTCAATATCAAGCTTCTTTTCGATATTTTTTAACTCCGTTTGAGATCAATTATAGTGTCAGCGTGATGGTTGACAAATAGAAAGTAGTAGTGATTGGTTCATAAAAAGAAGAAAAAAAAGAACAGTCGAAACTGTTCTTTTTATCATTATTTGAGACCGTATTTTTTGTTGAAACGATCCACGCGTCCATCTGCTTGAGTGAACTTTTGACGTCCAGTGTAGAATGGGTGTGAGTCTGATGAAATTTCCACACGGATCAATGGGTAAGTTTCGCCTTCGAACTCAACTGTTTCGTTAGAGCGTTTTGTTGAACCGCTAAGGAATTGGTAACCAGTAGTTGTGTCCATGAAGACAACTGGGCGATATTCTGGATGGATATCTTTTTTCATTTTGCAATATTTCCTTTCTGCCATGGTCTCTTTGCGAGCCATAGATTGTTACTATACTAGTCTATCAGATTCTGAAAAGTTTGGCAAGTATTTTATTAGTTTTTAAGCAAGTTTTTTAGCTTTTGATAGATGATTTCGTTTTCTTCTAGGCTATAGGAATTAGCACCGCTTGCTAGAGGGTGGCCTCCACCATCATGTTCCTTGGCAATTTCATTGATAGGATGGATTTTACTACGTAAGCGAACACGGTAGTGGCCATCAGCCTGTTCTACAAAAATTCCCCAGATACTGACGCTGTCAATACGACCAGGCGCTCCAACAATAGCGGCAGTTTCAGCATCGGTAACATTGAATTGTTTCAAGACTTCTTGACTCAGGATAACGCGCGCTGCACCATTTTCATCCACTTCCAGATGGTCGTAGATGTAGCCTTGAAGTTTAGCAATTTTGTAGCTCATAGTGTCCATTTTTCGAGTGAGAGCTGCAAAGTCAAAGTTATGTTCTCTCAAATAAGCAGCAAGGCGGAGGGTCCGTGCAGTGGTAGAAGGGTAGAGGAAACGACCTGTATCACCAACGATTCCTGCAAAGAGTAACTCAGCAGCGCGATCTGACAAGGCCAGTTGAGTTGTTTGGGCAAATAGGGTAATCATCTCGCTAGCGCTACTTGAACTAGTATCGACCCAAGACAGGTCACCGTATACATCATCATTTGGATGGTGGTCAATCTTAATGAGAAAATCACCTTGACTATAGCGCTTATCATCGATACGAGCAGTATTAGCCGTATCACAGACGATGACAAGTGCCCCTTGGTAGACACTATCTTCAACAAGATCCATCTCCGCCATCCAGGTCAAAGTTGGTTCATTAAAACCTACGGCTTTAATAGTTTTTTCTGGGAAATGATGTTTGAGAAGAGCTTTCAATCCCACTTGACTTCCCAAGGCATCAGGGTCTGGTTTCATATGACGATGGATGATAATCGTGTCGTATTCTTTGATTTTTTCTAAAATTTGATGGCAAATTTCCATAAATAACCTCAATTCTTTCTCATTTCATTGTAGCACAAGAATTTTTATTTTTAAAATGAAAAAGATGTGATATAATGGAGAAAGATAAATTGAGGAGGACGATATGGCATTAGCAAAAATTGTATTTGCCAGTATGACCGGTAATACCGAAGAAATTGCAGATATTGTAGCAGACAAACTACGTGACTTGGGCTTGGATGTCGATGTTGATGAATGTACAACTGTTGACGCTTCAGACTTCTTGGAAGCAGACATTGCTATCGTTGCGACCTATACTTATGGTGATGGAGAATTGCCAGATGAGATGATGGACTTCTACGAAGACCTAGCTGACCTCAACTTGAATGGCAAAATCTACGGAGTGGTCGGATCAGGAGATACCTTCTACGATGAATTCTGTAAGGCTGTCGATGACTTTGACCGCGTTTTTGTAGCGACAGGAGCAGAAAAAGGTTCAGAATGTGTTAAAGTTGATCTTTCTGCCGAGGAAGAAGATATTGAACGCTTGGAACAATTCGCAGAAGAATTGGCTGCTAAAGTAGGATAAGTATAAAAGTGCGCTGATGTAATCAATCAGTGCATTTTTCTTATCGAGAGTTGGGATTTTACTAGCCTATTTGGTGGCTTTTTGATACAATAATTCAAATAAAGGAGGAGACTGTATGGATTTAGATATTATTCGTCAAGAAATTGATCAAATCGACGACCAAATCGTCAAGCTCTTAGAAGAACGAATGCACTTAGTTGAAGGGGTTGTCGCTTATAAGAAGGCTTCAGGTAAACCGATTTTAGATACCAAGAGAGAAGCAATTATTTTTGAAAAGGTTAGAAGTCGTGTAGAGGACAAGCGTTATCAGGAGACTATTGTCGCAACGTTTTCGGACATACTCAAACGTTCGCGTGATTATCAGGATCAAAACATCAAATGAAAAAAGAACAATTTTATCCGCTAGGGATTTTTCTAGCTTCCATGTTGGGTGGACTGGTTCGTTACCTGGTTTCCACTTGGTTACCAGCCAGTCCAGATTTTCCTTGGGGAACCCTTCTTGTCAACTATCTAGGCATTTTCTGCTTGGTTTATCTTGTTAAGGGTTATCTGGTTTATAAGGGGACTAGTAAGGGCTTGGTTTTAGCACTGGGGACTGGTTTTTGTGGGGGTCTGACAACTTTTTCCAGTCTCATGCTTGATGCTGTGAAACTACTGGATACAGGGCGTTATCTTAGTTTGATCATGTATTTGATTTTGAGCATTGGTGGAGGCCTATTCTTGGCATATTTTCTAGGGAGGAAGAAATGGTAATCGTCTATCTTGCAATTGCTTGTGGCTTAGGAGCGCTCGTACGGTATTTCTTTTCCCGCTATAATCAAGCATCTAAATTGCCCCTCGGAACGCTCATAGCCAATCTTCTAGGTTGTTTTTTGATTGGATTATTCTATAATCATGTGGAATCCAAGGAAGTCTATGCTATTTTAGCAACTGGCTTTTGTGGCGGTTTAACAACTTTTTCGACCTTGAATGACGAACTCCAAAGACTGTTAAGTGATAGGAAGGTTTTTTATTCTTACTTGACTTTGACCTACCTAGGTGGTTTGGTTGCGATTTTTTTAGGAATTCTGCTATAAATTTCTTTACTTTTAGGTGGAAATTTGGTAAACTGTATCTTGTGTGTAATGGACGCACAAAAATACAGTTTATCCGCTGAGGAAGATTCCTCAAGATTGACAAAGATAGGAGAATAAAATGAATCCATTAATCCAAAGCTTGACTGAAGGTCAACTTCGTACAGATATCCCATCATTCCGTCCTGGTGACACTGTTCGTGTACACGCGAAAGTTGTCGAAGGTAACCGTGAACGTATCCAGATTTTTGAAGGTGTTGTTATCGCACGTAAAGGTGCAGGCATCTCAGAAAACTACACAGTTCGTAAAATTTCTAACGGTGTAGGTGTTGAGCGTATCTTCCCAATCCACACTCCACGTGTTGAAAAAATCGAAGTTGTTCGTTACGGTAAAGTACGTCGTGCGAAATTGTACTACTTGCGTGCTCTTCAAGGTAAAGCAGCTCGTATCAAAGAAATCCGTCGTTAATTCGACTAAAAAACTCTGCTCATTCAGCAGAGTTTTTATCTAGCTCCCTTAGTTCAATGGATATAACAACTCCCTCCTAAGGAGTAGTTGCAGGTTCGATTCCTGCAGGGGGCAATAGTTCAATAGAAAAAGCACTGAATGATCAGTGTTTTTTTCTTGTCCTAAAATGGAAACCATTTCAGATGAAAATAGAGGTGTGGTATAATAGGAGAAAATATACGTACTAATTTGGTTGGGATTTCTCTCCTTATTATGAGATCGGATTAAGTATTAGGATCTAGATTTCTGGTAAGGAAAAAAATATTTAAAAAAACACAAGGAGTTATTAAAATAGGATTTGGGTGAAAAGTATGAAGAAATCAATTTTTAAAGCAAGTTTTGAGGAGAGTTTAGATTTATTAGATGATGGTTTTTTACAGTATCAGAAAAAAGATTATTATAATAAACTTGGGAAAGCCTTTAAGAAAGGGAAACCCTCTTTTTGGTTTGGTATTAAAACTTTTATTCTTAGTCTGTTATTTCCGATAGGTGCAAATTTCATGCTCCTTGCTGTTACCCTATCATTGCAAAATTCTGATCCTAAAGATTTAAGGTTACCAGTTTCTCAGTATCCTTTGCTAACAGTCGAGCTTTATTTAATTTGCTTGTTAATTTGGTTGTTATTGGTATTAATGGGAAAATTCTTTAAACGGACGTTTATTCTCCCTTATCGTTATCGATTTCATATTATAACTTTTATAATATGGTTTGTGTTTGAATTTAATTTGCTGGCAACAACTATGTCTTTACCTATATTATCAATATGGGGGATCTTAGTACTTTTGGGGCTTCAAGTATTGTTGACTTATGTAATGTTAAGAACAGAGCTTAGAAGTTTGAAAAATCTAATGTATGGAGAAGTTAAGTCACCTACCTTACTAGATAAAATTGCCAAAGGTATTGCTATTTATGGAGCAGGTATATTGGGCTTGGCTCTGATTGTTAATTTTATTTTCAAAGCTTTTTCTATTAATTTTTCCTCTTCCGTAACTGTTTTAGGTCTCTTTATATTTTGGATTCTATCAAATATTGGTGTAATCGCCATGATTGTATTCATGGAGTTTCCTTTCTTTTTAGAAGGTTATTACAAATGGAAATATCCCGAAGAATACCGCGAGTGGGAAGGCAAATCAGTGGAAGAATGGTATGGAAAGAGATACTTGAAAAAGCACTCAGAATTAATAGAAAAGAAGATTGAGGATTAAACTTATGACAAAAAAGTCACTATTTAAAGCAAGTTTTGAGGAGAGTTTAAATTTATTAGATGATGGCGTCTCAGGGAAATTTGCTCGGGACAATTACCAAGATGCTTTAAAAAAAGAGCAATTTAGAGGAACAAAAAAATCATATGTTTGGCTGGTAATTCTGACTTTCCTATTTATAATTGGTCCCAATTGGTTGATTGTAGCTTTAAATGATTATTTATTTTACCATTCTGATCCTAGAGATTTAACAGTCCCTTTACCCGACATTAATTTTCTTCCGTACTGGGTATTTTGGATAGCACTTGCAATATGGATTTTATTGATTATACTAGGGAAGCGATACAATCAGCAGTTTATTTTGATTTATAGGGGCCAATTCCATTTTATGGTTACCTTTATTATCTGGCTAGTTGTTGAACTCAATCTTTTTTCTCTAAACTTAATTTATGCAGTAGCTGGATTTTGGGGAATATTCACTTTTGTAGGATTGATATTATTAATAATTATTTCAATGATTCTTTCTAGGTGTGAGTCATTAGGAATGTTGTTATATGGGACAACTCTAAAGAAAAGTTTTAGTGATAGATTCTTCGGCAAGATGTTTAGCATAATTGGCAAGTATGGTGGTTTGGTTGTAGCAATTTGGCTAGTCATTCGTGTTTTTTTCTCAAGTTCGATGGAGAATAGTAATAATTTGATTGGAGGACTCGGTATTTTGTCTTCAATACTGATTCTTAATATTTTAGTTGTTGCTTTTGAAATTTACCTCATGTTTCCTTATTTTCTTCAAGCTTACTATAAATGGAAATATCCCGAAGAATACCGCGAATGGGAAGGAAAATCAGTGGAAGAATGGTATGGAATGAAATATTTAAAAAACACAAGGAGCTAATAGATATTAAAAATGAAGTCGATTTATACTAGTCAAAAAGATATGTTGGAAATCTGTCAAGATGGTGATAAGTATTTCTTGCGTTATCCAACTTTTAATATTACCATGCCAGAAGTAGTTCAAGAAATCCCTAAAGAAGCTGCAGATAGTTATATGTCTGGAGAACATACTGGTAAAGAGTTGATGAATTATGCAGATTATGGTTTTTGGAAATCTAAAAAACAGTATACACAAGATGAATCCGATAAGCTCTTCATCGAAGATCATCCTTCCTTTATTTTGAAAAATCCTGAAAATAGCCGTTGTCTTTTCACAGCAGAGGAATTTAGACAAATTGTCACCCAGGCCATTGTTTCAGAACTGGAACCTAGCGAACTTAATGCAATTGGTATAGTTGATAGTCATTTAGAGCTTCTTCTGGTGGATCCAGTTGGCTGGGAGGAAGAGATAGAAGCAGTCCATCTTGAAATTCTGCAAGAAAAAATTAATAATTATATTCACTTCCTCGAAAGTAAGCAGTATGTAGAACGATACGGTGATAAGTTTGACAAAAAAGTCATCCATATTACCTTCCAATATTCTCCATCTGATAATGGACTAGCCTTTCTTGCAGCGGTTCAGAAGGTATTGCAGAATTCGGATATGAGTTTGAAAGTAGAATTACCTGATGATGACATTTTTTCAGATAAGGAAAACATATCGGAAGACTCAAATCATCCCAATCAAGATCAAGAAAAGCTATCCAAAGAAAGATATCTCCAGATTAAAAAAGAATATAAAATGCGACTAGTATTAGTAATAGTTCTATTCGTATTATTATCTATACTAAGTATCGTGCTTATTGTAAATTCCAATAGGATTATTCCATTAGGAGCGACAGCTATGGCTACAGTTGTACCTTTCAACCAATTCTTTCTCGTTCCGCTTTGGCAAGAGAAAAAAGCCATCGAAGAAGTACACCCTGAATGGAAGGCACTTAGTACCAGTGTAGTTAAGGTTCCCTCAGATGAATCAGATAAAAAGATATTTCCGTTTATCGCATCGGTGTTAGCCTTATTCTTCACATTTTCGATGTTGTATAGACCTGTTAAAGAAAATCCTAAAATTCCTACTATTGAGGAAATTAAAAATATACCTAAAATTGATAGTAACTACATTCCTAAGTCAAAGAAAAGTTCAAATTCTGAACCTACATCTACTACGACAACATCAGATTTGAACGAGACCTCTTCAACTGAAGAAAGTACACAAAGTCAAACTTCAAGTAAGGAGAGTCAAAATTACCCTTACCATATTTCTGGAATGGAGTTAAGAGGGTCATTGATAAAACATTTAAAGATTTCAATGAGAAACGGGAGAATGAACAAAATATAGAACAGACGGAGTCAGGAAATGAGTGACGTAAGCCCTGATAGTTTGTAGTTGTAACTATGGTAAAATGTATTACGTGGAGGGATGATGGATAAATTATACATAGTGGTTGATGGAATTGAACATCAATACTTTGATTGTGATAGTACAGGATATTATTTGATTTCCTATGATCCTTTATCAGAGAATAATGGTTATAAATTATTTGATTCAGAGTTGAAACAATATAGAAAATATTTGACAGAGAAACAGGTTGAAAAAAAATATAAAATTATAGATTATATTTGGTTTAATGAACAAAAATGGGATATTTTTCAACGAAGTGATGATAATTTAGATAAACCAAATTCATGGGTAACGATTGTTTCCGACGATATAGAATTTTTAAATAGAAATGGACTATGGAAGGAGGAGAATTTAGTTGAAAGTAGGTATGGACATTTGTATTACTGTTCTTTACCAATCGAGGCAGAAAAGTTTTCTCTAATTCGAACTAGAAAAAATCTCCCTATATAGTTAAGATAGTAAGAAAGCAGTTTATTATGAAATCAGTTAGTTTTACAATAAAAAGCAACCAATCGCTAAGGATTGGTGAGGTGCTTCAAGCAGAACTTTTTGAATGTTAGTTTGTTCTTATGGTTCTTAATGTATGGAATTAATCTCTTTACCCGTGGTCTTAATAACCTTCTAGCACAGTTATTACTTGCCATAGTGCCAATTGCATCTATCTTCATTCCAGTATGAAAACGATGGAGAAAGCTTGATTTAATGGTCAGGTTCGAAGCTAGTATTCATTACTAAGAGATAATAGTTTTAATAAAAACTTAGAACAAATTTTCCTATATTTTACGTTGATTAAGTGAGATAAATAACTTATAATGAAACTACCATATACAATAGATTGATAGAAAGATGACTTTATCGAAGTATTCTATTTTAAAAAGAATATCATTTATTCTCATTCTTATTGAAATTGCAAATTTTTAAAAGAAAGAAGGTCCGACTTTTATGATGAAAAAAATAGTTTTAATCTTAATGTCTTTTTTTACAATCCTGTTATTTTTCATTGGACCAACTCACGCAGATCTAGTGATACCAGATAGGCCTTCTAATGGTATTTATGATCCAAACCATTATTTATCAGAGGTTGTTTCAGATAAACTAATAGAATTAAATGGTAAATCGGATACTCAAATTGGTATTTATATTGTTGAGAGTTTAAATGGTGAATCTTTAGAAAAGTCAGCCAATACGATTGCCAGATCTTGGAAAATTGGCTATTCGGATTCAAATAAGGGTGCATTATTATTGATTGCTATAAAAGATAGAAAGTTTCGTATTGAGACTTCTAATAACCTAGCTACTATATTGACTGATACAAAAGCTAGGGAAATCTTAGATGCCTCTCGTGATAAGATGCGAGCCAAAGACTATGATGGAGCTGTGATTGATATAATCCAAAACATATCCAATCAAGATTATGACTTAGCTGATGCACCTGTAGTAGAGAGAAATTATTTTTATGAAGTCCCTAAAGCTATATGGGAACTAGTAGTAGAAATTCTTGATCATTTCGGTGTAATTTTTATGATTTCTTTTGTGGTACTTTTTCTTACAGAAGGTAGGGTTTCGGGTAGGAAACGGAGATCTAATAAATTCTATTATGGTAAGGATAAATTATACCCTGATGATAAAGATTTTATAAATGATGGTTCTTGGTCACAAAAAGCATTAACAGCTTACCATATTAAAAATTCAGATGAGTATCATAATGAGAGTAGTAGTGATTCCTCATCGCCTTGGTCGAGTGATGATTGGTCAGGTGGTGGTTTTGATGCTGGTGGATCATCAAGTGATTGGTCAGGTGGTGGTTTTGATGCTGGTGGATCATCAAGTGATTGGTAATTTAGCTTATTTCATAGTGAGTTACCTGCCTTGATCATTTAAAAAAATGATGGTATAGAAAATTCTTGATTTGGAAAAAACCGCTCAGCTGAGCGGTTTTCGTCTATTCATACCCTTTTACAGTACCCATGTACGGATGGCATGGGCGACGCCAGATTCGTCATTTGTTTTGGTGATGTATTTGGCGATTTTTTTGATTTCTGGATTTCCGTTTTCCATGACAACGGGGTTACCAACGACTTCCAGCATGGCACGGTCGTTTTCTTCGTCACCGATAGCCATGGTTTCATCTTTGGTTAATCCGAGTTTTTCAGCTAGGTGAGTGATGGCTGAACCTTTGTCCACATTCTTTTTAAGGAGTTCGAGGTAGAAAGGAGCAGATTTGTTGATGGAGTAGCGCTCATAAAATTCGGCTGGTATCTTTTCAATCGCAACTTCAAGGATTTCTGGTTCATCGATGAACATACATTTGACAATTTCCTTGTCAGCCATTTCTTCAGGAGTGCGGTAGAAAATAGGCATGCTGACGAGGGTTGATTCGTGCACAGTGTATTTTCCGATATTGCGATTGGCTGTGTAGATGCCGTCCTTGGTAATAGCGTGCATGTGGACACCGAGCTTACGACTGAGAAATTCCATATCCAGATAATCCTCATAAGTCAAGGATTCGCTGATAATCTCATGTCCTGTAGCAGTTTCTTGGACAAGGGCACCATTGAAGGTCACAACATAGTCACCCTCGTCTCTCAACTGCAAGTCGTCCAGAAGTTTGGCAACACCTGCGATAGGGCGGCCAGTTGCAATCACGACTTTGACACCAGCTTCTTTGGCATCTTGGATGGCAGAAAAGACTTCAGGAGTAATCTCCTTTTGGCTATTGACTAGGGTTCCATCGATATCGACGGCGATTAGTTTAATACTCATAAATTTCCTCTTCTAGTTTTTATTTGGGGTAAAATGATCGTTCTCAATCAAGTGTAAAAATTGCTGGGTAATGCTTGCGAAGATGCTGTTTTGATCCAACATTTCTTTCGGGAAATAGAAACGATTATCTCCGTGGCGACTGCCAGCAAGGGATTGGACGATAGGGGACAGGCTAGAGAGTTCTGCCAGTTCACCATTTTTTTGTAAAATCTCAATCTGTGTCCGTGGATTTTCAGATTCGGGACGATAGATATCATAAGGGAGGTCAAAGTTCTTATGAATGGCAGTATAGTAGTCGGGATCAAAGCCAATGTCCTCAACCAATTTTCTCATGCTGGCGAGTTGGTCTTGGTCTTCTTGTGAAAAGGTAATGGATTTAAAGACCTTGCGGTTGACAAAGCGTTGCGACAAGTCTGCGAGAATCTTGTCAGGACTGGTCATCCAGAGCTGGAAGTAGGTATTCATCACACCATCATCCAGAGCTAGATAGTCAGACAAGGTCACATTTTTTTCAAAGAAAGGCAGGAGGTGTGGAGAAGTTCGTGAAAAGAAGTCCTTGTCCTCAGGATAGAGTTCCTTAGCCCGTTTGAGAAGGTTTTGAAGGAGGACCTCCATGGCCCGTGTTGCTGGGTGGAAATAGACCTGCATATACATCTGGTAGCGACTGAGGACGTAGTCTTCGATGGCGTGCATGCCATTGCGCTGAAAGGCGATACCATTTTCGACAGGACGAATGACTCGGAGGATGCGAGTCAGGTCAAATTCCCCATAAGATGCTCCTGTAAAATAGGAGTCGCGCAAGAGATAGTCCATACGGTCTGCATCAATCTGACTAGAAATGAGTTGCACGACCTGCTTGTTAGGATAGGTATGGTTAATGATACTAGCCACCTTTTCTGGAAAATCAGGTGCTACTTGTAGCAGAACTTGGTGAATCTCTGTCTCAGGACTTTGGATGATTTCCTGAGTAATCGCCTCATGATCTGTATCAAAGAGATGTTCAAAAGTATGGGAGTAGGCTCCATGTCCAAGGTCATGTAGAAGAGCGGCGGTCATGGTCAAGAGAGACTCGGCAGGATTCCATTCTTCAGGATATTTTTCTTCAAAAATCTCCGTGATACGTCGTGCAATTTCATAGACTCCTAGACAGTGAGAGAAGCGGCTGTGCTCCCCACCGTGGAAGGTATAACTGGAAGTTCCCAGTTGTTTGATACGACGCAAACGCTGAAATTCTTTTGTATTAATCAAGTCATAGATGATATGATTGTTGACATGGATGTAGTTGTGAACTGGGTCACGGAATACTTTTTCGTTCATATGACCATTATAGCAAAAAGCTAGAGTTTTTGGTAAAATAGTAGGACAAGAGACAAGAAAGAGGACCTGATGTGAAGATTCGGATGCGAAATACGATTCAGTTTGATGAGCAGTTGGAAGTGATTGACCAGCTTTATGATGTAGAAGTATATGAAAAGGGAGATTATAGCTACCTGCTTTTCTATAATGAAGAAAAGGAAAAAGTAGTTATTAAATTTCATGGTCAAGAGTTGGTGATGAGCCGATTTTCTAATCCCAAGACCATTATGCGCTTTCTAAAGGATAGTGATAGTTTGGCCTATATTCCTACACCCATGGGCATGCAGGAGTTTATTATCCAAACCAGTCGTTATGAAGTTGATGGGCAAAAGATTCATTTAGACTATCAACTACAAAACCAAGAGGGATATCCCTTTGCCAGCTATCAATTGGAAATTACTTGGGGCTAGGTATGACTGGGGACGAGGTTATAGCAACGAAGCTGATAAAGTTTATGAAATCAAGCTTTTCTTGCACATTTTTAGTAGCTGAAACCTTTATTTTTTCAGATTAAGGTTATAACACTCATTCCATTACCTATTATTTATGAAAGCTAAATATAATATCCGTCTTCCCTTATACTCGTTCCAAATGAGTAAAGAGGATTTGAGGACTATCGATTGTGATTATTGTATATTCAAAATCTAAAAATTGATAAAAGGGACAGTGAATGTCCCTTTTCATTTCTATAGAATTCAGAGTTTTAGATAGGATAGATTGGTAAATAATGAAGAAAATATTTTGGGGAAATAGCCCCCAAAAAGGGGATTTGTCTTCCAAATAGTACTAACATTATCCATGTTGGTTTCTCTTCTTGTTTTCGTGAGTCTTTATAAAGTAATCTATCTCCTTTTGAGACCTAAGGATAACAACTTTATCTGGATAGGTTTCTTGAACCCACTTGTAGCGTTCTTTAGCGGATTTGCTCCGCCCATCCCAGAGAATCCATCTGATAAACTCCCAATTAAATTGTTCTTGACAACCAGCTGCCATACTTTCTCTGACCTTGCCTCGGTATGTGAGATACCGTTTAAAGGCTCGAAAGAGACAGGTCAATGGGGAAAAGTTGAGAAAGATGATTTGGTCAGCTTCCTGCATTCTTTCCTCATAGAAACACCAAGAATAATTTCCATCGATGACCCAAGCTTTATGATTGGTGAGAAAGTTATTCATCTCGGTCAACATCCATTCACGGTCACTGTCTTGCCAACCGGGTTGAAATTGGAGTGTGTCCATGTGAAGTTTTGGGATGGAGTAGCAGTGAGACAACTTTTCGGCTAGAGTTGACTTACCAGCACCAGAATATCCGATAATTGCGATTTTCATTTTCTACCTTTTCCTATTTAGAGACAAAAAAACAGCCTCTATGGACTGTTTCTTATTTAGCAAGTTTAGCTGAAAGACGAGCTTTGTCGCGACTTGCTTTGTTTTTGTGAATCAAACCTTTAGTTTCTGCTTTATCGATAGCTGAGCTAGCAGCACGGAAAAGTTCTTCAGATGGGTTTGCTTCGAAAGCTTTGATAGCAGTACGCATAGCTGATTTTTGAGCTGAGTTTTTTTCGTTTTGTTTAACGTTCAATTCAGCGCGTTTGATAGCTGATTTAATGTTTGCCAATGTTCTTACCTCCATATTTACTAACTATACCATTATATCTGAAAACTTACGTTTTGACAAGGGAAAATTATTTTTTTAAGTAAATTTCATCGATTTCATGGTTCTTTGTTTTATGAAGAATCACTTCTGCACGATTTCTAGTTGGTTCAATATAATTTTGTAGATTTGTGAGATTGATACTGGTCCAGACCTGATGGGCAAAGGACTCCACTTCCCCAATCGGCATTTGAGTAAAACGATAATAGTAACTATCAGGGTCGTTTTGGGCTAGGCTCAGCATCTTCAAGAAACGGTCCAGATACCAACTCTCGATGTCATCGACTGCAGCATCAACATAGATGGAAAAGTCAAAGAAGTCAGTAATGTAGAGACGCTCGTTTTGTGGATTTTGAAAGACATTTATTCCCTCAACAATGACAAAATCAGCAGCTTTGACGCTTTGCTTTTCCTCGGGTACGATGTCGTAGACTTCATGAGAATAGACAGGAATATCTACATCTTGTCCATTTTTGATGTGATCCAGGAAGTTGAGAAGAGCTTCCATATCATAGCTTTCAGGAAATCCCTTGCGATTTAAAATCCCTTGTTCAATCAAGGTCTGGTTGGGATAGAGAAAGCCGTCAGTTGTTACCAACTCAACCCTAGCATCTGTAAGTGTACGGGACAGTAGGATTTGAAGTAGACGACTGGTTGTGGATTTTCCAACGGCAACACTCCCAGAAACCCCAATGATAAAAGGCTGGGATTTGCTTTCACGTTGAAGGAAAATCCCTTTTGAAAAGGCCAAATCATCCTTGGTACGCTTGTAAATCTGGATGAGATGGGCTAGGGGAAGATAGACATCGGTAACATCCTGCAAGCTAATCTGGTCATTAAAACTCTTGATGGATTCTAATTCCTCTTCTGTCAAAGGAGGTGTGGTTTTTCTATGTAAAGATTGCCAAGTCTGGCGGTTGATTTTTTCAAAATGTAAAAATTCGTTGGTCATTTGTTTTCCCCTAGATATTTTGTTTATCATACCATAAAAAGCTAAAAAAATAAAGCGGTTTCTTGAATGCGGTAAGTCAATAGTATATAATATAAGTAGATAGAGGATGAACAATTTATTGATGAAGTAGGAGCTACTTTCTCCTGATTTATAAGCTAATAAAGGGGGCTTTGGGATTCACAACTTATAGGAGGTGTGTCATGAAAATCTTAAAAAGTTATATATTGGAACTCTGTTTTATTTTAAGTTTTGCACTACCTTTTTTAAAAGGAGCGAATGCGGATAATGGTAGACGTTTTGTGGAAACCTATTACGGTTTTACTTTTTTGATGGAACATGCCATTGTAACAGCTGTCTTTATCTGTTCGCTCTTGATTGCTTTCTTCCTAAAAAAACGGTGGACGAAATGGCTTGCTGCTGGTAGTTATGTCTTTTTAGTTCTATGGATTGCTACAGAGGGTTATTTCTTCCGCATGTCGCTAGAAGATTTAATCCGACTTTGGACAAGTTTGGAAATCCTGACAAAAACGTATCAGTTGGGCTTTTATCTAAACATCCTGTTGGGAATTTTGTTGATAATTAAGTATCTGAAGGTTAAGCAATAGTCATAAAAATGAGCCTAATTATAGATGATAAATTTGTTGTTTTATCCTGATTATGATATTTCTAGTTCTAAATGGCTTATTATTTATAAGTGTTTAAAGAGATTGAAGAAAAGGTCTTCTTGACTAGCTTTCTTCAGTCTTTTTCGTTTTATTATCAATTTGTAAACGATTTACAATTTAAGTCAAATTATGGTAAAATAGTTTTATGAGTAAAATGTATTATGCAGAAAATCCTGACGCTGCTCACGACATTCATGAGTTGAGAGTGGACTTGTTGGGAGAAAAAATGACCTTTTTGACGGATGCGGGTGTTTTTAGCAAGAAAATGGTTGACTTCGGAAGTCAACTCTTGCTCAAGTGTCTTGAGGTCAATCAAGGAGAAACTGTCCTTGATGTAGGCTGTGGTTACGGGCCTTTGGGTTTGTCCTTAGCTAAGGCTTATGGAGTTCAGTCGACCATGGTCGATATTAATAATCGTGCCTTGGATTTGGCGCGACAAAATGCTGAACGAAATAAAATAGAAGCGACGATTTTCCAGTCCAACATCTATGAACAAGTTGAAGGCACATTTGACCATGTCATTTCCAATCCTCCTATCCGTGCGGGCAAGCAAGTGGTTCATGAAATCATTGAGAAAAGTAAAGATTTCTTGGAAACTGGTGGAGATTTAACAATCGTTATCCAGAAAAAACAAGGGGCTCCAAGCGCCAAGTCAAAGATGGAGGAAGTGTTTGGCAATTGTGAAATCGTCAAAAAAGATAAGGGATATTATATCCTTAGAAGTGTGAAAGAATGAGAGCAGTTGATTTAATCCAAAAGAAACGAGATGGTCAAGAACTGACTTCGAGTGAAATTGAATGGTTAGTTGAAGGCTATGTGTCAGGAACTGTCCCTGATTATCAGATGTCTGCCTTTGCTATGGCTGTCTATTTCAAAGGGATGACGACTCGAGAAATCTCTGACCTAACTATGAAGATGGTCAAGACAGGGCAAGAGTTTGATTTATCAGCTATTGATGGGGTTAAGGTTGACAAGCATTCTACGGGTGGTGTTGGTGACAAGGTGACCTTGATTTTGGCTCCCCTTGTTGCTAGCTTCGGTGTGCCTGTGGCAAAAATGAGTGGTCGTGGTCTCGGCCATACAGGCGGAACAATTGATAAATTGGAGTCCATTAAGGGTTATCAAGTAGAACGTAGTCAAGAGGATTTCATTAATCAAGTGCAGGATATTGGAGTATCTGTCATTGGGCAATCAGACCAGCTGGTCAAAGCGGATAAGCTTCTCTACGCCCTTCGTGATGTGACCGCAACTGTCGACACGATTCCTTTGATCGCGAGTTCGGTGATGAGCAAGAAAATTGCGGCAGGGGCGGATGCTATTTTGCTAGACGTGACTGTCGGTGAGGGTGCCTTCATGAAGACGGTTGATGAGGCGCGTGAATTGGCTCAAACCATGGTGGATCTTGGTAAGGCTGTTGGCCGGAAGACGGTAGCAGTGATTACGGATATGAGTCAGCCATTGGGACGAGCGATTGGAAATCGTCTGGAGATCCTTGAAGCACTGGAGATTTTACAAGGTCAAGGCCGCCAGGATATTACCCACTTCATCTGTGAATTGGCTCAAATTATGCTTGGTTTGGCTAATGTGAACAAGACAGTGGAAGAAGTTCGCCAACATCTTGACAATGGTAAGGCACTGGCTAAGTTTGAGGAAATGGTCCAAGCCCAAGGTGGAGATTTAGAAGAGTTGTATCGTCCTGTAAATGTAGCCCATGTAGTGGAAATCCCTGCTCAGGAAACGGGTGTCATTTCAGCTCTTCCAGCCATGGAATTTGGACTTTATGCTATGAGACTGGGGGCAGGCCGTGCAGTCAAGTCTGATGTCTTGGACTATGAAACAGGAATTGTTTTTGAAAAGAAAGTTGGAGATTCCGTTCAAAAGGGAGAAATTGTTGCAAAAGTATACACAAATGGAAAAATTTCTCCTCAGCTAGTTACAGATTTTCAAAAATATGTTAAAATAAATGATAGTGTGCAAAGTTTACGAGAAATCATAGAAATAATCTCATAAACTGCAGGAGAATCCGAATATGAAATTGAATAAATATATCGATCATACACTTTTGAAACAAGATGCGACAGTAAATCAAATTGATTGTTTGTTGTCTGAAGCTAGAGAGTATGATTTTGCCAGTGTTTGCGTTAATCCGACCTGGGTTGAACATACTAAAAAAGGGCTTGAAGGCACAGATGTCAAGGTCTGCACAGTAGTAGGTTTCCCCCTGGGAGCAACAACTTCAACTGTGAAAGCTTTTGAAACCAAGGAAGCTATCCAAAATGGTGCAGATGAGATTGATATGGTGATCAATGTTGGAGCTCTCAAAACAGGTAATCTTGATTTGGTTGAGTCGGATATTCTCGCAGTAGTAGAAGCAAGTGGTGACAAGTTAGTGAAAGTCATTATTGAAGCTTGCCTTCTGACAGACCAAGAAAAAGTTGTAGCCTGCCAATTAGCTCAAAAAGCTGGAGCTGATTTTGTTAAAACATCTACTGGCTTTTCAACTGGTGGTGCGACGGTAGCAGATGTTAGATTAATGCGTGAAACAGTTGGTCCTGATATGGGTGTCAAGGCTGCTGGGGGAGCTCGTTCTTATGCAGATGCTCTTGCATTTGTAGAAGCAGGGGCGACCCGTATCGGAACTTCAGCTGGGGTAGCCATTTTAAAAGGAGAATTGGCTGATGGCGACTACTGAGTTGATTGAACTAGCAATTGAAACCAGCAAGAAAGCCTATGTGCCCTATTCTCATTTTCCAGTCGGAGCTGTTTTAGTGGCAAAAGACGGAAGTGTTTACACGGGAGTGAATATCGAAAATGCTAGCTATCCTTTGACAAACTGTGGAGAGCGTACAGCGATTTTTAAAGCAGTTTCCGAAGGACAAAGAGAGTTTTCAGAATTGATTGTCTATGGAGAGACTGAAAAACCAATCTCACCATGTGGTGCTTGTCGCCAAGTAATGGTCGAATTTTTTGAACAAGATCTAAAAGTGACCTTAGTCGCAAAAGATAAATCGACGGTCGAGATGACGGTCGGGGAGTTACTTCCATACTCTTTTACAGACTTAAACTAGTCTGAGTCGCTCTCTGAGTGGCACGGTCCTTGTGACCAACAAATCCATACTTGCAACATCGTTGCACATCTTATTTAGGAGGTTCAGTAATGAACAAGAAACAATGGCTAGGCCTTGGTCTAGTTGCAGTGGCAGCAGTTGGACTTGCTGCATGTGGTAACCGCTCTTCTCGTAATGCAGCTTCATCTTCTGATGTGAAGACAAAAGCAGCAATCGTCACTGATACTGGTGGTGTTGATGACAAATCATTCAACCAATCAGCTTGGGAAGGTTTGCAAGACTGGGGTAAAGAACACAATCTTTCAAAAGATAAAGGTTTTACTTACTTCCAATCAACAAGTGAAGCTGACTACGCTAACAACTTGCAACAAGCGGCTGGAAGTTACAACCTAATCTTCGGTGTTGGTTTTGCCCTTCACAATGCGGTTGAAGAAGCAGCAAAAGACCACTCTGACTTGAACTATGTCTTGATTGATGATGTGATTAAAGATCAAAAGAATGTTGCTAGTGTAACATTTGCCGATAACGAAGCTGCTTACCTTGCGGGTGTTGCAGCGGCTAAAACAACTAAAACAAAACAAGTTGGTTTTGTAGGTGGTATTGAGTCTGAAGTTATCTCACGTTTTGCAGCTGGATTTAAAGCTGGTGTTGAGTCAGTAGATCCATCTATCAAAGTACAAGTTGACTATGCTGGTTCATTTGGTGATGCTGCTAAAGGTAAAACAATTGCAGCAGCACAATACGCAGCTGGTGCAGACGTTGTTTATCAAGCAGCAGGTGGAACAGGTGCTGGTGTCTTTGCAGAAGCAAAATCACTCAACGAAAGCCGTCCTGAAAATGAAAAAGTTTGGGTTATCGGTGTTGACCGTGACCAAGTAGCAGAAGGTAAGTACACTTCTAAAGATGGCAAAGAATCAAACTTCGTTCTTGTATCTACTTTGAAACAAGTTGGTACAACTGTAAAAGATATTGCTAACAAAGCAGAAAAAGGTGAATTCCCTGGCGGTCAAGTGATCGTTTACTCATTGAAAGATAAAGGGGTTGACTTGGCAGTAACAAACCTTTCAGAAGAAGGTAAAAAAGCTGTTGAAGATGCTAAAGCTAAAATCCTTGATGGAAGCGTAAAAGTTCCTGAAAAATAATGGATGGAAGTCATTTCTTAGGGAAGCGGCCCTCGGCCGCTTTTTTAAGAGTTGAGACAAAGTCATTTTGTCTCAGTAAAGCTTGCTACTAGATAAAATAGCAAGTTTTATTGAAATAAAATAAGACTCTGAAAGGAAGAGCACATGGCACACGAAAATGTCATTGAGATGCGTGATATTACCAAGGTGTTTGGTGAATTTGTTGCCAACGACAAAATCAACCTGCACCTACGAAAAGGTGAAATTCATGCACTTTTAGGAGAAAATGGGGCTGGTAAGTCCACGCTCATGAACATGTTAGCAGGGCTTCTTGAACCAACTAGTGGTGAAATTGTGGTCAACGGTCAAGTTGTCAATCTCGATTCACCATCTAAAGCGGCTAGCTTGGGAATCGGAATGGTTCACCAGCACTTTATGTTGGTAGAAGCCTTCACAGTGGCTGAAAACATCATTTTAGGTAGTGAATTAACTAAAAATGGTGTATTAGATATCGCTGGAGCTAGCCAAGAAATCAAGGCTCTTTCTGAGCGTTATGGCTTAGCTGTGGATCCTTCTGCCAAGGTGGCAGACATCTCAGTTGGAGCCCAACAACGTGTAGAAATTTTAAAAACCCTTTATCGAGGAGCTGATATCCTTATCTTTGACGAACCAACGGCCGTTTTGACTCCATCAGAAATTGATGAGTTGATGGCTATTATGAAAAATCTTGTCAAAGAAGGGAAATCAATTATCTTGATTACCCACAAGTTGGACGAGATTCGCGCAGTTTCTGACCGTGTTACAGTTATCCGTCGTGGGAAATCAATTGAAACTGTCGAAATTGCAGGGGCTACCAATGCTGATTTGGCGGAAATGATGGTAGGTCGTTCTGTTTCCTTTAAAACCGAGAAGCAAGCCTCTCAACCAAAAGAAGTGGTCTTGTCTATCAAAGATTTGGTGGTCAATGAAAACCGCGGTGTCCCAGCTGTTAAAAATCTGTCCTTGGATGTTCGTGCTGGAGAGATTGTTGGTATTGCAGGGATTGATGGAAATGGTCAGTCTGAACTCATTCAAGCCATTACAGGTCTTCGCAAGGTTGAATCTGGAAGCATCGAGCTAAAAGGAGATTCAATTGTAGGTTTGCACCCACGACAAATTACAGAACTAAGTGTTGGGCACGTTCCAGAAGACCGTCACCGTGATGGCTTGATTTTGGAAATGATGATTTCTGAAAATATTGCCCTTCAAACCTACTACAAAGAACCACATAGTAAAAATGGAATTTTGAACTATTCAAATATTACTTCTTATGCTAAAAAGTTAATGGAAGAATTTGATGTTCGTGCTGCCAGTGAATTTGTTCCTGCAGCTGCACTTTCAGGAGGAAATCAACAAAAAGCAATTATTGCTCGTGAAATTGATCGTGATCCTGATCTCCTTATCGTCAGCCAGCCAACTCGTGGGTTGGATGTTGGAGCCATTGAATATATCCACAAACGCTTGATTGAAGAGCGTGATAATGGGAAGGCTGTCCTTGTTGTCAGCTTTGAGTTGGATGAGATTTTAAACGTCTCAGACCGTATTGCCGTTATCCACGATGGTAAGATTCAAGGTATTGTATCACCAGAAACAACCAATAAACAAGAACTTGGTGTCTTGATGGCTGGTGGAAACTTGGGAAAGGAGAAGAGTGATGTCTAAAAAATTACAACAAATTTCGGTTCCCTTGATTTCTGTCTTCCTAGGAATTTTACTCGGAGCCATTGTTATGTGGATCTTCGGTTATGATGCTATTTGGGGCTACGAAGAATTGTTCTATACAGCCTTCGGTAGTCTACGCGGTATTGGAGAAATCTTCCGTGCTATGGGGCCTCTGGTCTTGATTGGTCTGGGTTTTGCCGTTGCCAGTCGTGCAGGTTTCTTTAACGTCGGGCTTCCTGGTCAGGCCTTGGCTGGTTGGATTCTCAGTGGTTGGTTTGCCTTGTCTCATCCAGATATGCCACGTCCCTTGATGATTCTAGCGACTATCGTGATTGCTCTGATTGCTGGTGGAATTGTCGGAGCGATTCCAGGTATTCTGAGGGCCTATCTAGGGACGTCAGAGGTTATCGTAACCATCATGATGAACTACATTGTATTGTATGTAGGAAATGCCTTTATCCATGCCTTTCCTAAAGACTTCATGCAAAGTACAGATTCGACCATTCGTGTTGGAGCTAATGCAACCTATCAGACACCTTGGTTAGCTGAGTTGACTGGTAACTCACGGATGAATATCGGTATTTTCTTTGCTCTCATTGCCGTTGCAGTCATTTGGTTTATGCTCAAGAAAACAACCCTTGGTTTTGAAATCCGTGCGGTTGGTCTTAATCCACATGCTTCAGAATATGCTGGTATTTCTGCCAAACGAACGATTATACTATCAATGATTATCTCAGGTGCCTTGGCTGGTCTTGGTGGAGCTGTTGAAGGTCTGGGAACCTTCCAGAACGTTTATGTTCAGGGGTCGTCATTAGCTGTCGGATTTAACGGGATGGCGGTTAGTCTGCTTGCGGCCAACTCACCAATTGGTATTCTCTTTGCAGCCTTCCTATTTGGTGTTCTCCAAGTTGGAGCCCCTGGTATGAATGCGGCGCAGGTACCGTCTGAGCTTGTCAGCATTGTAACAGCGTCTATTATCTTCTTTGTCAGTGTTCATTACCTTATCGAACGCTTTGTCAAACCGAAAAAACAAGTTAAAGGAGGTAAGTAAAGATGTCTATTACAACCTTGCTCACCCTCTTGGTGTCTTCTATGCTGATTTACTCAGCGCCCCTCATCTTTACAAGTATCGGTGGTGTTTTCTCTGAACGTGGTGGTGTGGTAAACGTCGGTCTTGAAGGAATTATGGTTATGGGTGCCTTTTCTGGAGTTGTCTTTAACCTTGAATTTGCTGAACAATTTGGAGCAGCAACTCCATGGCTATCCTTGCTTGTAGCAGGATTGGTTGGAGGCCTCTTCTCTATCATCCACGCAGCAGCAACGGTTCATTTCCGTGCAGACCATGTTGTCAGCGGTACGGTATTGAACTTGATGGCGCCTGCCTTGGCTGTTTTCTTAGTGAAAGTTCTTTATAACAAAGGACAAACCGACAACCTAAGTCAGACTTTTGGACGCTTTGATTTCCCAGTCTTGGCAAATATTCCAGTGATTGGTGATATCTTCTTCAAGTCAACTAGTCTGCTAGGTTATATCGCGATTGCCTTCTCATTCTTTGCTTGGTTTATCCTCTTCAAGACCCGTTTTGGTCTTCGTCTCCGCTCTGTAGGTGAACACCCTCAAGCAGCTGATACCTTGGGAATCAATGTCTACAAGATGAGATATTTAGGGGTTATTATTTCAGGTTTTCTAGGTGGAATTGGCGGAGCGATTTATGCTCAATCCATCTCAGTTAACTTCTCGGTAACAACTATTGTTGGACCTGGATTTATTGCACTTGCTGCGATGATCTTCGGAAAATGGAATCCAATCGGAGCCATGCTATCTAGTCTCTTCTTTGGACTTTCACAAAGTTTGGCTGTTATCGGATCTCAATTGCCGTTCCTACAAGGTGTGCCTGCGGTTTATCTTCAAATCGCACCTTATGTTTTGACCATTCTTGTCTTAGCAGCCTTCTTTGGAAAAGCGGTAGCACCAAAAGCAGATGGTATCAACTATATCAAATCAAAATAAGCATACAAAAAAACGTCAGTACAGAACTGGCGTTTTATTTTTTAGGATGTTGGTGACTTAGGTTCAATCCCCAAGGGACCAAATTTTCAGTTTTATTTTTGATACGAGCGATATTGTCCTTATGACGAATGATAATCAAGCTAGCAAGTGCTAGGATAATAGCGATGAAGAGAGGGTCATAGTTGCTCAGGATAAAACCAAAAAGTGGAAAGAGTAGAACTCCGATGACAGCCGCGACAGATGCTGTGACACTAGATAGCGAAATCATGCTACCAAGATAGAGGGTTCCAAAGAAAACAACTGCTAGGTATAGACAGAAGACAGGCGCAAATCCGAAAACTACTCCAGCACTGGTTGCGACAGCCTTGCCTCCCTTAAATCCTGCAAAGATAGGGAAGGTATGGCCAATAACAGCCAAAAGTCCAAAGATGAGAGGCGAAACGCCTTGCAGATGAAACATAATCGGAAGAAGTGTTGCTAGGGTTCCTTTGAAAAAGTCAATCACAAAGGTTGCCATACCAGCTTTCTTGCCTAAAATGCGGAAAGTATTGGTTGTTCCAGTATTGCCAGAACCATGTTCACGCAGATTTGTTTGAAAGAAAACTTGTCCAATCCATAGACCAGACGGAATCGAACCCAGCAGATAGGCTAGGATTAATAAAACTATTGTAATCATAATCCTATTATATCATGAAATGGAGAAGAAAGGCAGAGAATCTCTTCTGAAATTGTCACACCGGAGAAAGAAAAATTTTGCAAAATCCTTGGAAAACCTGTAGAATAGTAAAGATGAACGAATAGGAGGTTCCTTGTGTCAAAAAAGGAAATCAATATTAACAATTATAATGATGATGCCATTCAGGTGCTAGAAGGGTTGGATGCGGTCCGAAAACGTCCAGGGATGTATATTGGATCGACCGATGGTGCTGGTCTCCACCACCTAGTCTGGGAAATCGTCGATAATGCAGTCGATGAAGCCTTGTCTGGATTTGGTGACCGTATTGATGTAACCATCAATAAAGATGGCAGTTTAACGGTTCAAGACCACGGACGTGGGATGCCGACTGGTATGCACGCGATGGGAATCCCAACGGTTGAGGTTATCTTTACTATTCTCCACGCTGGAGGAAAATTTGGTCAAGGTGGTTATAAGACATCAGGTGGTCTCCACGGGGTGGGTTCTTCCGTTGTTAATGCCCTATCTAGTTGGCTGGAGGTTGAAATCACCCGTGATGGTGCAGTTTACAAGCAACGTTTTGAAAATGGTGGCAAACCTGTCACGACTTTGAAGAAAATCGGTACAGCGCCTAAGTCTAAGACAGGTACCAAGGTTACGTTTATGCCTGATGCGACGATCTTTTCTACGATAGACTTCAAGTACAATACCATTTCAGAACGCCTCAATGAGTCAGCCTTTCTCTTGAAAAATGTGACCTTGTCTTTAACGGACAAGCGAACAGATGAAGCGATTGAGTTCCACTATGAAAATGGGGTGCAGGACTTTGTTTCTTATCTGAACGAAGACAAGGAGACCTTGACGCCGGTTCTTTACTTTGAAGGGGAAGACAATGGGTTCCAAGTGGACGTGGCCCTCCAGTACAATGATGGATTTTCAGATAACATTCTATCCTTTGTCAATAACGTTCGTACCAAGGACGGTGGAACGCACGAGACAGGACTCAAGTCTGCCATTACCAAGGTCATGAATGACTATGCGCGTAAGACGGGGCTTCTCAAGGAAAAAGATAAAAACCTTGAAGGGTCAGACTATCGTGAGGGACTAGCGGCCGTTCTTTCTATCTTGGTTCCTGAAGAACACCTCCAGTTTGAAGGACAGACCAAGGATAAACTAGGAAGCCCTCTGGCTCGTCCCGTTGTGGATGGAATTGTGGCGGATAAGTTGACCTTTTTCCTTATGGAAAATGGTGAATTGGCTTCTAACCTCATCCGCAAGGCTATTAAGGCCCGTGATGCTCGTGAAGCAGCACGTAAGGCGCGTGATGAGAGCCGAAATGGTAAGAAAAATAAAAAAGACAAGGGTTTGTTGTCAGGTAAATTAACACCTGCCCAGTCTAAGAATCCAGCTAAGAATGAACTCTATCTAGTCGAGGGAGATTCTGCCGGAGGTTCTGCCAAACAAGGCCGTGACCGCAAGTTCCAGGCTATTCTACCTCTTCGTGGTAAGGTTATCAATACAGCCAAGGCCAAAATGGCGGATATCCTCAAAAATGAAGAAATTAACACCATGATTTATACCATCGGTGCGGGTGTCGGAGCAGACTTTTCTATTGAGGATGCTAACTATGACAAAATCATTATCATGACTGATGCGGATACCGACGGTGCCCACATCCAAACACTTCTTTTGACTTTCTTTTATCGCTACATGCGTCCGCTAGTTGAGGCAGGCCATGTCTATATCGCCCTTCCGCCTCTTTACAAGATGTCCAAAGGTAAAGGCAAGAAAGAAGAAGTGGCCTACGCATGGACAGACGGAGAACTTGAAGAACTCCGCAAGCAGTTCGGTAAAGGCGCAACACTCCAACGCTACAAGGGGCTTGGAGAGATGAATGCAGACCAACTCTGGGAAACAACCATGAACCCAGAAACTCGTACCCTAATCCGTGTTACGATTGAAGACTTAGCACGCGCAGAACGCCGCGTCAATGTCCTCATGGGTGATAAGGTCGAACCACGTCGTAAGTGGATCGAAGACAATGTCAAGTTTACGCTGGAAGAAGCGACGGTGTTTTAGTATAGTATAGGAAATATTATGGCGAGACAGAATTATTTTGAGTTTATTAAAGGTATGCGCTTTGATGCTAAGAAAGAAATAGACATAGTAAAAAAAATACTGCAAGAAGATATCTATATAAAAAATTATAAAACTAATCTTCAAGAATTTTTTTCCGATGGATATAAAAAGTATTATCCAGTGGAGAAGAAAGGACAGCATGTTACATTTGAAGAAAAATTTACAGTCATTTACCAACGTTTTACCAGTGTTGATTGCCTTTATACTGTTTTTGAATTTATTTTAGATTTATATTCAGAAATAATAAATAAAGATAAATTTGCAATAAACTATGTGACGTCTAAAGAACTTGAAGAAATAGATGATTATTCAGATTATACTCCTGAAACTGAGGAACAATTTGAAATCTGGGCAGAAGTTAGAGATCATACTTCTCTAATGGATCAATACGAAAAATTATGTGAAAGATTAGAGTATTCTTTAGATAAAACAAATCATGAATTGATTACTTTAGATAGTGGTAATAGAATCATCGTTGAAAAGAATGTTTATGCCTCGGAAGTTTCTCAGATTGTATCTGAAACTAGTATTGAAGATGCGATAAAGGTTTTAGAATATAATCATTTTTTAAATAAAGGAAATATTCAGCGTAAGAAAGAAATACTTCTTTCTTTAGCAGGCTATTTGGAGCCTTATCTCAAAAAATTTGATGATCCTGAAAAACTACCTAAAGAATTAAAGGGAATTTATAATGAACTAAAAATAGTGTTACAAACAAAAGGGGCTGACACGGATAAGAAAGGTAACCAGATTCCTAAGAAAATTGCTGTTTTTGATAATCTTTCTGAGATGTATAACAAAGGAGGGTTAAGACATAACAACGATAAGCAATATCATCTCGATATGAATGATGAGGAATTGGAACAATGGTATGATAATATTTATTCTTCAACCTTGTTTGTGATTCTCAGTCTGGAGATGGGAAAAAATTTATCTAAGTTGAATGAATTGAAAAAGAAATGATTTCATCCTATACTAAGAATTACCTTCCCCACCCCTAGACAAGAAATTCCACATGAAGAATTTCTTGTCTAGGAGTAAAAAACTAAATCACACATGTGTGATTTGAATTTTTAGAGCAAAACCCGAACGTTTACATGTGTTCTGAGCGGTTTTGCGGCAAAAGATTAAAAAAAATGAAGAAGGAGGAGTTTTATGAAAAAAGAATATGGAATCACAAGTTTAACTGTACGCAATTTAGAAAACAACGAATTCTTCCAACTTCTATCTGAGAGTAAGGACGAGTTAGGGGCTTTTACAAAATCCAATAAGTCTGAGCAGGTTTATGTAACGAAGCTTGGGGATATGGAAAAACTTCTTGAGACCTTGCAAGCTGGTTTGCACCGTTTCAAGGCTAGTCAAACGGTGGCTAGTCTGGAAGCCTCTGATCGTGAGCGCGATGATGCGCTTTCTACCTTGACTAGCTTGGTCAAGGCCTTCTCTCGTGTCAAAGAGGCAGGTAGCAAGGAAGCTTACAACAAACTCAACAAACTTTTCAAAAATTATGCTGGGCTAATGAGTATGAGCTACGAAAAAGAGACAGAAGCTATTAACCATTTGCTAAAGGAGCTAAAAGATACTGACTACCAAACTGCCCTTTCAACCCTGCATTTGAAAACTCATGTAGAAACCTTAACAAAGGCGTAGGCTCAGTTTGAAAAAGCCTATAAGGAGCGCCTGGCTGAGCAAAAAGGAAAGGTACCTAGTCAAAATAAGGAAGTTCGTGCGAAACTGCAAGAAATCTATGATTTCCTTGTGGATTTTACTGCAATCAACGCCTATGCTTATCCAGATAAGACGCAGTATGCTGATCTCCGTGACTATCTCAACGCTATCCGTAGTCGCTATAAAAAATTGACACCAAAGAAAAGCAAGCAAGAAGCAGTAGCTGAGGAAAAGTAGCTTTCTTCTGAAGAAGTCCCTCACAGATAGACGAGCTTTTGTAACATAAGGCGAAGTTTTGAACTTCTAAAAGAATAGAAATGGGAACAAACATGGTATGGGAAAATAAACTAGGCATTACAAACTCAGCCCAGTTGGCAGATGTAGAAGAAAAACTGACAAAAAAACAAGCCACCCTGCTTTTTCAGACAGGAGCTTTGTTCAAGATGGAAGTTGGCACTTTTTCAGGGCTGTCCGCTATTCACCATTATCTCTTTTCGGTCATCTATGATTTCGCTGGAAAATTCCGTGATGTCAATAGTGCAAAGGATAACTTTCAATTTGCCACCCGTATTTTTTAGAGCAATCCTTACAGTATCCTGACAAACTTCCTCATGACAATTTTGATTAAGTGATTGATAAGTACGCGGATATGAATATTGCCATCCTTTCCGTGAGGGGAATGGACGTGCCATGCGGATTTGGCTAGATTGTATGCTTCGTCAGAAGCGGAGAAAGTGGTAGATTGGAACGCCATTGATAAGGATGAATACCTGAATGCCATGAAGCGTAGTGGAGTGTAGACTGGAGAACTTAAGTATCTCCTCCTCGATAATCTGACGGATGACCTCACTCAGGCCCGTTTCTTTAAGGGTGTGGATGCTTCATATTATTACGAAGGGTACAGCCTTTACCAGACAGGGGAGTTATAAAGTTCAAGTAAAGGTGATGATTATCTTTTTTAGGGAAACAAACGCTAAAACTATTGGAGGTGCAGGATTGATTACGTTATTAATGATACCTTTTTTCCTCATTCTCTTGGCTATTTTTGGAATTATATATGACTTAATGACCAGTAAAGGTAGAAAAGAGTGTGCTCGCACAGTATCCTTATTTATATTGAACATCCTCACTATTGGTATCTGTCTATTAGATCTACCCATGGAAAGTAAACCATACTCAGGAATAGGGTTTATCTTATTTTATGCACTTGCTTTCACCCCTTTGATGATTGTTTTCTCACTATATACCCTCTATAGGATTGGAAAACATTATAGGTATTTTAAGAGTAAGTTCGCTATAATACTTCGCTTCAATGCCAGTTTACTTTTCCTCCTTTCGTTAGTGAATCTATTTGTGTTATGGAGAATTTTTAAAACATATCGTAGAAACGATATTACTTTACTTTATTTTATTTTAATCGTTTTAGGAATTGGTTCGACTTTCCAATTGATAGTAGGAGAACTTGAGAAGAAAAGAATACGAATCCTTCAGAAACAAGAGGAGCTAGACAGTTATGAAAAATAACTTAATTAAAGATAGGTGCAGAAAATACAGAAATCAAGAGCAAATGCTGAGATTGATTTTACAGGTGCCCGAAAATATACAAGTAGAAGCTGTTGCCATGTCTGGTTCACGAACTGATACAAAAGCACTAAAAGATGAGTTTCAAGATTATGATGTTGTTTATGTCGTGGACGATTTAGATAATCTGACGAGAGACCTTTCTTGGTTGGACCGGTTTGGCAAACGTATCATTGAGCAAGAGGTTACTCTGGGACATCGCCGTCTTTATCTCATGCTTTTTGAAGATGGTAATCGCATTGATCTAACCCTCTGTCCTAAAGAAGACATCAACGAGTGGGTGGATAGCGAGGCTTGCTTCACAGTTTTAGTAGATGATAAGGGCTTGTTTGAATCCTATTCTCCCAGTCCTCAGCGTTTCTGGATACATCCAGCTAGTGAGACGGATTTTAAAAAAGCCTGCAATGAATTTTGGTGGGTGTCAGCTTACGTGGTTAAAGGAATCTGTCGCCATCAAGTCATCTATGCGACGGACCATCTCTATGGAATCTGCCAACAAGAATTGCTCAAGCTTTTAGCTTGGCAAGTGGCAGCAGATAAGGGAACGGTCGATGTTGGCAAGAACTACAAGTGTCTCTTTAACTATATGTCTGCTGAGAAAGAGAAGGAATTCTCAAATCTGCTGGATTTTTCAAGTGTAGAGAAACTTACTCATTCATTGTTTGCTACGATGGACCTTTTCCACAGAGAAGCTCAAATCCTTGCTCAAAAGATGGGCTTTGACTATTATAAGAAAGTAGCTGAGAAGATGATTGAGTATGCTGAGGAAAGGTTAAGCTAGTATGCTAGATTATGTATTTGCTTTATTTTTCATGGGATTCCCAGGAGTCCAAATTTTAGTATTGGTGTCTTCTATATTTCTAGCTCTTAAAAGAAATAAGTTAAATAAAAGGGTGTATGGATTATTTTTCCCGATTGTTATAACCTTGTGTAATATTTGGCTTATTTCAATAGATCGCACAGAGCTTTTTGATGATGTTTTAAGATTCTATTTCTTTCTAATCTCTTTTTGTTTTCCAATGCTCATTACAGCAGTAATTTACCATGCTCTTCGATTGTCTTCTATCTATTCTCTATTAAGGTGGAAGATGATAGTTATTAGCTTTTGCTACTTAATTGGTTTAGTCTTCCATCTTCTTAATACTATGTATTGGAATGAAGTCTTTCATGGACATCAAAATGTATTTAATGCTTTGCTTATTGGGACCGTTGTTATTTCATTTCTTCCTTCCATATATTTATTTTTTGTACAAAGAAAAGTTGAACAAGTACCTACTAGCTAAATTTAAGTAAACTAAAATGTTTTAACCTGATAAAAATTTTCAAAACTTTAAACTACAGAAAGGATTGTTTGGTTCCTTAAGGTAACTGAACATGGGACTAATTCCCGTAAAATATCTTTTACTGCATAAAAACCTACTCTACATTCTTTGAAAGGAGTTGAACACGCCCTAAATGATGCGTGAAAAAGATAAATTCTCTTGTGAGCTTTCTTACTTCAAGAATTTTCTATTTTCACTTGGTATTTACGGGCTCTGTATCCTATATGAGTAACATTCAAAACATGTCCCTGGAGGACATTATGGGAGAGCGCTTTGGTCGCTACTCCAAGTACATTATTCAAGACCGGGCTTTGCCAGATATTCGTGATGGATTGAAGCCGGTTCAGCGTCGCATTCTTTATTCGATGAATAAGGATGGCAATACCTTTGACAAGAGTTACCGTAAGTCGGCCAAGTCTGTCGGAAATATCATGGGAAATTTCCACCCACACGGTGACAGTTCTATCTATGATGCCATGGTTCGTATGTCACAGGACTGGAAAAATCGTGAGATTCTAGTTGAAATGCACGGTAATAACGGTTCTATGGACGGAGATCCACCTGCGGCTATGCGTTATACCGAGGCGCGTTTGTCTGAGATTGCAGGCTACCTTCTTCAGGATATCGATAAAAAGACCGTTTCTTTTGCTTGGAACTTTGACGATACGGAGAAAGAGCCGACAGTCTTGCCAGCAGCCTTTCCAAACCTTTTGGTTAATGGTTCGACTGGTATTTCGGCTGGTTATGCAACAGATATTCCACCTCATAATTTAGCCGAGGTCATCGATGCGGCGGTCTATATGATTGACCACCCAACCGCCAAGGTGGATAAACTTATGGAATTCCTACCTGGACCAGACTTCCCTACAGGAGCTATTATCCAAGGCCGTGATGAAATCAAGAAAGCCTATGAAACTGGGAAAGGGCGCGTGGTTGTTCGTTCCGAGACTGAGATTGAAAAGCTAAAAGGTGGTAAGGAACAAATCGTTATTACTGAGATTCCTTATGAAATCAACAAGGCCAATCTAGTCAAGAAGATTGATGATGTTCGTGTCAATAATAAGGTGGCAGGTATTGCTGAGGTTCGCGATGAGTCTGACCGTGACGGTCTTCGTATCGCGATTGAACTCAAGAAAGACGCTAATACGGAGCTTGTTCTCAACTACCTATTTAAGTACACTGACCTACAAATCAATTACAATTTTAACATGGTGGCAATTGACAATTTCACCCCTCGTCAGGTTGGAATTGTGCCTATCTTATCTAGCTATATTGCCCACCGTCGTGAGGTCATCTTGGCACGTTCTCGCTTTGACAAGGAAAAGGCTGAAAAACGTCTCCATATCGTCGAAGGTTTGATTCGAGTGATTTCAATCTTGGACGAAGTCATTGCGCTTATCCGTGCTTCTGAGAATAAGGCGGACGCTAAGGAAAATCTTAAGGTAAGCTATGATTTTACGGAAGAACAGGCTGAGGCTATTGTTACCTTGCAACTGTACCGTTTGACCAATACCGATGTGGTTGTCTTGCAGGAAGAAGAAGCAGAACTTCGTGAAAAGATTGCCATGCTTGCGGCTATTATCGGTGATGAGCGGACTATGTACAATCTCATGAAGAAAGAACTTCGTGAGGTCAAGAAGAAGTTTGCGACTCCGCGTTTGAGTAGCTTAGAAGACACTGCGAAAGTAATCGAGATTGATACAGCTAGTCTGATTGCTGAGGAAGATACATATGTCAGCGTGACCAAGGCAGGTTACATCAAGCGTACCAGCCCACGTTCTTTTGCAGCCTCCACCTTGGAAGAAATTGGCAAACGTGATGATGACCGTTTAATCTTTGTTCAATCTGCCAAGACAACCCAGCATCTTTTGATGTTCACGACTCTTGGAAATGTCATTTATCGACCAATTCATGAATTGGCAGATATTCGCTGGAAGGATATCGGAGAGCATCTGAGCCAAACCATCACAAACTTTGAAACTAACGAAGAAATCCTCTATGTGGAAGTCGTGGATCAGTTTGATGAAGGCACAACCTACTTTGCTGCGACTCGTCTCGGTCAAATCAAGCGTGTAGAGCGAAAAGAGTTCACTCCATGGCGGACCTATAAATCTAAGTCTGTCAAGTATGCTAAGCTCAAAGACGAGACAGACCAGATTGTAGCAGTGGCTCCGATTAAACTGGATGATGTTCTTTTGATTAGCCAAAATGGTTATGCCCTTCGTTTCAATATCGAAGAGGTACCAGTTGTCGGTGCTAAGGCTGCAGGTGTCAAAGCTATGAACCTGAAAGCAGATGATGTCCTCCAATCCGCCTTTATCTGTAACACCTCATCCTTCTACCTCTTGACCCAACGTGGAAGTTTGAAACGTGTTTCTATTGTCGAAATTCCGGCAACCAGCCGTGCCAAACGTGGCTTACAAGTCTTGCGTGAGTTGAAAAACAAACCGCATCGTGTCTTCTTGGCAGGAGCGGTTGCAGAACAAGGCTTTATTGGTGATCTTTTTAGTACAGATGTGGAAGAGAACGACCAAACGCTGCTTGTTCAATCAAATAAAGGAACAATCTATGAAAGTCGATTGCAAGACTTGAACCTGTCAGAAAGGACTAGCAACGGAAGCTTCATTTCTGACACGATTTCAGATGAAGAAGTTTTTGACGCTTATCTTAAAGAAGTATTTCCAGAAGCCAAATAAGTAAAATGAAGAATCAGTCCTAAGAGCTGGTTCTTTTTATTGAAGAAATTTTCTGAAAATTACAAAATATACTTGCTATTTTAGAAAAAAAGTGTAGAATATAAGAAATAGGTTTTTAGAATAAGGAGTGGAATATGACAGTAACGATTGATTGGGAAAATCTCGGTTTTTCCTATATGAAATTACCTTATCGCTATATTGCTCATTTTAAAAATGGACAATGGAATCAAGGAGAGCTTACAGAAGATGCAACCTTGCATATTTCAGAGTCTTCTCCAAGTCTTCACTATGGACAACAAGCATTTGAGGGTTTGAAAGCTTATCGTACTAAGGATGGCAGTGTTCAACTGTTCCGTCCTGATGAAAATGCTAAACGTCTGCAACGTACTTGTGATCGTCTCTTGATGCCACAAGTTCCGACAGAAATGTTTGTAGAAGCTTGTAAGGCAGTTGTCCGCGCCAATGAAGAATACGTACCTCCATATGGAACAGGTGGAACCTTATATCTTCGTCCTCTTTTGATTGGTGTCGGAGATATTATTGGGGTTAAACCAGCAGAAGAGTATATTTTTACCATCTTTGCCATGCCAGTTGGTAATTACTTTAAAGGCGGTTTGGTCCCAACCAATTTCTTGATTCAGGATGAATACGATCGTGCGGCTCCAAATGGTACAGGTGCGGCTAAGGTTGGTGGAAACTATGCTGCCAGTCTCTTGCCAGGAAAATTGGCCAAGTCACGTCATTTCTCAGATGTTATTTACCTAGACCCATCGACACATACAAAGATTGAAGAAGTCGGTTCAGCTAACTTCTTTGGAATTACAGCTGACCATGAGTTTGTAACACCATTGAGTCCATCTATCTTGCCATCTATTACTAAGTATTCTTTGCTTTATTTGGCAGAACATCGCTTGGGCTTGACTCCTATTGAGGGAGATGTCCCAATTGATAACCTTGATCGTTTTGTAGAGGCAGGTGCCTGTGGTACAGCAGCGGTTATTTCTCCAATTGGTGGTATTCAGCACGGTGATGATTTCCATGTTTTCTATAGTGAAACAGAAGTAGGTCCTGTGACTCGTAAACTTTATGATGAATTGACAGGAATTCAGTTTGGTGATATTGAAGCGCCAGAAGGTTGGATTGTAAAAGTAGATTAAAATAAACAAAAGGAGATTTTTGATGAAATCGAAAAAGTGGCTCTTAACAGCAGGAGTAGTCCTGAGTACAACAGCTCTTTTAGTGGCTTGTGGAAAAGCTGATAAAGAAGCAGATGCACCGACAACATTTTCATATGTCTATGCAGTAGATCCAGCATCTTTGGACTATAGTATAGCGACTCGTACATCGACAACAGATGTCATCGGGAACGTGGTTGATGGCTTGATGGAAAACGACCAGTACGGGAATGTTATTCCTTCCTTGGCTGAAGATTGGTCTGTCTCAAAAGATGGTTTGACTTATACCTATAAACTTCGTAAAGGAGTTAAATGGTACACATCAGAAGGTGAAGAATACGCAGAAGTAACAGCCCATGACTTTGTGACAGGACTAAAACACGTAGCTGACGGCAAGTCAGACGGTGTTTCTCTCATCCAAAATTCAATCAAGGGCTTGGATGCCTACATGACTGGTGAGACCAATGATTTCTCTACAGTTGGTGTTAAGGCCTTGGACGATTATACAGTTGAATATACCCTAAATAAACCAGAAAGTTTCTGGAACTCTAAAGTCACCACAGCAACGATGTTGCCTGTAAATGAAGAGTTTTTGAAGGCATCAGGTAAAGATTATGGAGCAGTTACTCCAGCAGGGATTCTTTACAATGGTCCTTATATCTTGAAGACCTTGACTTCTAAATCGTTGATCGAATACGAGAAAAATCCAAACTACTGGGATAAAGAAAAGGTAAAAATCGAGAAGATCAAATTGACCTACTACGATGGTTCTGATCAGGAATCGTTGATTCGTAGCTTCTCTTCAGGTGCCTATACGACAGCCCGTCTCTTCCCAAGTAGCTCAAACTTTGCTTCAACTTTGGAACAATACGGAGATAAAATCACTTATAGCCCACAGGACTCAAGTAGCTATTACTTCACCTTTAACGTAAATCGTCAGTCATATAATAAAACTGCGAAAACAAGTGAAGAGCAAAAGACTTCTACAAAAGAAGCTATGCTTAATAAGGACTTCCGTCAGGCTATCAACTTTGCCTTCAACCGCCATTCTTATGCTGCCCAGCTAAATGGTGAAGACGGTGCGGACAAGATTATTCGTAACAGTCTCGTTCCAGATAACTTTGTACAAGCAGGTGGTAAAAACTTTGGTCAAATCGCTCAAGCAGAGTTGGTGAACTATGGTGACCAGTGGAAAGGTGTTGAGCTAGTTGACGGTAAGGATTCTATCTACAACCCTGACAAGGCTAAAGCTGCATTCGAAAAAGCTAAGAAAGACTTGGAATCTAAAGGGGTAACATTCCCAATTCACTTGGATGTCCCAGTTGAACAAACAGATACCATCGCTGTTCAACAAAGCAACTCTTTCAAACAGTCTATCGAATCAACTCTTGGTGCTGAAAATGTTGTCATCGACGTTCTTCAAATGACAGATAATGAAAAGGAAACAATCACTTCTCAAGCGCGTGTTCCTTCTCAAAAAGATTATGATTTGAACAGTACAGGATGGGCTCCAAGCTATCAAGACCCAGCATCTTACTTGAATATCATGGATCCTAAATCAGGTTCTGCTATGAAACACCTTGGTATTACTAAAGGGAAAGATAAGGATGTTGTAGCGAAACTTGGTTTGGACCAGTATAAGAAATTATTGGATGATGCCGATTCAGAAACTACGAATCTTGAAGAACGCTATGAAAAATATGCCAAGGCTCAAGCTTGGTTGACAGATAGTTCATTATTGATGCCTACAGCCTCATCTGGTGGTTCTCCAGTTGTAAGTAATGTCGTGCCATTCTCAAAACCATACTCACAAGTTGGTATTAAAGGTGACCCATATATCTTTAAAGGAATGAAATTGCAAAAAGATATTGTTACAACAAAAGAATATGAAGAAGCACTGAAAAAATGGCAAAAAGAAAAATTGGAATCAAATGGTAAGTACCAAAAAGAACTAGAAAAGCATATTAAATAAAGCGGAAAACTCTATATCAGACAAGCCTGATGTAGAGTTTTTTCTTGCTAGTTTTTGGATTTTCTTGTAAAATAGAAAAAGTGAAGAGAGGTATGAAATGAGTAAGAAAGATAAGAAAATCGAAATTCAAGTGGCAGATGCCAAAGTTAGTGTAGGAAAAGATAGCTTTGAAGGTTATGTATTGACCATTGGCAAGAAAGTAATTGGAGAAATTGCCGAATTAGATGGACAATTTGCCATCATAAAGAATGGGAATGTCGATAGTTTTTATAAAAAATTGGAAAAAGCTGTGGAAATTTTAATTGAAAACTATAATTTAGCAAAATAAGTCTTGTTTTATTGAAAATTTCATGATATAATAGTTTTCGTTAAATATCGGAGAGATAGCGAAGAGGCTAAACGCGGCGGACTGTAAATCCGCTCCTTCGGGTTCGGGGGTTCGAATCCCTCTCTCTCCATTTTATCAATGGGGTATAGCCAAGCGGTAAGGCAAGGGACTTTGACTCCCTCATGCGTTGGTTCGAATCCAGCTACCCCAGTTCTTAGGTAATGATCAAGATAAAAAGCAAAATATCTTAGGGTATTTTATTTTTATAATTGAAAGACGTGAACGATATGAACATGTCCTTGCGGGTGCTTAGGAAAAAAATTATAAGTATGTCAAGTTTAAGAAAAACTTGATTGTTGGAGGATTTTTTAGATGAACGAATTTGAAGATTTGCTAAATAGCGTTAGCCAAGTTGAGCCTGGTGATGTTGTTAGTGCTGAAGTATTGACAGTTGATGCGACTCAAGCTAACGTTGCAATCTCTGGGACTGGTGTTGAAGGTGTCTTGACTCTTCGCGAATTGACAAACGATCGCGATGCAGATATCAATGACTTTGTGAAAGTAGGAGAAGTATTGGATGTTCTTGTACTTCGTCAAGTAGTTGGTAAAGATACTGATACAGTTACATACCTTGTATCTAAAAAACGCCTTGAAGCTCGCAAAGCATGGGACAAACTTGTTGGTCGCGAAGAAGAAGTTGTTACTGTTAAAGGAACTCGTGCCGTTAAAGGTGGACTTTCAGTAGAATTTGAAGGGGTTCGTGGATTTATCCCAGCTTCAATGTTGGATACTCGTTTCGTACGTAACACTGAGCGTTTTGTAGGTCAAGAATTTGATGCTAAAATCAAAGAAGTTGACGCTAAAGAAAACCGCTTCATCCTTTCACGTCGTGAAGTTGTTGAAGCAGCTACAGCAGCAGCTCGCGCTGAAGTATTCGGTAAATTGGCTGTTGGTGATGTAGTAACTGGTAAAGTTGCACGTATCACAAGTTTCGGTGCTTTCATCGACCTTGGTGGTGTTGACGGATTGGTTCACTTGACTGAATTGTCACATGAACGTAACGTATCACCAAAATCAGTTGTAACTGTTGGTGAAGAAATTGAAGTGAAAATCCTTGATCTTAACGAAGAAGAAGGACGCGTATCACTTTCACTTAAAGCAACAACACCTGGACCATGGGATGGCGTTGAGCAAAAATTGGCTAAAGGTGATGTAGTAGAAGGAACAGTTAAACGTTTGACTGACTTCGGTGCATTTGTTGAAGTATTGCCAGGTATCGATGGACTTGTTCACGTATCACAAATTTCACACAAACGTATTGAAAATCCAAAAGAAGCTCTTAAAGTTGGTCAAGAAGTTCAAGTTAAAGTTCTTGAAGTTAACGCTGATGCAGAGCGCGTATCACTTTCTATCAAAGCTCTTGAAGAGCGTCCAGCTCAAGAAGAAGGACAAAAAGAAGAAAAACGTGCTGCTCGTCCACGTCGTCCAAAACGTCAAGAAAAACGTGATTTCGAACTTCCAGAAACACAAACAGGATTCTCAATGGCTGACTTGTTCGGTGACATCGAACTTTAATCAAATTGAAAATTCACAAAATCCTTTGTTTTCTAAACAAGGGATTTTTCTTTTGTCTGTAAGTCTTTTTTGATATAATAGTTCTATGTTAGAATCAGAAAAACAATCACGTTATCAAATGTTAAATGAAGAGCTCTCTTTTTTATTGGATGGTGAAACTAATGTTTTGGCTAATCTTTCCAATGCCAGTGCTCTTCTAAAATCACGCTTTCCTAATACCGTATTTGCAGGCTTTTATCTGTTCGATGGAAAGGAATTGGTTTTAGGTCCCTTCCAAGGTGGTGTTTCCTGCATCCGTATTGCGCTAGGCAAGGGTGTTTGTGGTGAGGCGGCTCACTTTCAGGAAACTGTTCTGGTTGGTGATGTAACAACTTATCCTAACTATATTTCTTGTGATAGTCGAGCTAAAAGTGAAATTGTTGTGCCAATGATGAAGAATGCTCAATTACTTGGAGTTCTGGATCTGGATTCTTCAGAGATTGATGATTATGATGCTATGGATCGAGATTATTTGGAACAATTTGTCGCTATTTTGCTTGAAAAGACAGAATGGGACTTTACAATGTTTGGGGAGAAAGCCTAATGTATCAAGCACTTTATCGAAAATATAGAAGTCAAAATTTCTCCCAGTTGGTTGGACAGGAAGTTGTGGCTAAGACTCTTAAACAAGCTGTAGAGCAAGAGAAAATAAGTCATGCTTATCTTTTTTCTGGTCCACGGGGAACGGGAAAAACCAGTGTGGCTAAGATCTTTGCCAAGGCTATGAACTGTCCCAATCAAGTGGGTGGTGAACCATGTAATAACTGCTATATTTGTCAGGCAGTGACGGATGGTAGTTTAGAAGATGTCATCGAAATGGATGCGGCCTCTAATAATGGAATCGATGAAATCCGTGAAATTCGTGATAAATCTACCTATGCCCCTAGTCTTGCCCGTTATAAGGTTTATATCATAGACGAGGTGCACATGCTGTCTACAGGGGCTTTTAATGCTCTTCTAAAAACGCTGGAAGAGCCAACACAGAATGTGGTCTTTATTTTGGCTACTACTGAATTGCACAAGATACCTGCGACTATTCTATCCCGTGTGCAACGTTTTGAGTTTAAATCGATTAAGACACAGGATATTAAGGAACATATCCACTATATTTTAGAAAAAGAAAATATCAGTTCTGAACCAGAGGCTGTGGAAATCATTGCCAGACGCGCTGAAGGTGGGATGCGAGACGCCTTGTCTATTTTAGATCAAGCCCTGAGTTTGACACAGGGAAACGAGTTGACGACTGCCATCTCTGAAGAAATTACTGGTACCATTAGTCTATCAGCCTTGGATGATTATGTGGCTGCCTTGTCTCAACAGGATGTTACCAAGGCCCTAGCATGCTTGAATCTTCTTTTTGACAATGGTAAGAGCATGACTCGTTTTGTGACGGATCTTTTGCACTATTTAAGAGACTTGTTAATTGTTCAAACAGGTGGAGAAAACACTCATCATAGTCCAGTCTTTGTAGAGAATTTGGCACTTCCTCAAGAAAATCTGTTTGAAATGATTCGCTTGGCGACAGTCAGTTTAGCAGATATTAAGTCTAGTTTGCAGCCCAAGATTTATGCTGAGATGATGACTATCCGTTTGGCAGAGATTAAGCCTGAACCAGTTCTTTCTGGGGCAGTTGAACATGAAATTTCTGCATTGAGACAGGAAGTTGCCCGTCTCAAACATGAACTCGCCAATGTGGGAACTGTAGCTAAGCCAACCAGTCCAGTACCTACTCGTCCAACAGCAGGCAAAACAGTCTATCGTGTGGATCGCAATAAAGTACAATCTATCTTACAAGAGGCCGTCGAAAATCCTGATTTAGCACGTCAAAATCTGATTCGCTTGCAGAATGCCTGGGGAGAGGTGATTGAAAGTCTAGGAGGTCCTGATAAGGCTCTGCTAGTTGGTTCTCAACCAGTTGCGGCCAATGAACACCATGCTATTCTTGCTTTTGAATCTAACTTCAATGCTGGTCAAACCATGAAACGAGATAATCTCAACACCATGTTTGGTAACATCCTCAGTCAGGCAGCAGGTTTTTCACCCGAGATTTTAGCTATTTCCATGGAGGAATGGAAAGAAGTTCGCGCAGCCTTTTCAGCCAAAGCCAAATCTTCTCAAACTGAAAAAGAAGCAGAAGAAAGTCTGATTCCGGAAGGATTTGAATTTTTAGCTGATAAAGTAAAGGTAGAGGAAGACTAAAGAAAGATTTCATGATACAATAAGTTTATGAATAGACAACAATTTATTATCATCGCGCTGTTTACAGCTGCTGAGACCTATTTTTTCAATGAAGCTTGGATGACTGGTCGTTATATTATGGCAGCCTTTTGGGCTATTTTGCTCTTTAGAAATTTCCGAGTTAGTTACTTGATGGGCAAGATTGTAGATGTCATTGACCAGCATTTAAAAGGAAAAGACTAGTCCTCAGCTTCTAGACAAAATCAAAGCCTTTTAGGCTTTTTTTTGTTATACTATAAAAGTATATTTATTGACCTTTTACCGTATTTTCTAGGGAAATCAAGTATGTTTCCAGTAAGCACTGTAAAGGCCTTGAAAAAGAAAGGAACTATCATGTCAGTATTAGAGATCAAAGATCTTCACGTTGAGATTGAAGGAAAAGAAATTTTAAAAGGGGTTAACCTGACCCTGAAAACAGGAGAAATCGCCGCTATCATGGGACCAAATGGTACTGGTAAATCGACTCTTTCTGCCGCTATCATGGGAAATCCAAACTATGAAGTTACCAAAGGTGAAGTCTTGTTTGATGGCGTAAACATCCTTGAGTTGGAAGTGGACGAGCGTGCGCGTATGGGACTTTTCCTTGCTATGCAATACCCATCAGAAATTCCTGGTATTACCAACGCTGAGTTTCTTCGTGCAGCTATGAATGCTGGTAAAGAAGACGAAGAGAAGATTTCAGTTCGTGAGTTTATCACTAAATTGGACGAGAAGATGGAATTGCTCAACATGAAAGAAGAAATGGCTGAGCGTTACCTCAACGAAGGTTTCTCTGGTGGTGAGAAAAAACGTAATGAGATTCTTCAACTTTTGATGTTAGAGCCAACATTTGCCCTTTTGGATGAGATTGACTCTGGTCTTGATATTGATGCCCTTAAAGTTGTTTCTAAAGGTGTTAATGCCATGCGTGGTGAAGGCTTTGGTGCTATGATTATCACTCACTACCAACGTCTTTTGAACTACATCACACCTGATGTGGTACACGTCATGATGGAAGGTCGTGTTGTCCTTTCAGGTGGTCCAGAATTGGCTGCGCGTTTGGAACGTGAAGGATACGCAAAACTAGCTGAAGAACTTGGCTACGATTACAAGGAAGAATTGTAATTCCCTCGTATCTTTTAGGAGAAGTAAATGACTAAAGAAAATATTAAACTTTTTTCAGAAATGCACGCTGAACCAAGCTGGTTGGCTGATCTCCGTCAAAAAGCTTTTGACAAGATTGAGACTTTGGAATTACCAGTTATTGAGCGTGTCAAATTCCACCGTTGGAATCTGGGTGATGGAACGATTACAGAAAGTGAGCCATCAGCAAATGTTCCAGATTTCACTGCACTAGATAACCACTTGAAGTTGGTGCAAGTAGGAACTCAGACTGTTTTTGAGCAAACTCCAGTTGAGTTAGATGAACAGGGTGTTGTCTTCACAGATTTCCATTCAGCTTTAGAAGAAATTCCAGAGCTGATCGAAGAATTCTTTATGTCATCTGTTAAGTATGACGATGACAAGTTGGCAGCCTACCATACAGCTTATTTCAATAGTGGTGCTGTTCTCTATATTCCTGATAACGTGGAAATTGCTGAACCAATCGAAGGAATTTTCTATCAAGACAGCGATAGCGATGTGCCGTTTAACAAGCATATTATGATTATCGCTGGTAAAAATTCTAAGATTAGTTATCTGGAGCGTTTAGAGTCACGCGGTGAAGGAAGTGCCAAAGCAACTGCCAATATCACAGTAGAAGTAATTGCACGGTCTGGTGCTCAAGTGAAGTTTGCTGCGATTGACCGTCTAGGTGAAAACGTCACTGCTTACATTAGCCGTCGTGGTAAATTAGGCAACGATGCAAGCATTGACTGGGCAATCGGTGTCATGAACGAAGGGAACGTCGTTGCGGACTTTGATAGTGACTTGATTGGTAACGGTAGCCATGCAGATCTCAAGGTTGTAGCTCTTTCAAGTGGTCGTCAGGTACAAGGGATTGATACCCGAGTAACTAACTATGGTTGCAACTCAATCGGAAATATCCTTCAACATGGGGTTATTCTTGAAAAAGCAACCTTGACCTTCAATGGTATTGGCCACATTATCAAGGGTGCCAAGGGAGCAGATGCGCAACAAGAGAGCCGTGTTCTTATGCTTTCAGACCAAGCGCGTTCAGATGCCAATCCAATTCTTTTGATTGACGAAAATGATGTTACTGCAGGTCACGCAGCTTCTATCGGTCAGGTAGATCCAGAAGATATGTATTACCTCATGAGCCGTGGCTTGGATAAGGCAACTGCAGAACGCTTGGTTGTTCGTGGTTTCCTTGGATCTGTTATCGTTGAGATTCCAGTCAAGGAAGTTCGTGATGAAATGATTGCAACGATCGAAGAAAAATTGTCAAAACGCTAAGGGGTAGCCTATGTTAGATGTAGAAGTGATTCGCAAGGATTTTCCAATTTTAGACCAGATTGTTAATGATGAACCATTGGTTTATTTGGACAACGCTGCTACGACACAAAAACCACTAGCAGTTCTGGAGACGATTAACCGCTACTATGAGAACGACAATGCCAATGTTCATCGTGGCGTTCATACCTTGGCAGAAAGAGCGACAGCTTCTTATGAAGCCGCTCGTGAAACCATTCGTAAGTTTATCAATGCCGGGTCTACAAAGGAAGTTCTCTTTACTAGAGGAACGACAACCAGTCTGAACTGGGTGGCGCGCTTTGCAGAGGAAGTCTTGACTGAGGGAGACCAGGTTTTGATTTCTGTCATGGAACACCATTCCAACATCATTCCTTGGCAGGAGGCCTGTCGCAAGACTGGAGCAGAGCTTGTCTATGTTTATCTCAAGGACGGAGCTCTGGATATGGATGATTTGCGAGTTAAATTGACTGATAAGGTTAAGTTTGTCTCCCTTGCTCACGCCTCCAATGTTCTTGGTGTGGTCAATCCAATCAAAGAAATCACCCAATTAGCCCATCAAGTTGGAGCTATCATGGTGGTGGATGGTGCTCAATCTACGCCTCATATGAAGATTGATGTTCAGGACTTGGATGTGGACTTCTTTGCCTTTTCAGGTCACAAGATGGCTGGTCCAACTGGTATTGGTGTCCTTTATGGTAAAGAAAAGTACCTAGAGCAAATGTCACCAGTAGAATTTGGAGGCGAAATGATTGATTTCGTCTATGAGCAATCTGCTAGTTGGAAAGAATTGCCTTGGAAATTTGAGGCTGGAACACCAAATATGGCAGGTGCAATTGGACTTGCTGCGGCAGTAGATTATCTTGAAAAGATTGGTATGGATGCCATTGAAGCCCATGAACAGGAACTGATTGAATACGTCTATCCAAAACTTCAGGCGATTGAAGGATTGACTATTTACGGTTCACAGGACTTGGCCCAACGTTCAGGTGTGATTGCCTTTAATCTAGGCGATCTCCATCCTCACGACCTTGCGACAGCTTTGGATTATGAAGGAGTAGCTGTTCGTGCAGGTCACCACTGTGCGCAACCCTTGCTTCAGTATTTGGATGTCCCAGCAACAGCTCGCGCAAGTTTTTATATCTACAATACCAAGGCAGATTGCGACAAGCTAGTAGATGCCTTACAAAAGACAAAGGAGTTTTTCAATGGCACTTTCTAAACTAGATAGCCTTTATATGGCAGTGGTAGCGGACCATTCGAAAAATCCACATCACCAAGGAAAGTTGGAAGACGCTGAACAAATCAGTCTCAACAATCCGACTTGTGGGGATGTTATCAATCTCTCTGTCAAGTTTGATGCAGAGGATCGTTTGGAGGATATCGCTTTTATAAACTCAGGTTGCACCATCTCTACAGCATCTGCTAGTATGATGACGGACGCAGTTTTAGGAAAAACTAAACAAGAAATTTTAGAACTTGCGACTATTTTTTCTGAAATGGTTCAAGGGCAAAAAGATGAACGCCAAGACCAACTAGGCGATGCAGCTTTCTTGTCAGGTGTTGCCAAATTTCCTCAACGAATCAAGTGTGCAACCCTAGCTTGGAACGCCCTGAAGAAAACAATTGAAAATCAAAAAAATCAGTAAGGCAAGATTCTTTTGTCTTATGAATCAGTAGAAATGAAGAATGAAAGAAAGGATATTATGGCTGAAGAAAGAGTAGAACCAAAACCAATTGATCTTGGTGAATATAAATTTGGTTTCCATGATGATGTAGAGCCTGTCCTATCGACAGGAAAAGGATTGAACGAAGATGTCATTCGTGAACTATCAGCTGCTAAGGGAGAACCTGAGTGGATGTTAGAATTCCGTTTGAAGTCTTATGAAACCTTCAAAAAAATGCCTATGCAAACTTGGGGAGCAGACTTGTCAGAGATTGATTTTGATGACTTGATCTACTACCAAAAACCATCTGATAAACCAGCTCGTTCGTGGGATGAGGTTCCTGAAAAGATTAAAGAAACCTTTGAACGTATCGGGATTCCTGAAGCTGAGCGTGCATATCTAGCTGGTGCCTCTGCCCAGTATGAATCAGAAGTTGTTTACCACAACATGAAGGAAGAGTTCCAAAAATTGGGGATTATCTTTACAGATACGGATTCTGCCCTCAAGGAATACCCAGACTTGTTTAAACAATACTTTGCGAAGTTGGTACCACCGACTGATAACAAGTTGGCGGCCCTCAACTCGGCAGTATGGTCAGGTGGAACCTTTATCTACGTACCAAAAGGTGTTAAGGTAGATATTCCACTTCAAACTTACTTCCGTATCAACAACGAAAATACTGGTCAGTTTGAACGTACCTTGATTATCGTTGATGAGGGAGCAAGTGTTCATTATGTAGAAGGATGTACAGCGCCAACTTATTCAAGTAACAGCTTGCATGCTGCCATCGTAGAAATCTTTGCCTTAGATGGTGCTTATATGCGTTATACAACCATCCAGAACTGGTCTGATAACGTCTATAACTTGGTAACGAAACGTGCTAAGGCTCAAAAGGATGCCACTGTTGAGTGGATTGATGGTAACTTGGGTGCCAAAACAACCATGAAATACCCATCTGTTTACCTTGATGGAGAAGGGGCGCGTGGTACTATGCTTTCTATTGCCTTTGCTAATGCAGGGCAACATCAGGATACTGGAGCTAAGATGATCCACAACGCTCCACATACAAGCTCGTCTATCGTGTCTAAATCCATCGCTAAAGGTGGAGGAAAGGTTGACTATCGTGGACAAGTAACCTTTAATAAAAACTCTAAAAAATCTGTCTCTCACATCGAGTGTGATACCATTATTATGGATGACTTGTCAGCATCAGATACCATTCCGTTTAACGAAATTCACAACTCACAAGTCGCTTTGGAACACGAAGCTAAGGTATCTAAGATTTCTGAAGAACAACTCTATTACCTCATGAGCCGTGGATTGTCAGAATCTGAGGCAACTGAGATGATTGTAATGGGATTTGTAGAACCCTTTACAAAAGAACTTCCAATGGAATATGCAGTTGAGCTGAACCGTTTGATTAGCTATGAAATGGAAGGATCAGTTGGCTAAGAATATGTAGAATCTGAGCAGGATTTATTCTGTTCGGATTTTTTTGAAAAATTATCTTATAAATATTCACAAAATCTCTTTTATATGATAAAATAAAACAATCATATTTAATGGAGATGAAGTATGAATATTTTTAGAACAAAAGATGTTAGCTTGGGACGTACTGAAATGCACCGTCATTTAAAAGTATGGGATTTGATTTTATTAGGAATCGGTGCCATGGTAGGAACTGGGATTTTTACCATTACAGGAACCGCAGCAGCAACGCTTGCTGGTCCGTCACTGGTTGTATCTATAGTGATTTCTGCCCTGTGTGTTTCTTTATCCGCCCTCTTTTTCGCAGAGTTTGCCTCTCGTGTTCCTGCAACTGGTGGTGCTTATAGTTATTTGTATGCAATTTTGGGTGAATTACCAGCTTGGATTGCTGGTTGGTTGACCATCATGGAGTTCATGACAGCAGTTTCTGGTGTGGCCTCTGGCTGGGCAGCTTATTTTAAAGGCTTGCTCAGTAACTATAGTATTTCAATGCCTCAAGCCTTGAATGGGACCTTTAACCCTGAGCAGGGTACCTATATAGACCTTTTACCTATTTTGGTACTGACACTGGTAACCGGTTTAGTTTTATTAAATTCCAAGGCAGCATTGCGTTTTAATTCGCTTCTAGTCATCTTGAAATTCTCTGCTCTCGCTTTGTTTATTCTAGTTGGTATCTGGTATATTAAACCAGAAAATTGGTCCAACTTTGCTCCCTTTGGTTTTGGTCAAATTTATGGTGGAAGTACTGGAATAATGGCAGGAGCATCTTTGATGTTCTTTGGTTTCCTAGGATTTGAATCTATTTCGATGGCTGTTGATGAAATTCAAAATCCACAAAAGAATGTCCCACGAGGTATTGTTTTGTCTTTGACAATCGTAACGATTCTCTATGCTCTGGTTACATTAGTATTGACAGGGATTGTTCACTACAGCCAACTCAATGTGGATGATGCTGTAGCATTTTCATTGCGAAGTATAGGAATTGGTTGGGCAGCTAATTATGTGTCATTAGTGGCCATTTTGACCCTAATAACAGTATGTATTTCTATGACTTATGCCTTATCGCGTATGATTTACAGTTTAGCACGTGATGGTCTTTTACCTCGAAGTTTTAAGCAATTAAGCAAAACAAGTCGTGTTCCTAAAAATGCGACCATCTTAACTGGAGTTGCTTCTGCAATTGCAGCAGGAGTGTTTCCACTGGCTAGTATTGCAGCCTTTCTAAATATTTGTACGCTTGCTTATCTTATCCTATTGGCTTATGGAATTATAAAACTTAGAAAGGATAAGGGAATGCCTAAAGAAGGAGAATTCAAAACTCCCCTAGTTCCCTTGTTGCCGATTCTCTCGATTCTAATCTGTCTTTCCTTTATGCTTCAATATAGTGTAGAAACATGGATTGCGTTTGGAATTGCTCTTGTAGTTGGACTTGTGATTTACTTTACTTATGGCTATCGTCATTCTACACTTTCTGAATAAAGAAAAAGCTGGAACTTCCCAGCTTTTTGCTTACTCTTTTATATATGTGAAGCCTTCTCCTAGGATTTCATGGGCTTCTGTAATAGTTATAAAGGCTTGAGGATCAATTCGATGAATCATTTCCTTCATTTTCACAATTTCATTTCTTCCGACAATACAGTAGATAATCTTCAAATCTTCTTGACTATAATAACCTTGACCTGAGATGAAAGTAACGCCTCTACCTAGGTCATCATTAATCGCCTTAGCAAGTTGGTCAGGACGTTTTGTGATAATCATAAATCCTTTGCCGGCATATCCTCCTTCACCAATCAAATCAATGACACGAGAAACGATAAAATCAAATAAGAGCGTGTAGGAAACCAATCTCAAGTCCTTGAAGATGAGGAGAATAAGCATGAGAATACAAAAATCTAAGATAAAGAGCAGTTTCCCCATGGATATATGAGTGTATTTGTTGAGAATACGAGCTAGAATATCAGTACCACCAGTTGTACCTCCAGCATTGAAGATAATTCCGAGCCCAATTCCCAATAGAATCCCAGCTATGAGGGCTGTAATCAGTAAATCACCTTGAAGATCAATATGAAGGGGAATCCGCTCAAAAACAGCTAACCAAGCGGACAAAGCTAAGGTTCCTAGTAAACTAGAATAGAGGGATTTGGCTCCAAAGATTTTCCAAGCCAGGATGAAAAGGGGAATATTAATCAGCAAGTTCATCAGAGAAACAGGGATTTTAAAAAGATAAAAGGTGATGAGGGTAATACCTGTCGCCCCTCCTTCAAAGAGATGATGAGGAACTACAAAATAAGTCAGCCCAAAAGCATAAATAGCAGCACCTAGTAAAATGGTTAAAATGGGATAAATTTTTTTAATCATAGGACACCTCTTTTCTTATAAGTAAATTATATCAAATTTTTAAGGAAAATTTGAATGACTCCATTAGGATTTTTAATCTTTTTTTGATATAATTAGAAGTAAGAAAAACAATCTGAATCCTAAAATAGAAAGATTGATACTATGACAAAAATTAAGATTGTAACCGATTCATCTGTTACTATTGAACCAGAACTCGTAAATCAATTAGGTATCACTATTGTTCCATTATCTGTAATGATCGATAATGTTGTTTATTCTGATGCGGATTTGAAAGAAGAAGGTAAATTTCTTCAGTTGATGCAAGCAAGTAAGAATCTTCCAAAAACAAGCCAGCCCCCTGTAGGTGTCTTTGCTGAAGTTTTTGAAGACCTATGCAAAGATGGTAGCCAGATTCTTGCTATTCATATGTCTCATGCTCTTTCTGGTACTGTAGAAGCGGCACGTCAAGGTGCTAGCTTATCTACTGCCGATGTGACAGTTATTGATAGTTCATTCACTGATCAAGCCTTGAAATTCCAAGTTGTTGAGGCTGCGAAGTTAGCACAAGAAGGCAAAGAGTTGGAGGAAATCTTATCTCATGTAGAAGAGGTTAAAAACCACACAGAACTCTATATTGGCGTTTCAACTTTGGAAAATTTAGTAAAAGGTGGACGAATTGGCCGTGTAACTGGATTGTTGAGCTCACTTCTCAATATACGTGTTGTCATGCAGATGAAAGACCATGAATTGCAGCCAATCGTTAAAGGTCGTGGAGCTAAAACTTTTAAAAAATGGTTGGATGAGCTGACAAGTTCGCTAACTGAACGTTCTGTAGCAGAGATTGGAATTTCATATTCTGGTAGTGCTGATTGGGCAAAAGAGATGAAAGAAAGCTTACAAGCTTATGTTGAAAAGCCTATTTCAGTTTTGGAAACGGGCTCTATTATTCAAACTCACACGGGTGAGAATGCTTGGGCTGTTTTAGTACGTTACCACTCCTAAAAAAATAAATAAAATGGGAAGAAATAGCGTTTTTAACTTGACCTAAAAGGGATTTTAGGATATGATTATATTTGTTAATTAGAAATTAAATTGGAGGAATCATTAACATGGCAAACAAACAAGATTTGATCGCTAAAGTAGCAGAAGCTACAGAATTGACTAAGAAAGACTCAGCAGCAGCAGTTGAAGCTGTATTCGCAGCAGTAACTGAGTACCTTGCAGCTGGTGAAAAAGTTCAATTGATCGGTTTTGGTAACTTTGAAGTTCGTGAGCGTGCTGCACGTAAAGGTCGCAACCCACAAACTGGTAAAGAAATCAAAATTGCAGCTTCTAAAGTTCCAGCATTCAAAGCTGGTAAAGCTCTTAAAGACGCTGTTAAATAATCAATCTATAAAAAGCCTATTGTATCAAGCTTTCTAGCTTGAGCAGTAGGCTTTTATTTTTGTTTTGGGGCATTTTTGGGGCAAAACTATAAATTATCTAGTAGGTCGAGGATATTATCATCCATCTTCTTTGTAACGTGTGTGTAGATTTTGTCTATTGTTCTAGAATCATAACGTCCTACTCTTGCCATAATTGCTTTTAGAGTTACGCTATTCTGCTTACGAGAGTATGCCTAAAGATGTGGTAGGTGAGGTGCCTATCAATGGATTCTTCAAGTTGTGTATTTGTTTTCAGATTTAAATCTTCAATAGTTTTTACGATTTTTGGCAGTTCCGCTCGTCATGCAGAATTATATTCGATATACTCAAGGTTCACTGTGTAATCAAGAGGCAGGTTTAAGATTAATTTAGATCACTCTGATTGTGACTTTGAAAGATCAAGTTTGATTAGAAAGCGTTGAATGTATTTTATATCGATATAAATCTAAAATGCCTATTTAAAATCATTCATGCTACTATTAAGAGAGCTGATATAGCTCCCTTAGATTTTTTTTGGTAAAAAGTCCACCACTCTTCTAAAAAAGTGAAATTTACTTTAATATATAGCTTAGATACTGCAACAAATGGTCATTATGCTACTATTGTATATGGATATAATGCTGAAAAGTTGAAGAAATTTAAATGTCGACTGAATAAGACAGATATAGGATAAGAAGAGAGAGCCAGATATCCTTTTATCTTTATATTATCGTGATTCCTTAATTTTAATGGATACAGTAGAAAACGAAATTGTAGAAGTAAAAAAATTGAAAAGCAGTTGGAATTTATTGCTAATCTCTGAGATGATGTAACTATTAATGATTTACTGAAATAAACAGATTTCGCAAAAATTATGTCTAGCTTTACAGAATTTCATGCTCACTGAGTAGGTGATGTAGAGCCAAAGAGGAAGTGATGGCACTTGATCAAACCTTCAAACGTTTTTATAGTTTTATCAGGAAAGTTAAAGAGGGGCTTCTGGTGTGAGTATTCGTGAGTTCATGAAAGGCGATAATTGAGGCCTGGTAATGATGGGAAAGAGTGATAAAGAAGAACTAATCGATCTAGCTGATTTTGAACTTTAACTTGTCAATGTAGCTATAAGAGAGTATAATAATTTTAAAAAGATGGGAGCTATAAGGATAAGCAATTTGTTATACCAGTGAGAGTTGATGAGAGAATTTTAAATAAACTCGATTTTGTATCAACAAAGCCACAATAAGGACGGTCAGAAACGATTGGTAAAGGAATAGAGAGGCTCTATAGTGAGCTGGGGAAAAAGATGACTAGAAAAGGATTGATTTAGGCACATATTTGGTTAGGTGTGGCTATTTCTGCCTTAGCACTCTATACCTACACGATTGTTTATATTTTTAATTATGATATAGAAGAAAATGGAAGAAATCTTTGTAACTTTTATTATGTTGGTAATTTATGCACCATTCTTTCCGTTATTTTTGATATCAGTTGGAGGATTATCTTTATTGGTTTGCGTAGAATTAGCTTATCGTAATTTGCAACGATATAAAGAAATTAAAAAGTCCTTTCTTTTTGATAGTACTTTTACAAATAAAAGTCTTAGTAATATAATAGAACTATAGAATGTGAGGTGGAAGAAATGTTTCGAAAAGAAAAAGCACGCAAGAGATTTTACTTTTGGTTTATTATTTTTATCCTTTATCTTTCTTTTGGATTGTATTGTATTTGTACAAATTTTGGAGATACCTTGGGTATGATTTTACTATCACCTTTTATCTTTGCTTCCCTGCCACTCTATGCTTATTTAGTCCTTGGTTTGTTTATCTGGGGGTTCATGAGTCTTGCTATGGATGATGTTATGGATCTTTAGTTAAAGGAAAGCTAAGATCGAGAAAGGACACATTTCGTCCTTTCTTTTTTGATAGATATAGTTTTTCTTTTTAAAAGAGTATTTTTTTACAAAAATTCTTGGATATTTTGTTTATTTATGCTATAATGGGAACAATTATTTTTAGGAGGTGCAGTATGTCTTATTTGTTTGAGATATTACCGAGTTTATTGAGCGGTGCAAGCATGACTTTGCAGGTTTTTGCACTGGTCTTGATTTTTTCTATTCCCTTGGGCGTTTTGATTGCCTTTGCCTTGCAAGTCCATTGGAAGCCCCTCCATCATCTGATTAACATTTATATCTGGATCATGCGAGGCACACCCTTGCTCTTGCAATTGATCTTTATCTATTATGTGCTCCCAAGCATTGGGATTCGTTTGGATCGCCTTCCTGCAGCCATCATTGCCTTTGTTCTCAATTATGCAGCTTACTTTGCTGAAATCTTTCGTGGAGGGATTGATACCATTCCTAAAGGTCAATATGAGGCTGCTAAGGTTTTGAAGTTTAGTCCCTTTGACACAGTTCGCTATATTATCTTACCCCAAGTGACCAAGATTGTTCTTCCTAGCGTATTTAACGAAGTCATGAGTTTGGTCAAGGATACCTCTCTGGTCTATGCTCTAGGAATTTCAGATCTTATCTTGGCTAGTCGAACAGCTGCAAACCGTGATGCTAGCCTGGTTCCTATGTTCTTGGCAGGAGCCATTTACTTGATTTTGATTGGGATTGTGACCATTCTTGCCAAAAAAGTTGAGAAGAAATACAGTTACTATAGATAGGAGGCTGCCATGTTAGAATTACGAAATATCAATAAAGGGTTTGGTGAAAAGCAAATTTTGTCTAATTTCAGTCTAAAAATTCCTGAAAAGCAAATCCTAGCTATCGTTGGGCCTTCGGGTGGAGGTAAGACGACTCTCTTACGCATGCTTGCGGGTCTTGAAACCATTGATTCAGGGCAAATATTTTATAATGGAGAACCTTTAGAATTGGATGAACTGGAGAAGCGCAATCTACTGGGATTTGTATTCCAAGATTTTCAACTGTTCCCTCATTTATCAGTTCTAGACAATTTGACCTTATCGCCCGTAAAAACCATGGGAATGAAGCAGGATGAGGCTGAGCAGAAGGCGCGAGGTCTTTTGGAACAATTAGGACTGGCAGGACATGCAGATGCTTATCCCTTCTCACTATCAGGTGGGCAAAAGCAAAGGGTGGCCTTGGCGCGTGCTATGATGATTGACCCAGAAATCATAGGTTACGATGAACCAACTTCTGCCCTAGATCCTGAATTACGCTTGGAAGTGGAAAAACTGATCTTGCAAAATAGGGAACTTGGCATGACCCAGATTGTGGTTACCCACGATTTACAATTCGCTGAAAATATTGCAGATCAGATTCTCAAGGTTGAGCCCAAGTAGGAGGTGCCGATGACTAATAAGAAAATTGTCTTGGTGTTGGTTTCGTTCCTGACTCTCTTCTTAACAGCCTGTACTCAGAAGGCTAGTGATCCAAAGCAGGATAACTGGGATAAGTATCAAGAGCAGGGGAGTATAACCATTGGTTTTGACAATACCTTTGTACCCATGGGATTTGAAGAAAAGAATGGCCAATATACAGGCTTTGATATTGATTTGGCGCAAGCAGTTTCTGAAAAATTAGGTGTCAAGGTGCAATTCCAGCCAATCGACTGGGATATGAAGGAGACGGAACTGCAAAATGGAACCATAGATGCCATTTGGAATGGCTATTCTGCGACTGATGAACGCCGAGAAAAAGTTGCCTTTAGTATTCCTTATATGGAAAATCAGCAAGTACTAGTTACGAAGAAAAGCAAGCAAATTCGTTCAGTAGAGGATATGAAGGATAAGACCTTGGGAGCTCAAGCAGGTTCCTCTGGTTATTTAGACTTTGAAGCTCAGCCAGACTTACTGAAAAATCGTGTTAAAGACCAGAAGGCTAATCAATACCAGAGTTTCAATGAAGCCTTAATTGATTTGAAAAATGTTCGGATTGATGCTTTGTTGATTGACCGAGTGTATGCTAATTATTACCTCCAGTCTGAGGGGATATTAAATGATTACAATGTCTTTTCAGCTAGATTTGAAAGTGAATCTTTTGCTGTTGGAGTTAGACCAGCTGATAAAAGATTATTAACAGCATTAAACCAATCCTTTATTGAACTATATCAAGAAGGAAAGTTCCAGGAAATCAGCCAGAAATGGTTTGGAGAAGATGTGGCAACAAAAGAAGTGAAAAGTAGAGATTGAGTTTTTCCTCAGTCTCTTTTTGCATCAAAAAATCCTCTGGCAAGTACCAGAGGATAAGAGTTTATTTCATTGTTGGGAAGAGCAATACATCACGGATAGTGGTTGTATCAGTTAGGAGCATGCAGAGACGGTCGATACCGATTCCCAAACCACCTGTTGGTGGCATACCATATTCAAGAGCTTCAATGTAATCGTAGTCGATACCTGTTGCCTCATCGTCACCAAGTTCTTTAGCTTTAGCTTGGGCTTCAAAACGGCTAAGTTGGTCGATTGGATCATTCAATTCAGTAAAGGCATTTCCGTACTCTTTGGTCATGATGAAGAGTTCGAAACGGTCAGTAAAGCGTTCGTCTTCAGGATTCTTCTTAGCTAGTGGAGATACAGCTACTGGATGTCCATAGACAAAGGTCGGTTGGATCAAGGTTTCTTCAACAAACTCTTCAAAGAAGGCATTGATGATGTGGCCAACTTCAGTGTAGTGTTTCTCAACAGGAACTTTCTTCTCAGCAGCAATAGCTTTGGCTTCTTCCAAAGTCATGTTTTGCCAGAAATCGACACCAGTAATTTCTTTGATAGCATCCACCATGTGAACACGTTTAAATGGTTCATTGATTTTGATTTCAGTACCTTGGTAGTTAACTGGGCCATCACCTTTAACTGATTTAGCAGCGTGTTGGATAATACCTTCAGTCAAGTCCATGATGTCTTGGAAGTCTGCATAAGCTTGGTAAACTTCGATGGAAGTAAACTCCGGGTTATGAGTAGCATCCATTCCTTCGTTACGGAAGATACGGCCGATTTCATAGACACGTTCCATACCACCCACGATAAGGCGTTTCAAGTGAAGCTCAGTCGCGATACGAAGCACCATGTCAATGTTTTGGGCATTGTGGTGGGTGATAAATGGACGGGCAGCAGCACCACCAGCTTCGTTGTGAAGAACAGGTGTTTCCACCTCAAGAAAACCTTTTTGATCAAGGTAACGACGGATTTCAGAGATGATTTTTGAACGAGTGACAAAGCGCTCAAAACTTTCACGATTAGAAATCAAGTCAAGGTAACGTTTACGGTAAATTGTTTCAACGTCTGTCAAACCGTGGAATTTCTCTGGAAGAGGACGAAGGGCCTTAGACAAGTGTGTAATGTGGGTTGCCTTGATAGAGAGTTCTCCCATATCCGTACGCATGACTTCACCTTCGACACCAAGGAAATCACCAAGGTCTGCTTTTTTGAAGATTTCGTAGTTTTCTTCACCGACAGCATCCTTACGAACGTAGATTTGAATCTGCCCTTCGCGGTCTTGAAGGTGGGCAAAACCTACTTTACCTTTACCACGTTTGGTTACCAAGCGTCCTGCGATAGTAGCTGTTTCATTTTTATCGTGTAATTGTTCTTTATCGAGGTCAGCATATTTATCTTTTAATTCTTGTGAATTTGCAGTACGTTCAAAACGTTTTCCGAAAGGATCGATTCCTTGTTCACGGAGCGCAGCCATTTTTTCACGGCGAACGATCTGCTGGTCATTTAGTTCTTCCATATGTTCTGTTGACATGGGATCCTCCTAGTTTTACTCAAAATTGAATACGATGAGTCATTTTTTGCGATACTCCCATTTTATCATAAATAGCCAAGAAATTCACGGATAATCTTTCAAAACTAAAAAGAACTTGACGCTAAAATCAAGTTCTGTTATTGATAGGAAGTATCATTCCAAGTATCGAGAGTGAATGTTTCAAAATCATGGGTTTCTAGAATGGTTAGGCTGGCATTTGCTAGACCGCCATCTTTACGAAGAAGTGGCTCTTTATAACCTAGAAGAGTACGAAGACTGGCAGTAAGATTGGCGCCGTGTCCGACAATTAGAATACGCTCAGCTGGACTATCTTTTAATGATTTGATAAATTGGATGGTCCGTTTTGTAGTACTATAGAGGGATTCGGCTCCGAACATTTGAGTGTCAAATTGAGCAAGATTAGATCGGAAAGCTTTGATTTGTTGCGGGTAAATAGATTCCAAGGTTGCAATTTTCAAACCTTCCAACTTCCCCAGCTGCCATTCACGGAGATTAGGAACACTTTCTAAAGGACAGGGGGTCTGGAGTTGACTTTGGATAATTTCAGCAGATTTGACCGCTCGAGGTAAATCACTTGAATAAATTTGATCAAAAGGAATATCCTTGAGATACTGGCCTAGTTGTTTTAGGGTTTCAATGGATTCAGGAAGAAGGGGAGAATCACCACTAGCACCTTGAAAGCGTCCTTCTTGGTTCCAGACTGTACGACCGTGGCGGACAAAGTAGAGTTTCATTCTTAGTTGCCCTCCAAGATATCTACAAAGTCAGCTTTTACAAAGCTAGCCAAGTCTTGCGGTGCGACGATAATGCTGTGACCAACTTCGCCTGCAGAGACAATCATTTGATCCAAGTCTAGAGCAATCTTATCGATAAAAATGGGATAATTGTGTTTCTGACGAATTCCGACAGGATTATTTGCTCCATGAATGTAACCAGTTGTTTTTTCCAAGTCCTTTTGTGGAATCATGCTCACTTTTTTATTGCCAGAAATTTTGGCTAGTTTCTTTTCCGACAAGTGTTGAGTGATAGGGACAATTCCGATAATCGGTCCTGTTTTATCTCCCAAAAGAGCCAAGGTTTTGAAAATCTGATCTCGTTCATAATCTTGAGGAAGTTCTCCTTCCAGGGCATTGATTTGAATCCCCTGATGTGGGATACCTGCTTTAGACAGGATTTGTTCCACCAATGTTTTTTTGACTTTAACTTTTTTTGCCATTATTTATATTTATCCTCCAATTGGCTCATCCAAATACCAAGCCAGATTCCCAGTGCAAAGAAGAAGGCGATGATGACATACCCAACAAGAGAAATACCAGTGTATTGGATACTTTCAGCGTTTCCTGCATTTGGAATCAAGATCAAAAGGGTACTTGATAGGACGATACCGATGATGAAATGATAGACGCGTGAGTGGTAGTTGTTTAAGGCATAATCCATCAATTTTGAAAAAATAATGAGAGTTGCACCTGCCCCGATTCCAATCGGGAAGAAGGTTCCCAAGAGGTCAAAGGTTTTAAAACCAGTCAACATAGGAGCATAGAGACCCAAAATCAAAAGTAGATTTGATGGACTGAGGCCAGGAACTAATACGCCAAGAGCCAGCAGTGCACCTGCTAGGACGAAATTAAGAAAGTTGGCGCTCAAGGTTCCAACGACAAAATTTAAGGCATAGAGTCCTAATCCAGAAATGATAAAGGTTATCCAGAACCAGACTAAATCAATCTTGTCTCGATCAGATTCTCGAGTTGATTCTTTGAGGAGGCTAGGAACTGTACCAATGATAGCTCCTGCAAAGCTCCATAAGACAAAGACCTGATAATTTTCAAGCAGGTATTCAATCGGGTAGGAAAATAAGCCGATTCCCAGAAGCATACCAATGGCAACTGGAATAAAGTACAAAACATTTTCTTTAAAGTCTTTAAAGGGATGAGCTAGAAAGCCAATCATTCGTTCATAAATACCTAAGATTGCTGCTAAAACCCCTCCGGAAATTCCCGGTAGAATAAATCCAAGAGCAATGACAATCCCTTTAATAACGCGTGCTAACCATGAGAGCATATTTTTCCTCCAACTATTTCTATTTCAAAAAATCCTTACTATATTGTATCACAATCTAAAACAAAAAGAAAAAGCAAATGAGAAACAAATGCTTTTAAGGTTTTAAAAAGAGTTTTCTAAAGGTTTCTTCTTTATTTTTTAAAGAAGAGATGACGTTGATATCCAAATCGTGGTCAAAGCCAGCAATTTTTCCTTTAGAAGTGTACTGGTGAATGTCATAATCTATATCAGTCTTAGGAGTTGCCTCGTAAAATCCTGAGTCAGAACCATAGGAAGGAATCCACACAGACGTAAACTTGTCAGTATCAATACTGTGTTCTTCCATGAAATAGACCCCAACGTAGATTCCGATATTTTTAGCACCTAGTGATTCTAGTTTTGCACGAAAGGCTTCAACACCTTCGTTCATATTGGACATGGTTTTTTCTTCCACATCTAGCCAATAGTAGCTAGGGCTGTATGGCGATGCGGAATTATAAAAACTTTCAGCAGCCTTTTCCATTTCTTGGATACTTTTTCCAGCTACATAGGCATAGACCCCAACTGGGACATTTCGTTTTTGAAACTCGGTAATATGGGTTTTAAAGGCCTTGTCTACCCCATTAACAAAGGAAGCATCATTCTCTTTTGAAGACTGAGCGCCACTATGGACGCGAACAATAGCTCCTGAAATGTTTTGGGAGAGAGTATCGTAATTAATTTCCTCAGGTCGTTGCCAACCAGAAACATCAATCACCGGTTTATCTATATTATGTAGCGCTTGCGATTCTACTTGCGCGATATTTGACTTTGTTTTTACAGGATGGTCCTCAAAACGAGGGCGATTTAGGATTAAAATGAAAATCATAATCCCAAAAAAACCAAACAAAATAAGCGGATTAATTTTCTTTCTCATATCTTATAATTTTACCTTATAAATGAAAAAAAATCAAAAAAAAATACTCAAAAAATGGGTTAATAGAGGACTTTAGAGCATTTTTTCATTCAAGAGCGCGGAATGATTTGAAATATGGTATAATAAAAGGGAATTTCTAGAGAAAAGAGAAGATTATGTCAAATTATGCCATTATTTTAGCAGCGGGTAAAGGAACTCGCATGAAATCGGATTTGCCAAAAGTTTTGCACAAGGTTGCGGGTATTTCTATGTTGGAACATGTTTTCCGTAGTGTGGGAGCTATCCAACCTGAAAAGACAGTCACAGTTGTCGGACACAAGGCAGAATTGGTTGAAGAGGTCTTGGCTGGACAGACAGAATTTGTGACTCAATCTGAACAGTTAGGGACTGGTCATGCGGTTATGATGACAGAGCCAATTTTGGAAGGTTTGTCAGGTCACACCTTGGTCATCGCAGGAGATACTCCTTTAATCACAGGTGAAAGCTTGAAAAACTTGATTGATTTCCACATCAATCATAAAAATGTGGCGACTATCTTGACTGCTGAAACAGATAATCCTTTTGGCTATGGACGAATTGTACGTAATGACAATGCTGAAGTTCTTCGCATTGTGGAGCAGAAGGATGCTACAGATTTTGAGAAACAAATCAAGGAAATCAATACTGGAACATATGTTTTTGATAACGAGCGTTTGTTTGAGGCTTTGAAAAATATCAATACCAATAACGCTCAAGGTGAATACTATATTACAGATGTCATTGGCATTTTCCGTGAAGCTGGTGAAAAAGTTGGCGCTTATACTTTGAAAGATTTTGATGAAAGTCTTGGGGTAAATGACCGTGTGGCACTTGCGACAGCTGAGTCAGTTATGCGTCGTCGCATCAATCATAAGCATATGGTCAATGGTGTTAGCTTTGTCAATCCAGAAGCAACTTATATCGATATTGATGTTGAGCTTGCGCCTGAAGTTCAAATCGAAGCCAATGTTACCTTGAAGGGGCAAACGAAAATTGGTGCTGAGACTGTTTTGACAAATGGAACTTATGTGGTAGATAGTACTATCGGAGCAAGAGCTGTTATTACCAACTCTATGATTGAGGAAAGTAGTGTTGCAGACGGTGTAACAGTCGGTCCTTACGCCCACATTCGTCCAGGTTCAAGTCTGGGTGCCCAAGTTCATATTGGTAACTTTGTTGAGGTGAAAGGTTCTTCTATCGGCGAAAATACTAAGGCTGGTCATTTGACTTATATCGGAAACTGTGAAGTGGGTAGCAAGGTTAATTTTGGTGCTGGAACCATTACAGTCAACTATGACGGCAAAAACAAATACAAGACAGTTATCGGCAACAATGTCTTTGTTGGTTCAAATTCAACCATTATTGCGCCAGTAGAACTTGGTGACAATTCCCTCGTTGGTGCGGGTTCAACTATTACCAAAGACGTGCCAGCAGATGCGATTGCGATTGGTCGCGGTCGTCAGGTCAATAAAGACGAATATGCAACACGCCTTCCTCATCATCCTAATAATCAGTAGGAGCTTATCATGGAATTTGAAGAAAAAACGCTTAGCCGAAAAGAAATCTATCTTGGACCAATTTTTAAACTGGTCCAAGATCAGGTTAAATTACCAGAAGGCAAGGGAACTGCCCAACGGGATTTGATTTTCCACAATGGAGCTGTCTGTGTTTTAGCAGTAACGGATGAGCAAAAACTTATCTTGGTCAAGCAGTACCGCAAAGCCATTGAGGCAGTCTCTTACGAAATTCCAGCCGGAAAATTAGAAGTAGGAGAAAATACAGACCCTGTTGCAGCAGCCCTTCGTGAATTAGAGGAAGAAACAGCCTATACAGGGAAATTAGAACTCTTGTACGATTTTTACTCAGCCATTGGCTTTTGTAATGAAAAATTAAAACTATACCGAGCAAGCGATTTGACGAAAGTGGAAAATCCGCGTCCGCAGGATGAAGATGAGACCTTGGAAGTCCTTGAAGTGAACTTAGAGGAAGCCAAGGAATTGATCCAATCAGGTCATATCTGTGATGCCAAGACGATTATGGCTGTTCAGTATTGGGAATTACACAAAAAATAGAGGAGGTCAGTATGGGTAAACCTTTATTAACGGATGAAATGATTGAAAGAGCTAATAGAGGCGAAAAGATTTCAGGTCCTCCTTTGCTAGATGATGAGGAGACAAAAATTTTACCAACCTCTTCTTCCCGTTTTGGTTATGTCAACCCTAAGGATCATGGTTTTAGCCAAGAAACCTTGAAGATTCAGGTCGAACCGTCTATTCATAAAAGCCGTCGCATTGAAAATACCAAGAGAAATGTCTTCAATTCTAAACTGAATAAAATCTTATTTGCAGTCATCTTTCTCTTAATTTTGCTTGTCTTAGCAATGAAACTTTTGTAATAGAAAAGGAATTGAAATGAAAATAGGAATTATTGCGGCTATGCCAGAAGAACTAGCGTATCTGGTCCAGTATCTAGAAAATGCCCAGAAGCAAGTTGTTTTAGACAATACCTATCATACTGGAACCATTGCCTCGCATGAAGTCGTTCTTGTAGAAAGTGGAATTGGTAAGGTCATGTCTGCTATGAGTGTGGCGATTTTGGCTGATCATTTTCGAGTGGATGCTTTGATTAACACGGGATCTGCTGGTGCAGTAGCAGAGGGTATCGCTGTTGGGGATGTCGTGATTGCTGACAAATTAGCCTATCATGATGTGGATGTTACAGCTTTTGGCTATGCTTATGGACAAATGGCACAACAACCGCTTTATTTTGAATCAGATAAAACTTTTATTGCTCAAATCCAAGAGAGTTTATCTCAATTGGACCAGAACTGGCATCTTGGTTTGATTGCTACAGGAGATAGTTTTGTTGCTGGAAATGACAAGATAGAAGCGATTAAGTCCCATTTCCCAGAAGTTTTTGCTGTTGAGATGGAGGGGGCAGCTATTGCTCAGGCAGCGCATGCCCTTAATCTTCCAGTTTTAGTCATCCGAGCTATGAGTGACAATGCCAACCATGAAGCAAACATCTCTTTTGATGAGTTTATTATCGAAGCTGGACGTCGCTCTGCCCAAGTCTTATTAGCCTTTTTGAAAGCTTTAGATTAAGCGGAAATTTGACAGTTTTTCTAGCTTATGATAAGATTTAAGTAAAGAAAAGCTAGAAAACGTTTCAGAGGATATTATGAGTATTGAAATGACCGTCAGTGAGATTGCAGAGGTCTTAGGATTATCTCGCCAAGCAATCAATAACCGTGTCAAAGAATTACCAGAAGAAGACACAGATAAAAATGACAAAGGGGTAACAGTCGTTACCAGAAGTGGATTGATTAAGCTAGAAGAAATCTATAAAAAAACGATTTTTGAAGATGAGCCTGTCAGTGAAGATGTCAAGCAACGTGAACTGATGGAGATTCTGGTTGATGAGAAGAATGCTGAAATTCTTCGTCTCTATGAACAATTAAAAGCCAAGGATCGTCAGTTATCAGAAAAAGACGAGCAGATGCGTATCAAAGACCGTCAGATTGCTGAGAAAGACAAACAACTCGATCAGCAGCAACAATTGACCCTTCAAGCCATGAAGGATCAAGAAAATCTTAAGCTAGAGCTGGACCAAGCAAAAGAAGAAGTCCAATCAACTAAGAAAGGCTTTTTTGCTCGTTTATTTGGAGGATAATCAAGGAGCTGTTTAGGTTAAATGCTAACCTGATGGCTTCTTTTATTTCTAATCTAAATAGTATAGTTGCTCAAGTAATACTCAATGAAAATCAAAGAGCAAACTAGGAAGCTAGCCGCAGGCTGCTCAAAACACTGTTTTGAGGTTGTGGATAGAACTGACGAAGTCAGTAACATATACCTACGGCAAGGCGACGTTGACGTGGTTTGAATTTGATTTTCGAAGAGTATAAAATAACAGTAGAGGAGAGGTATAGAATGGAACGATTAGAAGAGTACATTGCTTTCGATTTAGAATTTAATCAGCACGAGGGACAAACACACTTGATTCAAGTATCGGCAGTGCATTTTAGAGATGGTCAGGAAATAGATGCCTATGATTCTTATGTTCATACCAGTGTACCTCTAAAAAGTTTTATCAATGGTTTGACTGGGATTACAGCCGAGACCTTAAAAGATGCTCCTCCAGTGGAGAAAGTTATAAAAGATTTCCAAGAGTTTGTGGGTTCTTTACACATGGTTGGCTACAATGCTGCTAAAAGTGATTTGCCTATTCTAGCAGAGCATGGTTTAGACTACAGCCTGCAATATAAGGTGGATTTGTATGATGAAGCTTTTGAACGTCGGAGTTCGGATTTACATGGTATTGCCAATCTCAAATTGCAAACCGTTGCCTCCTTTCTTGGATTTCAAGGTCAGTCTCATAATAGCTTAGAGGATGCACGGATGACAGCGCGTGTTTACGAGTCCTTTCTAGAGTCGGATCAAGCTAGAGAATTGTTAGGGGCAGAAAGTAGCCTCTCGAATAATCCTTTTGGAGGCTTGGACTTGTCTCAATTATTTGACTAGGAGTACCTATGAAACCTGAAAAACCTAAAAATCTAGGTTTTAAGCAGATATACTTTAATCTAGATAAAATTCTCTTTCTCTTTTTCTTGACTTTCATGATGATTGAGTTTGTCTGGTTACCATCAAATTCTTGGATTGCTGGACTTTTGCTCCGTCAGACAGGCTATCTCTTTCTTTCTTACAATAATATTTTTGCAATTATAACGGGTTCACCCTTTATTAGTCTTGCTTTATTTGTTCTGGTAATTGTTAATTTATTGGTCGCCTATTACCAGATAGGACTTCTCTTTATTGGTGCTCGGCATTTATTATGTCATGAAAAGAGAACCTTGCTAGAGTACAGTCGCAAGGTCTTTCACCAAAGTTTCTTGTTTATGAAGCAAGTCACGCTTGCAAAGATAGCCTTTATCTTCTTTTATGTCATGATGCTCTTTCCATTGATTCGAAAGATTTTAAAGATTTATTACCTCAATAAAATTGTCATTCCGGACTTTATCGTTGATTATGTGGAAGACAAGTATTGGCTAGTAGGTATAGTGGTTACTATTCTGGCTTTACTGCTATTTTACATTTCAGTACGGTTGATGTTTGCCCTACCTCAGCTTTTATTTGAAAAGAAAACAGTCAAAGAAGCTGTCAGATACAGTCTAGAGAAGACAAGAAAGCACTCCTGGTTTTATACTTGGAACTTGCTTTGGATTGTCGTCAAAACCTACCTATTTTTCATTCTTCTGTTGATTCCAATCTTGGCAAGTCAGGCACTGATGGATGGTTTGACCCATAAGGAATCTCTTGTGATGGGAATTATTAACTTTGTCTTGATTAAGAATTTCCACTATATGGCCTTGACTTATTTTCTCATTAAGTTTGTTTCCTTCTTAACAGGAGAAGAATTAGAAATCACACCGAGGAGAAAGAAAGACCACTGGATGAGATGGGGAGTGATGGGCTGTGCTGGTATCTTTTTCGCTCTCGAGGGTTATGTTTATTTAGAAGCTCCAGTTGCCAATAAACCTTTGATTATCTCTCACAGGGGAGTATCTAATAAGAATGGTGTGCAGAATACAGTTCAATCTTTAGAAAAGACAGCCCAACTAAGTCCAGACTTTGTTGAGACAGATGTTCAGGAAACGAAAGATGGCCAGTTTGTCATGATGCATGATGCCAATATCAAGAATCTGACAGGAGTTAATGCCAATCCTCAAGATCTCACTTTGGAAGAATTAACTAAACTCGATATTTCAGAAAATGGTTATCATAGCAAAGTGTCTAGTTTTGATGACTACCTCAATAAAGCCAATGAATTGCATCAAAAACTCCTTATTGAGATTAAGACCAGTCGAAAAGATAGCCCTGATATGATGAAACGCTTTATGGAAAAATATGGAACGGTTCTTAAGCAGAATGGTCACCAAATGCAATCCTTGGACTACCATGTGATTGATCAGGTTTTAGCCTACGATTCTCAAATTCCAATCTATTTCATCCTACCTTATAATAGTATTTTTCCAAGAACCAAGGCTACAGGTTATACCATGGAGTATTCAACTTTAGATGAAAATTTTGTTAACAAGCTTTGGAATACCGATCAGAAATTGTACGTTTGGACCATCAATAGTTCAGAGTCCTTTGATAAATCAGTTCATTTGGGTGCAGACGGCATGATAACAGATGACTTGGAAATGATTCAAGATCAGGTTACTATTGCCCAAGAAGACCCAGAGTATACTGATTTGCTTTTCAAACAGGCTATGGAATTCTTTAATTTTTAGTAAGCAAAAAGAGCCTGAGACAAAATAGTTCTCAACCACAAAAAAGCAACGGCAAATACGTTGCTTTTTTGGAGATAAGGGACTATTGTCCTAGGCTCAGTCTTGAGATAAGGTCCTTAGAAACTCGTATTCTGAGGATTTTATTTTAAATCAGAGGTTGGCTCTCGCCAACCTTATTTGATATAGAGTTCTTGATTTTTTAGGACAATTTCACGGACACTTGTAAACTTCTTAAGTTTTTTGATTTCTTCTGGATGAGTGACGAGAGTAATAACATAACCTTCCTTGCCCATACGGCCAGTACGTCCAGCACGGTGAGTGTAGGTTTCGATATCTCTTGGGACATCAAAGTTTACGACGCATTCTAGACTATCGATATCAATTCCACGTGCCAGAAGGTCTGTTGCGAGAAGTAGGGTTAGTTGCTTGTCTTTAAACTTTTCTAAGATAACTTTTCTAAATTTAACATTGACATCACTAGCGAGGGAAACAGCCAAGATATCCCGATACTGTAATTTTTCCTCTGCGCTTCCAAGGTCTGATAGGCTGTTAAAGAAGACCAGACCGCGGAAATCCTCCACATGAGCCAGTTTTCGTAGCATATCCACTCTGTGACGTTGATCTACCTGCATGTAGAAGTGTTGGATGTTGTCCAATTTTTGGTCAGAAAGATCAATGGTACGTGTGTTAGGCGCAATTTTTTCTTTGTTAAACTTGGTCGTCGCACTCATATAGACAAGTTGGTGGTCACGAGGTGCGTAGTGAGTAATTTTCTCGACAAAGTGTATCTGAGAATCATCGAGCAATTGGTCAAATTCATCTAGAATGATGGTTTCCACATTCATCATCTTGATTTTTTTTAATTTAATGAGTTCAAAGATACGGCCAGGAGTTCCAATCAGAATTTCTGGTCCTTTTTTTAGACGTTCAATCTGGCGTTTCTGACTCGAACCTGATAAGAAGAGTTGGGCAGTCAAGCCGATAGCTTCTGACCACGTTTTACATACGTCAAAAATCTGTCCAGCAAGCTCCGTATTTGGTGCTAGAATCAAGAGTTGCTGCGCTTTTTTCTTTTGTAGTCTGAGAAGACTTGGTAGAAGGTAAGCTAGGGTCTTACCAGTTCCTGTTGGGCTCACTCCTAGGAGGTTTTCTCCAGCAAGAAGGGGCTCAAATAGTTGAGTTTGAATGGAGGTGAATTCTTGGAAACCGAGTTGGTCACTCAGTTCTTGCCATTCAGTCGGTAGTTTGGTTTTCATTTTTCTGCCTCAAATCTAATGCCAGCAGTCTGGCGCATAGTATATAGTAGCTTATGAACTGAACTTGCATCTTCCAGCCAAGTTTGGTAGAGATTCAGATCTGGTTGCTGGATCATGTGTGCAAATGCAGCGACTTCCTCGGTCATCGTATGAGGAGCCTGTTGGATAGGGAGTTGGATTTGATTGCCTTGGTGGTCGGTAAAAATAGCCGAGCTGACATGCTCGATGGTGTTGAAGGTCAAGGTTCCATCTGTCGTATAAATTTCGCAAGGAAGATTGGAAGTGATGTTTTTCCCAGCTTTTATATGAATTTGAAAGTCAGGGTATAAGAGGATTCCGTCTCCATTCAGGTCCATGCTATTGTCAAGCTGTTGAGCCTGATAGGTCGCGTCTTGAGCTTTTCCAAAGAGACGAACGGCAGCGTAGAGAGGATAAATCCCCAAATCCATGAGAGCACCGCCAGCAAAACGATTTGAGAAGACATTTGGTGTCTCCCCAGTCAACAAGTTAGGCATTTTGGAAGAATACTTGGCATAGTTGAAATCTGCCCCTAAAATTTGCTTGTCTGCTAAAAAGTTTTTGATAGTAGTAAAAGCTTCTTCGTGGTAATTACGAGCTGCTTCGAAGATAAAACAGTGATTTTTCTCAGCTGTTTGAACCAAATCCAGCCATTCTTGTGGTTGAGTGACAGCTGGCTTTTCAAGAATGACGTGTTTTCCAGCAGATAATGCAACTTTTGCCTGAGCAAAATGCAAGGAGTTTGGACTAGCAATATAGACAACATCAAAGGAGCTCTTGAAGAAGTCCTCTACTTGATCAAAGAGTTGGATATCTTGATAGCGAGAAGCAAAGGTTGCCGCAGTTTCTAGTTTTCTAGAATAGACTGCGACCAGCTGGTATTCTCCACTGATATGGGCTGCTTCTATGAAGTGGTGACTGATAGCCCCTGTTCCAATGACACCTAATTTAAGCATAGTTACTCCTTTTCCGATTTCAAATCCTTCTTTCATTATAACATAGATAGACAGGACTATCCAACAGAGGGGAAAAAATTTCAAATAAGCTACTAGGTCTTTTCCAAAGAAAGTGGTACAATAATGAGATGAGTAAATGAAATGGGAGGGAAAATGAGGTTATTACCTATAAGAAAAATATCACGTCAGTCTAAGAGGCTAGCGCTTTTTTTGACTTTTTGTGCAGGATATGTAGACGCCTATACTTTTATTGTGCGAGGGAATACTCTTGTAGCTGGACAAACTGGGAATGTCGTCTTTCTATCCGTGGGGCTCATTCAACACAATGTTTCAGATGCTAGTGCCAAAGTAATGACCTTGCTAGCTTTTATGATGGGGGTCTTTTTACTAACGATTTATAAGGAAAAATTGAGAATTGTGAAAAAGCCCATTCTGTCATTGCTTCCTTTGGCAATCTTATCAATCATTATTGGTTTTGTGCCACAAACTGTAGATAATATCTATCTAGTACCGCCCTTGGCTTTCTGTATGGGACTGGTGACAACTGCTTTTGGTGAAGTGTCGGGTATTGCCTATAATAACGCTTTTATGACAGGGAATATCAAACGGACCATGCTAGCTTTTGGAGATTATTTTAGAACCAAGCACACTCCTTTTTTACGTGAAGGGTTCATATTTGTTAGCTTACTTAGTAGTTTTGTCCTTGGCGTTGTCTTTTCAGCTTATTTGACGATTTTCTATCATGAAAAGACCATTCTTGGTGTTCCTATTATGATGAGCATTTTTTACATTAGCATGCTTTTTGCCAAGTGGCGGAAAAAAGTAAAAGAAAAAGCTTCATTTTAGGTGTTATTGCTTGTAAGAAAATAGGAGATATGCTATACTTGAAGAGTTGACTATGCACAATCCTGTGCAACCGCACGAACATCGTTGCTCGTCGTATAACAAATTTAAACTTCGTCATTGTCGCCTTGCCTAACATAAGTTATGTCTTCGGCTCAATTCCTAGTTTATTCTTTGTTATACTTAGAGCTCTTCTTTTAAGTGGTTTGTCCCACGATGCTAGGCGAGTCTTCACAAAAAATTCGGGGAAACCCATAAAAATCATAGGAGGTGCATAATGAGCACATACGCAATTATCAAAACTGGCGGAAAACAAGTTAAAGTTGAAGTTGGTCAAGCAGTTTACGTTGAAAAATTGAACGTTGAAGCTGGTCAAGAAGTTACTTTTAACGAAGTTGTTCTTGTTGGTGGTGAAAACACTGTTGTCGGAACTCCACTTGTTGCTGGAGCTACTGTAGTTGGAACTGTTGAAAAACAAGGAAAACAAAAGAAAGTTGTTACTTACAAGTACAAACCTAAAAAAGGTAGCCACCGTAAACAAGGTCACCGTCAACCATATACAAAAGTTGTCATCAACGCAATTAACGCTTAATTTTAAGGAGAACACATGATACAAGCAGTCTTTGAGAGAGCCGAAGATGGCGAGCTGAGGAGTGCGGAAATTACTGGACACGCCGAGAGTGGCGAATACGGCTTTGATGTCGTGTGTGCATCGGTTTCTACGCTTGCCATTAACTTTATCAATTCTATTGAGAAATTTGCAGGCTATGAACCAATCCTAGAATTAAACGAAGATGAAGGTGGCTATCTGATGGTTGAAATACCAAAAGATCTTCCTTCACACCAGAGAGAAATGACCCAGTTATTCTTTGAATCATTTTTCTTAGGTATGGCAAACTTATCGGAGAACTCTTCTGAGTTCGTCCAAACCAGAGTTATCACAGAAAACTAACACGGAGGAAAACATTATGTTAAAAATGACTCTTAACAACTTGCAACTTTTCGCCCACAAAAAAGGTGGAGGTTCTACATCAAACGGACGTGATTCACAAGCGAAACGTCTTGGAGCTAAAGCAGCTGACGGACAAACTGTAACAGGTGGATCAATCCTTTACCGTCAACGTGGTACACACATCTATCCAGGTGTAAACGTTGGACGTGGTGGAGACGATACTTTGTTCGCTAAAGTTGAAGGCGTAGTACGCTTTGAACGTAAAGGACGCGATAAAAAACAAGTTTCTGTTTACCCAATCGCTAAATAAAAAGGTCCAGTGAACCTTTTTATCCCGAGCCTTGAAATGTAAAGGCGAGGAAGCTAGAAGTAGCATTAAATAAGGCTTTCCGAGTTTTCGGAGAGCCTATTTTTTGTTTTGATACCCATGATTTGTTCGTTCTTAGAGTAGATGCATTTTATGATTGAGATTATTTTTCTTCGATGGAAAACTTCTAAAATATGGTATAATGAAAAGATAAAGAAGTTGGGGGTAGAAGATGAACATTCAACAATTACGCTATGTTGTTGCCATTGCCAATAGTGGTACTTTCCGTGAAGCTGCTGAAAAGATGTATGTTAGTCAGCCGAGTCTGTCCATTTCTGTTCGTGATTTGGAAAAAGAGTTGGGTTTTAAGATTTTCCGTCGGACCAGCTCAGGGACTTTCTTGACTCGTCGTGGTATGGAATTCTATGAAAAAGCGCAAGAATTGGTTAAAGGATTTGATATTTTTCAAAATCAGTATGCTAATCCTGAAGAAGAAAAAGATGAATTTTCCATTGCCAGTCAGCACTATGACTTCTTGCCACCAACCATTACGGCCTTTTCAGAGCGCTATCCTGACTATAAGAACTTTCGTATTTTTGAATCAACTACTGTTCAAATCTTAGACGAAGTAGCGCAAGGGCACAGTGAGATTGGGATTATCTACCTCAACAATCAAAATAAAAAAGGGATCATGCAACGGATTGAAAAGCTAGGTCTGGAGGTCATTGAATTGATTCCCTTTCATACCCATATTTATCTTCGTGAAGGGCATCCTTTAGCCCAGAAAGAGGAATTGGTCATGGAGGATTTAGCTGATTTACCAACGGTTCGTTTTACTCAAGAGAAAGACGAGTACCTTTATTATTCAGAGAATTTTGTCGATACCAGTGCTAGTTCACAGATGTTTAATGTGACAGACCGTGCTACCTTGAATGGTATTTTAGAGCGGACGGACGCTTATGCGACAGGTTCTGGATTTTTAGATAGTGATAGTGTTAATGGTATCACAGTTATTCGTCTCAAGGATAACCTAGATAATCGCATGGTTTATGTTAAACGTGAAGAAGTGGAGCTGAGTCAAGCTGGGACTTTCTTTGTAGAAGTCATGCAAGAATATTTTAATCAGAAGAGGAAATCATGAAAAAAAGAGGAATAGTGGCAGTCATTGTACTGCTTTTGATTGGGCTTGATCAGTTGGTAAAATCCTATATCGTCCAGCAAATTCCATTGGGTGAAGTACGATCTTGGATTCCCAATTTCGTTAGCTTGACCTACCTGCAAAATCGAGGGGCAGCCTTTTCTATCTTACAAGATCAGCAGTTGTTATTCGCTGTCATTACTCTGGTTGTCGTGGTTGGTGCCATTTGGTATTTACATAAACATATGGAGGACTCACTCTGGATGGTCTTGGGTTTGACCTTGATTATTGCAGGTGGTCTTGGAAACTTTATTGACAGGATCAGTCAGGGCTTTGTTGTGGATATGTTTCATGTGGACTTTATCAATTTTGCAATTTTCAATGTGGCAGATAGCTATCTGACTGTTGGAGTGATTATTTTATTGATTGCGATGTTAAAAGAGGAAATAAATGGAAATTAAAATTGAAACTGGTGGCCTGCGTTTGGATAAGGCTTTGTCGGATTTGACAGAATTATCACGCAGTCTCGCGAATGAACAAATCAAATCAGGTCAGGTCTTGGTCAATGGCCAAGTCAAGAAAGCTAAATACACTGTCCAAGAGGGCGATATCGTCACTTACCATGTGCCAGAACCAGAGGTTTTAGAGTATGTGCCTGAGAATCTTCCGCTAGATATCATCTACCAAGATGAGGATGTGGCCGTCGTTAACAAGCCTCAAGGAATGGTTGTGCATCCGAGTGCTGGTCATACTAGTGGAACTCTGGTAAATGCCCTTATGTACCATATTAAGGATTTATCGGGTATCAATGGGGTTCTGCGTCCAGGAATTGTTCATCGTATTGATAAGGATACGTCAGGCCTTCTCATGATTGCTAAAAACGATGAGGCGCATCTAGCACTTGCTCAAGAACTCAAGGATAAAAAGTCTCTTCGCAAATATTGGGCGATTGTTCATGGAAATCTGCCTAATGATCGTGGTGTCATTGAAGCTCCGATTGGCCGTAGTGAAAAAGACCGTAAGAAACAGGCTGTGACTGCTAAAGGGAAGCCTGCAGTGACACGTTTCCACGTTTTGGAACGCTTTGGTGATTATAGTTTAGTGGAGCTGCAGTTGGAAACAGGCCGCACCCATCAAATCCGTGTTCACATGGCTTATATTGGTCATCCAGTCGCTGGTGATGAAGTCTATGGTCCTCGCAAGACTTTGAAAGGACATGGACAATTTCTTCATGCCAAGACTCTAGGATTTACGCATCCACGAACAGGTGAGATCTTGGAATTTACAGCAGATATCCCAGAGATTTTTAAGGAAACCTTGGAGAGATTGAGAAAGAATTAGATTTGATAAAAGGTTGAGATGGCTTGTCTCGACCTTTTTCCTATCAACTCTTTTCTATTTCCTGCCATTCATGTTATAATGGATAAATATGAAGAATCGGAGTGAGACTATGAAATTCAAACGGATTGTCTTTAAGGTGGGGACTTCTTCTCTGACGAATGAGGATGGAAGTTTATCACGTAGTAAAGTAAAAGCTATTACCCAACAGTTGGCTATGCTGCACGAGGCTGGTCATGAATTGATTTTGGTGTCGTCAGGTGCCATTGCGGCAGGTTTTGGGGCTTTAGGATTTAAAAAGCGTCCGACTAAGATTGCTGATAAACAGGCTTCAGCAGCGGTAGGACAAGGGCTTTTGTTGGAAGAATACACGACCAATCTTCTCTTGCGCCAAATCGTTTCTGCACAAATTTTGCTGACTCAGGATGATTTTGTGGATAAGCGCCGTTATAAAAATGCCCATCAGGCTTTGTCAGTTTTACTTAGCCGTGGGGCGATTCCTATTATCAATGAGAATGACAGTGTCGTTATTGATGAGCTCAAGGTTGGGGACAATGACACTCTGAGTGCGCAGGTAGCTGCCATGGTCCAAGCTGACCTTTTGGTCCTCTTGACAGACGTAGACGGTCTTTATACTGGAAATCCTAATTCAGATTCAAGAGCCAAACGCTTGGAGAAAATTGAGACCATCAATCGTGAGATTATTGATATGGCTGGTGGAGCTGGCTCTTCAAACGGAACTGGGGGCATGCTAACAAAAATCAAAGCTGCAACTATCGCGACGGAATCAGGAGTTCCTGTTTATATCTGCTCATCCTTAAAGTCAGATGCCATGATTGAGGCAGCTGAGGAGACCAAGGATGGTTCCTACTTTGTTGCCCAAGAGAAGGGACTTCGTACCCAGAAACAATGGCTGGCCTTTTATGCTCAGAGTCAAGGTTCTATTTGGGTTGATAGAGGGGCTGCAGAAGCTCTCTCTCAACATGGAAAGAGTCTCCTTTTATCTGGTATTGTTGAAGCAGAAGGAGCCTTTTCTTACGGTGATATCGTGACGGTATTTGACAAGGAAAGTGGAAAATCACTTGGAAAAGGACGTGTGCAATTTGGAGCATCTGCTTTGGAGGATATGTTGCGTTCTCAAAAAGCCAAGGGGGTCTTGATTCACCGTGATGACTGGATTTCCATTACTCCTGAAATCCAACTACTCTTTACAGAATTTTAGAGGTAAACTATGGTAAGTACACAAGAACAATTTGAACAGGTACAGGCTGTTAAAAAATCGATCAACACAGCTAGTGAAGTCGTGAAAAACCAAGCCCTGCTAGCCATGGCTGACCACTTAGTGGCTGCTACTGAGGAGATTTTAGCAGCCAATGCCATTGATATGGAAGCTGCTAAGGGTAAAATCTCAGATGTGATGTTAGATCGTCTTTATTTGGATGCAGGACGTATAGAAGCAATGGCAACTGGGATTCGTGAAGTGGTTGCTTTACCAGATCCAATCGGTGAAGTTTTAGAAATCAATCAGCTTGAAAATGGTTTGGTTATCACAAAGAAACGTGTAGCTATGGGAGTTATTGGTATAATCTATGAAAGCCGTCCAAATGTGACGTCTGATGCGGCTGCTTTGGCTCTCAAGAGTGGAAATGCAGTTGTTCTTCGTAGTGGTAAGGATGCCTATCAAACGGCCCATGCCATTGTCACAGTTTTGAAGAAGGGCTTGGAGACGACTACTATTCACCCAGATGTGATTCAACTAGTGGAAGATACTAGCCGTGAAAGTAGTTATGCTATGATGAAGGCCAAGGGATATCTAGACCTTCTTATTCCTCGTGGAGGAGCTGGTTTGATCAATGCAGTGGTTGAGAATGCTATTGTACCTGTTATCGAGACCGGGACTGGGATTGTCCATGTCTATGTGGATAAGGATGCAGATGAAGACAAAGCTCTGTCTATCATCAACAATGCCAAAACCAGTCGTCCTTCTGTCTGCAATGCCATGGAGGTTTTACTTGTTCATGAAGACAAGGCAGCAATCTTCCTTCCTCGCTTGGAGCAAGTGCTGGTTGAGAATCGAAAAGAAGCTGGGTTGGAACCAATTCAATTCCGCTTGGATGAAAAAGCAAGTCAGTTTGTTTCAGGTCAAGCAGCTGAGGCCCAAGACTTTGACACTGAGTTTTTAGACTATGTCCTAGCGATTAAGGTTGTGAGCAGTTTAGAAGAAGCGGTTGCCCATATTGAAGCCCACAGTACCCATCATTCGGACGCCATTGTGACAGAAAATGCTGAAACTGCAGCTTACTTTACAGATCAAGTGGACTCTGCAGCTGTCTATGTCAATGCCTCAACTCGTTTTACCGATGGTGGTCAATTTGGTCTTGGATGTGAAATGGGGATTTCAACTCAGAAACTGCACGCGCGTGGTCCAATGGGCTTGAAGGAGTTGACTAGCTACAAGTATGTGGTTACTGGTGACGGACAGACAAGGGAGTAAGAGATGAAAATTGGATTTATCGGTTTGGGGAATATGGGTGCTAGCTTGGCCAAGGCTGTTTTGCAGGCCAAGACGGGCGATGACCTTCTCCTTGCCAATCGTAGTCAAGCCAAGGTAGATGCTTTCATTGCAGACTTTGGTGGTCAGGCTTCCAGCAACGAAGAAATTTTCGCAGAAGCAGATGTGATTTTTCTAGGGGTAAAGCCTGCACAGTTCTCAGACTTGCTTTCTCAATACCAGACCATCCTTGAAAAAAGAGCAAGTCTTATTTTGATTTCCATGGCAGCTGGATTGACCTTGGAAAAACTGGTTAGTCTTCTTCCAAGTCAACACCGAATTATTCGTATGATGCCAAATACCCCTGCTTCTATCGGACAAGGAGTGATTAGTTATGCCTTGTCTTCTAATTGCAGGGCTGAGGACAGTAAACTCTTTTGTCAACTTTTAGCCAAGGCTGGTCTCTTGGTTGAACTTGGGGAAGGCTTAATCGACGCGGCGACAGGTCTTGCAGGCTGTGGACCAGCCTTTGTCTATCTCTTTATTGAGGCCTTAGCAGATGCAGGTGTTCAGACTGGATTGCCACGAGAAACAGCATTGAAAATGGCGGCTCAAACTGTGGTAGGAGCTGGGCAATTGGTTCTAGAAAGTCAGCAACATCCTGGAGTATTGAAAGACCAAGTTTGTAGCCCAGGCGGTTCGACTATCGCTGGTGTAGCAAGCCTAGAAGCGCATGCTTTTCGAGGGACAGTCATGGAGGCAGTTGGTCAAGCCTACAAACGAACACAAGAACTAGGTAAATAAGAGGTGGCTTTGACTGCCTCTTTTATGGTGGTTGATACTCTTCGAAAATCTCTTCAAACTGCGTCAGCTTCCATCTGCAACCTCAAAACAGTGTTTTGAGCAACCTGCGGCTAGCTTCCTAGTTTGCTCTTTGATTTTCATTGAGTATGAAATGAGAAGACAAAAAGATTGTCACAAACCCCTATTTTTTTGATAGAATAGAAGTAGTAAAAAAGAAATGAGTTAGACATGTCAAAAGGATTTTTAGTCTCTCTTGAGGGACCAGAGGGAGCAGGCAAGACCAGTGTTTTAGAGGCTCTGCTACCAATTTTAGAGGAAAAAGGGGTAGAGGTGCTGACGACCCGTGAACCTGGCGGAGTCTTGATTGGGGAGAAGATTCGGGAAGTAATTTTGGATCCAAGTCATACTCAGATGGATGCTAAAACAGAGCTTTTGCTCTATATCGCCAGTCGCAGACAGCACTTGGTGGAAAAAGTTCTCCCTGCCCTTGAAGCTGGTAAGTTGGTCATTATGGATCGTTTTATCGATAGTTCTGTTGCCTATCAGGGATTTGGTCGTGGTTTGGACATTGAAGCCATTGACTGGCTTAACCAGTTTGCGACAGATGGCCTCAAACCCGATTTGACACTCTATTTTGACATCGAGGTGGAAGAAGGACTGGCTCGCATTGCTGCTAATAGCAATCGTGAGGTCAATCGTTTGGACTTGGAAGGGTTGGACTTGCATAAAAAAGTCCGTCAAGGTTACCTTTCTCTTCTGGACAAAGAAGGAAGTCGTATTGTCAAGATTGATGCTAGTTTTCCTTTGGAGCAAGTTGTGGAAACTACCAAGACTGTCTTGTTTGATAGAATGGGATTGGCTAAATGAAACAAGATCAACTAAAGGCCTGGCAACCAGATCAGTTTGACCGATTTGTCCGTATCCTAGAACAAGACCAGCTCAATCATGCCTACCTCTTTTCAGGTTTCTTTGGAAGCTTGGAAATGGCGCAATTTTTAGCTAAGAGCCTCTTTTGTACAGATAAAGTAGGTGTTTTACCATGTGAGAAATGCCGAAATTGTAAGCTGATTGAAAAGGGAGAGTTTCCCGATGTCACTTTGATTAAGCCAGTCAATCAGGTCATTAAGACAGAACGCATTCGGGAATTGGTGGGCCAGTTTTCCCAAGCAGGAATTGAAAGCCAGCAGCAGGTTTTTATTATCGAGCAAGCTGAGAAGATGCACCCCAACGCAGCCAATTCTCTGCTCAAGGTCATCGAAGAACCCCAGAGTGAGGTTTATATTTTCTTCTTGACAAGCGATGAAGAAAAGATTTTACCGACAATCCGAAGTCGGACCCAGATTTTCCACTTTAAAAAACAAGAAGAGAAGCTGATCTTGCTCTTAGAACAAATGGGACTGGTTAAGAAAAAAGCGACTCTTTTAGCTCAGTTTAGTCAATCGCGAGCTGAAGCAGAAAAGTTGGCAAATCAGGCAAGTTTTTGGACCTTGGTCGATGAAAGTGAACGCCTGCTGACTTGGTTAGTAGCTAAGAAAAAAGAAAGTTATCTGCAGGTTGCTAAATTAGCCAACTTGGCAGATGACAAGGAAAAACAAGATCAGGTTTTACGGATTCTTGAAGTTCTCTGTGGACAAGATATCCTACAAGCAAGAGTAAGAGTGATTTTACAAGATTTGCTAGAAGCTAGAAAAATGTGGCAAGCTAATGTCAGCTTTCAAAATGCCATGGAATATCTGGTCTTGAAAGAAATATAAACTCAAAAATGAATGATAAAGAAAGGAAAGGGCTGTTTTATGGACAAAAAAGAATTATTTGACGCGCTGGACGATTTTTCCCAACAGTTATTGGTAACCTTGGCCGATGTTGAAGCCATCAAGAAAAATCTCAAGAGCCTGGTAGAGGAAAATACAGCTCTTCGTTTGGAAAATAGTAAGTTACGAGAACGCTTGGGTGAGGTGGAAGCAGATGCTCCCGTCAAGGCTAAGCATGTTCGTGAAAGTGTCCGTCGCATTTACCGTGATGGATTTCACGTTTGTAATGATTTTTATGGACAACGTCGAGAGCAGGACGAGGAATGTATGTTCTGTGACGAGTTGTTATACAGGGAGTAGGCATGCAGATTCAAAAAAGTTTTAAGGGGCAGTCTCCCTATGGCAAGCTGTACCTAGTGGCAACGCCGATTGGCAATTTAGATGATATGACCTTTCGAGCTATCCAGACCTTGAAAGAAGTGGACTGGATTGCTGCTGAGGACACGCGCAATACAGGCCTATTGCTCAAGCATTTTGACATTTCTACCAAGCAAATCAGTTTTCATGAGCACAATGCCAAGGAAAAGATTCCTGATTTGATTGATTTCCTGAAAGCAGGGCAAAGTATTGCTCAGGTATCCGACGCGGGTCTACCTAGCATCTCAGACCCTGGTCATGATTTGGTTAAGGTAGCCATTGAGGAAGAAATTGCGGTTGTGACTGTTCCAGGTGCCTCTGCAGGAATTTCTGCCTTGATTGCCAGTGGTTTAGCGCCACAGCCACATATCTTTTACGGCTTTTTACCGAGAAAATCAGGCCAGCAAAAGCAATTTTTCGACTCAAAAAAAGATTATCCTGAAACTCAGATTTTCTATGAATCGCCTCATCGTGTAGCAGATACGTTGGAAAATATGCTAGAAGTCTACGGTGACCGCTCGGTGGCCTTGGTTAGAGAATTGACCAAAATCTATGAAGAATACCAAAGAGGTACCATTTTAGAGTTATTAGAAAGCATAGCTGAAACGCCACTTAAGGGAGAATGCCTTCTCATCGTTGAAGGTGCCAGTCAGGATGTGGAAGAAAAAGACGAGGAAGACTTGTTCGTAGAAATTCAAACCCGTATCCAGCAAGGTATGAAGAAAAACCAAGCTATTAAGGAAGTTGCTAAGATTTACCAGTGGAATAAAAGCCAGCTCTACGCAGCCTACCATGACTGGGAAGAACAACAATAAAGGGAGACAGGATTTAATAATTCTGTCTGTTTCTGTTTAACTTAATTAGTGATGATAATATTCGGAGTCTAAATCATAGAATTGATTGAGTAGTGAATAAATAAAAACAATGTTCATTCAGTTTACGTTGAATATATATAATGTACTCTATTAGAATTATTTTTAAGTACGCAGTATGGTATAATTATATATGAGAAAATAGTGTGGAGTTTATCAGTTGAAAAAATATAACATTGTAGATTTATTTTCAGGAGCAGGTGGTCTATCTTATGGATTCGAGATGGCTGGATTTAATGTTCTATTAGGAATTGATAATGACGAAAAAGCCTTAGAAACCTTTCAAAAAAATCATCAGAATTCAGAAATATTATGTGGAGATATTGCGAATATATCTTATGAGGAAGATATAAAACCAATAATTGGAGAACAAAAAATTGACATAATTGTAGGTGGTCCCCCTTGTCAGGGGATGTCGCTTTCTGGACCTAGAAAATTTGATGATCCAAGGAACAAACTTTATTTGTCTTATATTCGATTGGTTCGAGAAATAAAGCCAACTGCTTTTGTCATTGAAAATGTGATTGGGATTGTTAGTTTGTTTAAAGGGCAAATAAAAGATACTATCATAGAAGAATTTTCGAAAATGGGTTATAAGGTTCAGTTTAAAGTGTTGCTGGCCTCTGACTATGGAGTTCCTCAAAATAGAAAACGTGTTATTTTTGTGGGGACGAGGAATGATGGATTTGAATATCCTGAAGCATTGGGAACAATCATTACAACAGAGATGGCAATTTCTGATTTACCAACATTAGAAAATGAACTTGGCGAGATAGAAATGTCTTATGTTTCAGAACCACAAAATGATTATCAAAAACTAATGCGAAAACGTTCAAACGTGGTTTTGAACCACGTTGCAGCCAAGCATTCAGAAAAAGTGATAAGTACAATTGCCCTTGTCCCTGACGGTGGAAATTATAAAAATCTCCCAGAGGAATTACGAGAAACAAGAAAATTTAATGTCGCTTGGACACGATTTGCTAGTTGGAAGCCAGCTCCTACGATTGATACGGGGCATAGACATCATTTCCACTATAAGTATAATCGTGTGCCAACAGTGAGGGAATCTGCTCGTCTACAATCTTTTCCAGATGATTTTATCTTTTACGGAAGTAAAACACAGCAATTTAGACAAGTTGGTAATGCTGTTCCTCCTTTAATGGCTCAGCAGATTGCAAACAATTTACTGAAATATTTAAAAAATAACGAAGAATAACTATGTATCAAGTTCCAGAGAAATATTATTTTAGACTACATCACCCAAGACCTCGTTTTAAAAATGATGTCGAAAATGTACTTGTTTATATGGCAACGAATATTTCTTATTTGGGAATATTGCCTAAAAAGGAATTTAGTCAGCAACTAAATGACATTATCAAACAATATGCAGGAAATGCAGATAAAACAGAGAAAACAATCAATAACTGGCGAACAGAGATTTCTTCTTTGTTTGGAATGATGATTGAGAAAGAGGGCTTTGTCTATTCAGGAAATAGGGCTAAGGAATTGACTGAAGACCAAGACCTTATTCGCTTTTTTAAAACCTTTTTGTATAATTTTGAATATCCTGGTGGGCATCTAAAAGATAACGAGATTGTTAAACTTTGTCAAATCGGAGTTCAATTTAAGCCAGCTCAGTATCTACTGGAACTATTTACAGAAGCCTCACAAGCTGAAGAAAAAACTATTTACCTCACCGATGAAGAAGTCGCCCATTGTATCTTTAATGATTTGAGATGTACTCGTGATAGAGAGCCTGTTTTGGAAATATGGAATCGTATCAAAGAGAATAGAGCGTCTAAAGTAGCTTACGATACTAAAGGAGATGTTATTCGATATGCCAAAGATATTTTAGATTACATGGTTATAGCGAGTTTACTAACTGTTCAAGGTGGTAGGTATAAAATAAATTCTATGGAAGAGCAAGCAATAAATGACTTTTTGCAATCAGATGCTACCTTTGATGGCTATGCTCAATTTATTGGAAATGCTTCTACAACAATTGAAGATGTTCGAAATTTTAGAAGTGCTTGGTTCGAATATGTCAATCGTGATTTAGGAGATATTGATTTTAGGACAAACTTTAATCTCTACCTTCCAAGTGATATTGATTTTACTGAAGAGAAAACAGATATTATCGGACATCTAACTGAACACATCGAATACAGCGAGAAAATCTCTACCGCTGTTGTAGGGAGTTCGGGAGAAGCTATTGTTATCAATCATGAAAAACAAAAATTACGAGAACATGGGCAAGAACAGTTGCTCCATCTGGTGAATTTTATTCCAACACAGTTTGGTGTCGGCTACGATGTTCAATCTTTTGAGTGTGATGATTCTGAGCTGAGAAAGTATATTGAAGTCAAAACAACTGTCAGCAATGCTTCTATTACTTTTAATTCGTTTCATATCACACCGAACGAATGGCGAACTGCTAAATCTGTGCGTGATAGATACTATATTTATCGTTTGCAGATTTCTAAACATAGCAAAAAATTGTTTATTATCAAGAATTTGTATGAGTTAGTCAAAAATGAGAAGATGCTTCTGATTGAGAGAAAAGATGGATATGATGTCCGTTTTTCATCGTCAGTTGGCTTTGAGGAGAATTTAATTTGAAGAAACTAAAAATTGCCTCTCTTTTTAGTGGAGGAGGTGGAACGGATATTGGTTTTGCTGGTGGATTTGATTTTTTAGGTAAACATTATGCCGATAATCAAATTGAGATTGTCTATGCAAATGATATTGAAGACAGTGCCAATAAAATGTTTGAAAAGAATTTTGGTGTTACTCCAGACAATCGAAATATCCGAGAAATAAAATCAGATGAAATCCCATCTTTCGATATTTTAACGGGAGGTTTTCCTTGTCAATCATTTTCTGTCAGTGCTCAAAATCCGAAACGCTTAGGAATAAAAGACGAAAAAGGGACATTGTTTTTTGAGATGGTGCGAGTGTTAAAAGCTCATCAACCAAAAGCATTTTTTGCCGAAAATGTTAAGGGAATTTTGTCTGCAAACAATAAAGAAGCCTTTCCTCTAATTATTGAAGAGTTCGAAAAAGCTGGTTATAATGTTTCTTATAAACTTTGCGTAGCCACCAAATACGGCGTTCCGCAAAAGAGAGAGCGAGTGTTTATTGTTGGTATTCGAAAGGATTTGAATTTTACTTTTGAATTTCCTGAAGAGCCTATTCAAAATGTAGAAGATTATACACCACTAAAAGTAATTCTTCAGCAAGATATTGATGAAAAGTATTATTTTAGCGAGAGGGCTGTGCAAGGAATGCTAAATAGTAAATCTGGCAAAAAAATGAATAAAGGACGAGCACAAGACATTGAACAGCCGAGTAATACGGTTAGTTCTCATTTAGCAAAAGTATCCTTAAATAGCACTGACCCTGTTTTGTTAGAAAATGGACGTTACCGTCGCTATACTCCAAGAGAGGTTGCACGTATTCAGTCGTTTCCAGAAAACTATGAATTGCTTGGTTCAGAAGGTGCTCAATATAGAATGCTGGGGAATGCTATTCCACCAGTAATGATGTGGTATATTGCTGAAAAGTTAGTGTCAGATTTACGAAATAGTGATGTAATTGCAAAGCAACAGAAACTCGAAGAAAGTTTTGGTCAACTGGATTTGTTTGAAGCGAGTTGATATTTTAAATCTAGGGAACTTGATATGGAATTAAATTTTCAAGATAAGAGTTTTATAAAAGTATTTTTTAATAGTGACGGTTATGTATTAAATTTTTCTAACTCTACTTTTGCTAATTTTACTTTTAATTCAGTAGGAGTAAATATTCAAGAGAAATATGGAGGTTCAAAAGGGAAAGCTTTACAGGCTTTTGTAGATAACGAACCAGATGAACTGGTTTTAAAATTAGCTTTAGATTTACTTAGATATTATGAAGACCTTCCTGACTCATATTACGAGAAAACTGAAGAGAGGAACTCTCAGGCATTGAAATTGAAAGAGAGACTTTCGAAGTATGAAGTCTCACAAATGGCCTACTTAAATAATGTTGCTGAATCTTTATCTGACTATTTTGATAGCGACTATATAGATAAGCAAATGGGGATTATGAATGAAATGATTTCTCGCTCTCCAGCGGACGCTATTGGAAAAGCTAAGGAATTGTTGGAATCATGTTTTAAACATATTTTAGACCATGAAAAAATTGAGTATTCTAATTCTAATGATATTGCAACTTTGCAAAAGAAAGTCTTTAAATTTTTAAACTTGGATTCTAATGAAAATATTTCAGCAAAAAATAATCAAGATGTAAAGCTAGTTCTAAGTGGTTTGAATCAAATTATCAAGGGTATTAACAGTCTTAGAAATGATAAAGGTGATGGTCATGGTAAGGGAGCTAACTTTATAGAATTGCCACCAAGGTATGCTTCAGTTGTTGTAGGATCTGCATTAACGGTAGTGTCATTTGTTTGGGAAACATACCAAGATAAGCAAAAATAGTAAGGAGGAGGTTTAATGTCGAAAAATCAAGAAAAATTACACTTTCAACTTAAAAAATTTATAGTAAATGTAGGTTGGACTCATAAAATTCATGCGGTTAGAATGGACGAGTTAGAAAGCTATATTCGATGGTTTAGAATAGCAACAATAATCATTTCTGGAGTTGTCTCTTCTGGCTTAGTTGGAATACTTTGGTTTGATGAATATTGGATAAAGCTTGTTACAGCATTTTTATCATTAGTCACTACAATAATTTTTAGCATCACCAAGGAGTTTAACTTTGAGGAACGACTAGCTTTGGAGAGGAAATCTGTTGATGAGATTTGGAATTTTAAAGTGTTAGCTGAAATTCTTTTATCTGAGGTGGTTTACAATGGAAAACCATCAAGTGAAATCCAAGAATCTTTCGAAGAATTAAAATTTCGAAGAGATGCTACTTATAGTCAACTTTCTAATGCTTCTCCCAAAAATGTATCCAAGGCTTCAAAACTAATAAAATCGAGAAAAGATAATGATTATGAGGAAGATTATAGATACTTTATTCCAAAAGAATTGATGGAAATTAAGGAGGAAGAGTAATGTCTTTATCTAATGATTTTAAAGAATTTTGCGAAGACGAACTCCCCATGACGGACGAGGAATGGGAAAAATGGAAGAATAGATTAAAAGAGATTACGAAACGACTTAATCGAAAATACTATTCCTTAGATGAGCTTGAAGATGAAGAAATTGACAATGGTTTGATTGTTGGTAGTGTGGGGAGAACGACGGCTGTTCGAAATGTTAGTGATTTTGATTATATTTTTTCACTACCCTCAGAAGTGTATAGACGATTTGATTCTTATGAGGGTAATGGTCAATCAGCACTTCTACAGGAAATAAAAAACGAATTACTAAAAAGATACCCAAATACAAAAATAAAAGGAGACGGACAGGTCGTTGTTATTGATTTTTCGGATGGTGGAAAAATTGAGTTAGTTCCAGCTTTCGAACAATCTGATGGTAATTTTAAATATCCTGATTCTCGTAACGGAGGCTCTTGGAAAACTACTAAACCAAAGCCTGAAATTGAAAAATCTAAATCTTTAAATTCGAATTTTAATAATCATTTTTCTAACTTAACAAGGCTCATACGACAATGGAAAAATCATATGGGCTTTTCATTTAAGGGGTTGTTGATAGATACTTTGATATCTGATTTAATTGATGATAAAGGTATTTCTGAAATATATTACTCTGATTACAATATTCTCTTGAAAGATATTTTTGAATACTTTTCAAACCAAGATAAAAATAGAGAGTATTGGTATGCTTTAGGTAGTAATCAAAAGATTTATAATAATGATGGAGCAAAATTTGTCAATAAAGCTAAGCAAGCTCTAAAGAAAATAGAAGACGCTTCAGAAGAGAAACTTACTGAAGTTTATAGACAGCTATTTGGTAGAAAATTCGCTCAATCCACTTCTACAACAAATCGAGCTTCGAATGAAGAATTTATTGATGAATTGTTTAATGTTAATATCGAATATAATATTGTTTTGGAGTGTGAAATTACACAAGATGGTTTTCGAAAAGCACTTCTTTCAGACTTTTTAAAAAGTAGATTTAAGATTAAAAATAGAAAATCTCTTGATTTTGAAATTATAAAATCAGATATTCCAGATAATCTTTTGTCTGATGTTAAATATTATTGGAAAGTAAGAAATATTGGAGCTGAGGCGATTAGAAGAAATTGTGAGCGTGGTGCTATTTTTCAGGTAAAATAAAACATCACGAAGATTCTCAGTTTAAAGGAGACCACTATGTTGAATGTTATGCTGTTTTAGATAATACGGTTATAGCAAGAGATAGAATAACAGTCCCTATCGATCCGTTACGTGGAAGAGATTTTATAGAGTAGCATATAATTGATTTTTAATTGGAATACTCACTATCTCTTTACATCAAGAAAATGACTAAACAGGGAAGTTTGCCTTCTTCCCTTTTTTTGTTATACTAGTAGAAGAAAAAATAGAAAGATTTGTGGGTGTTAAACAAGCCAGTGCCTTGTTTTGATATGAACTTAGGTTCCACCCAAAGAGGTATTAGTGTCGTGTCTCAATCTTATATCAATGTTATCGGTGCTGGTTTGGCAGGTTCTGAAGCAGCCTACCAAATCGCAGAACGTGGTATTCCAGTTAAACTTTATGAAATGCGTGGTGTCAAGTCAACACCTCAGCACAAAACAGACAATTTTGCAGAGTTGGTTTGTTCCAATTCTCTTCGTGGGGATGCTTTGACAAATGCAGTGGGTCTCCTCAAGGAAGAAATGCGTCGCTTGGGTTCTGTTATCTTGGAATCTGCTGAGGCTACACGTGTTCCTGCAGGTGGTGCCCTTGCGGTTGACCGCGATGGTTTCTCCCAAATGGTAACCGAAAAAGTTGCCAACCACCCCTTGATTGAAGTGGTTCGTGATGAAATTACAGAATTGCCGACAGATGTTATTACAGTTGTGGCGACTGGTCCCTTGACCAGTGATGCTTTGGCTGAAAAGATTCATGCCCTTAATGACGGCGATGGTTTCTATTTCTATGATGCGGCAGCGCCTATTATCGATGTCAACACCATCGATATGAGCAAGGTTTATCTTAAGTCTCGTTATGATAAGGGGGAAGCGGCCTATCTCAATGCGCCCATGACCAAACAAGAGTTTATGGATTTCCATGAAGCCTTGGTTAATGCAGAAGAAGCACCGCTCAATTCTTTTGAAAAAGAAAAGTATTTTGAAGGCTGTATGCCTATCGAAGTCATGGCCAAACGAGGTATTAAAACCATGCTTTATGGTCCTATGAAACCAGTGGGTCTTGAGTATCCGGACGACTACACAGGACCTCGTGATGGAGAATTCAAAACCCCTTATGCAGTGGTTCAGCTTCGTCAGGACAATGCAGCTGGTAGCCTCTATAATATCGTCGGTTTCCAGACTCACCTCAAATGGGGAGAACAAAAGCGTGTCTTCCAAATGATTCCAGGTCTTGAAAATGCTGAGTTTGTACGTTATGGTGTCATGCACCGCAATTCTTATATGGATTCACCAAATCTTCTTGAGCAGACTTACCGTTCTAAGAAACAACCAAATCTCTTCTTTGCTGGTCAGATGACGGGTGTAGAGGGTTATGTTGAATCAGCGGCGTCAGGATTAGTTGCGGGAATTAACGCAGCTCGTCTTTTCAAGGGAGAAAACCAAGCTATTTTCCCAGAGACGACGGCTATCGGAAGCTTAGCTCATTACATCACCCATGCAGACAGCAAGCATTTCCAACCAATGAATGTCAATTTTGGAATCATCAAGGAGTTGGAAGGCGAGCGTATCCGTGATAAGAAGGCTCGTTATGAAAAAATTGCAGAGCGTGCTCTTAGCGACTTAGAGGAATTTTTAACGGTCTAATTTTTTTGAAAGAATTGCTCATGATACTATAAAAATCTTAGAAATTGTGATAAAATAGGTAGGATAAAAAAAGGAGAGTGAAAATGGCGAATCCCAAGTATAAACGTATTTTAATCAAGTTATCAGGTGAAGCCCTTGCCGGTGAACGAGGCGTAGGGATTGATATCCAAACAGTTCAAACAATCGCAAAAGAGATTCAAGAAGTTCATAACTTAGGTATCGAAATTGCCCTTGTTATTGGTGGAGGAAATCTCTGGCGTGGAGAACCTGCAGCAGAAGCAGGTATGGACCGCGTTCAGGCAGATTACACAGGAATGCTTGGGACTGTTATGAATGCTCTTGTGATGGCAGATTCATTGCAACAAGTTGGGGTTGATACACGTGTGCAAACAGCTATTGCTATGCAACAAGTGGCAGAGCCTTATGTCCGTGGACGTGCCCTTCGTCACCTTGAAAAAGGACGTATCGTTATCTTTGGTGCCGGAATTGGTTCACCTTACTTCTCAACAGATACAACAGCGGCTCTTCGTGCAGCTGAAATCGAAGCGGATGCCATCCTTATGGCCAAAAATGGTGTCGATGGTGTTTACAATGCCGATCCTAAGAAGGACAAGACAGCTGTTAAATTTGAAGAATTGACCCACCGTGATGTTATCAATAAAGGTCTTCGTATCATGGATTCAACAGCTTCAACTCTCTCAATGGATAACGACATTGACTTGGTTGTCTTCAACATGAACCAACCAGGCAATATCAAACGTGTCGTATTTGGTGAAAATATCGGAACAACAGTTTCAAATAATATCGAAGAAAAGGAATAAGAAAGATTATGGCTAACGTAATTATTGAAAAAGCTAAAGAGAGAATGACCCAGTCTCACCAATCACTTGCTCGTGAATTTGGTGGTATCCGTGCCGGTCGTGCCAATGCAAGCTTGCTTGACCGTGTACATGTAGAATACTACGGAGTAGAAACTCCTCTTAACCAAATCGCTTCAATTACGATTCCAGAAGCGCGTGTTTTGTTGGTCACACCATTTGACAAATCTTCATTGAAAGACATCGAACGTGCCTTGAACGCTTCTGATCTTGGTATCACACCAGCTAACGACGGTTCTGTGATTCGCTTGGTTATCCCAGCTCTTACAGAAGAAACTCGTCGTGACCTTGCTAAAGAAGTGAAGAAGGTCGGTGAGAATGCTAAAGTGGCTGTCCGCAATATCCGTCGTGATGCTATGGATGAAGCTAAGAAACAAGAAAAAGCAAAAGAAATCACTGAAGACGAATTGAAGACTCTTGAAAAAGATATTCAAAAAGTAACAGACGATGCTGTTAAACACATCGATGACATGACTGCTAATAAAGAAAAAGAACTTTTGGAAGTCTAAAAATAAACAGAAAAACTCAGTTGGCATTGCTGGCTGAGTTTTATTCGAAAGAAGGAAATATGAATACAAATCTTGCAAGTTTTATCGTTGGACTGATCATCGATGAAAACGATCGTTTTTACTTTGTGCAAAAGGATGGTCAAACCTATGCTCTTGCCAAGGAAGAAGGTCAACATACAGTAGGGGATACGGTCAAAGGTTTTGCCTACACGGATATGAAGCAAAAACTCCGCCTGACAACCTTAGAAGTGACTGCCACTCAGGACCAATTTGGTTGGGGAACTGTAACGGAAGTTCGTAAAGACTTGGGTGTCTTTGTGGATACAGGCCTACCTGATAAGGAAATCGTAGTGTCACTTGATATCCTCCCTGAGCTCAAGGAACTTTGGCCTAAGAAGGGCGACCAACTCTACATCCGTCTTGAAGTGGACAAGAAAGACCGCATCTGGGGACTCTTGGCCTATCAAGAAGACTTCCAACGTCTGGCTCGTCCTGCCTACAACAACATGCAGAACCAAAACTGGCCAGCCATTGTTTACCGCCTCAAGCTGTCAGGGACCTTTGTCTATCTGCCAGAAAATAACATGCTTGGTTTTATCCATCCTAGCGAGCGCTATGCAGAGCCACGTTTGGGTCAAGTTTTAGATGCGCGTGTTATTGGTTTCCGTGAAGTGGACCGCACATTGAACCTCTCCCTCAAACCACGTTCTTTTGAGATGTTGGAAAATGATGCTCAGATGATTTTGACCTACTTGGAAAGCAATGGCGGTTTTATGACCTTGAATGATAAGTCATCTCCTGAGGATATCAAGGCAACCTTTGGCATTTCTAAAGGTCAGTTCAAGAAAGCACTCGGTGGCTTGATGAAGGCTGGCAAAATCAAGCAAGACCAGTTTGGGACAGAGTTGATTTAGGGAGATTTATGAGAAAATCATTTTACACTTGGCTCATGACCGAGCGCAATCCTAAAAGTAACAGTCCCAAGGCTATCTTGGCAGACCTTGCTTTTGAAGAATCAGCCTTTCCAAAACACACAGATGATTTTGATGAGGTGAGTCGCTTTTTAGAAGAACATGCCAGTTTCTCTTTTAACCTAGGAGACTTTGACGTTATTTGGCAAGAATACTTAGAACACTAGCATGATTCACTGGGTTTGGGCTAGTAATTTCTCCACCCCTTTGCTATAATAAAAAGAAATAAAAGGATTAGAGAGGTTCTTTATTTGAAGGAACATTCAATAGACATTCAACTGAGTCATCCAGATGATCTGTTTCATCTTTTTGGTTCCAATGAGCGCCATCTTCGTTTAATGGAAGAAGAGCTTGATGTGGTGATTCATGCTCGTACGGAGATTGTCCAGGTTTTGGGAGAAGAGTCTGCTTGCGAGGAAGCCCGTCAGGTTATTCAAGCTCTCATGGTCTTGGTGAACCGTGGGATGACCGTTGGTACGCCAGATGTGGTGACTGCAATTAGTATGGTCAAAAACGATGAAATTGATAAGTTTGTCGCCCTTTATGAAGAAGAAATCATCAAAGATAATACTGGGAAACCGATCCGTGTCAAAACTCTGGGTCAAAAACTTTATGTGGATAGTGTTAAACAGCATGATGTGACCTTTGGAATTGGGCCTGCAGGGACAGGGAAGACCTTTCTTGCAGTTACTTTGGCAGTGACAGCTCTTAAACGTGGTCAGGTTAAGCGAATTATCCTGACTCGTCCAGCAGTGGAAGCAGGTGAGAGTCTTGGATTTCTTCCGGGTGACCTCAAGGAAAAGGTCGATCCTTACCTTCGCCCTGTTTATGATGCCTTGTATCAGATTTTGGGGAAAGACCAAACTACTCGACTCATGGAGCGTGAAATTATCGAGATTGCGCCCCTTGCCTATATGCGTGGACGAACCTTGGATGATGCCTTTGTCATTCTCGATGAGGCGCAAAATACGACCATCATGCAGATGAAGATGTTTTTGACTCGTTTAGGCTTTAATTCTAAGATGATTGTCAATGGAGATATCAGTCAGATTGACCTGCCACGTAATGTCAAGTCCGGTTTGATTGATGCCCAAGAAAAGCTTAAGAACATTCACCAGATTGACTTTGTTCATTTTTCAGCCAAGGATGTGGTTCGCCATCCAGTTGTCGCTCAGATTATCCGAGCCTATGAACCAGCTCCAATTAAAAATGAAGAGCGTGAAGAAGTCCAAGAAGAAACAGAATAGCAAAAAAGAGCAGTTCAGGTGGAATTGCTCTTTCTTTTATCTGATAATTAGATTTTTTATACTAGTTCATCAATTGGAGTATGTTTTTTATCGAGGCCTTGGGCTACTGGAAGACTGGTTAAGTAACCTTGATAAGTGGTAACACCTTGGCGCAAGCCCTCATCTTCAGCAATTGATTGTACAAATCCTTTTTCGGCCAAAGCTTCGATATAAGGAAGAGTGACATTGGTTAGGGCGATGGTAGAAGTACGGGCAACTGCACCAGGGATGTTGGCAACGGCATAGTGGAGCACACCGTGTTTTTCATATACAGGCTCATCGTGCGTTGTCACACGGTCAGCTGTCTCGATAACGCCACCTTGGTCAACGGCAACGTCAACGATGACAGATCCTGGACGCATTTGTTTGACCATCTCATCTGTCACCAATTTTGGTGCCTTGGCACCAGGAATGAGAACCGCTCCGATCACCACATCCGCATCTCTCACACTAGCTTCGATGTTGAATGAATTGGACATGAGAGTTTGAATTTGGTGGCCAAAGACCTCCTCTAAAACGGAGAGACGTTTAGCACTGATATCAAGGATGGTTACTTGAGCTCCCAATCCTAAAGCGATGCGGGCAGCATGGGTCCCTACGACACCGCCACCGATGATGGTTACTTTCCCTTTAGGTACACCCGGTACACCACCCAGTAGGACACCAGAACCTCCTGCTTGCTTAGTTAGGAAATGAGCACCGATTTGGACTGCCATACGGCCTGCAACCTCACTCATAGGAACGAGGAGTGGTAACTGACCTTGGGAATCACGAATAGTTTCATAGGCAATCCCCGTTGTTTTCGCTACTAGCATAGCATCTGCTAATTCAGGAGCAGCGGCCATGTGCAAGTAGGTGAAGAGAAGCAGGTCGTCACGTAAGTAACCATATTCAGAAGTTAATGGTTCTTTTACTTTCACGACTAACTCTGCAGCCCAAGCTTCACCAGAAGTAGCGACAATCTCAGCTCCTTGCTTTTGATAGTCATCATCAGTAAATCCTGAACCGAGACCAGCATTTGTTTCGATAAGGACGCGATGACCACGAACGACTAAGCTGTGGACACCAGCAGGTGTGAGGGCGACACGGTTTTCATTATTCTTAATTTCTTTTGGAATTCCGATTAACATAGAGAAAAACTCCCTTTCTATTGACGGGTTGTAAATGATTTATCACAATTATCTATAAAATAAGGTGATGATTTTATTCTATATGAAACCGCTTTAAAAATCAAGAAAAACTTGTTGTAACTTCTTTTTTATGCTAGACTGATAGAAAATACTTTTGAATGGTAGAAACGTATGGAATCATTCTTTTTAAAACTAGCCAGTATCCAATAGTGGAGACATAGCGTTTATTGCTTAGATTTCTAACTTTGGATGATATGGAAGCAATGTTTGAGTATGCATCAGATAAGAAAAATAGGAGATTCTCTTGGACGAAAAGCAAATTATAAAGTTAAAGGACGTTGAATTTGTAGGCATTGGTAATTTTGAAAGGGAAACAGTTTTTTTTGATAAGAAAACAGACAAGATGTTCTTAGGTCATTCTAAAAGAAAGTTTAAAGTGTCTCCTATCGCTTTCTCAACAGGAGTAGCACTTATCCTTTATGTGATTGTAAGAGAAATAACAAAAGTTCAGGTGTTTAGTGGTTTTTGGCCCTTGACTTTTGGTTTTTTTCTAATGATCATTGTCTCAAAACTCATCTACAGACCAGCTTTGAATGAAGAATTAACTATTAGTCCCTTTGTGCTTTCAAACGTTGATATGATAACTTTTCTTAAAAATGAGAAGAAAAATATAGTTAAGAGCTATCTAATTATATTATTGGCATTTCTTTTTCCAGTGCTTTTTTCTATAGTTTATTTATTGACTTCTAATTTTTTGTTTTTGTTTTTAGCCATTTTATTTTTTATGTTCCCCCTATTGTTATTAAACACGAAACCAATACAGAGATTTAAAGTGGTTCATATGTTAGACAAAAAATATTCCCCTAAGGAAAATGATATATGAAAAAATATTTAAAAAATATGGTTCCTATAGGAACAATTGATAAAAATCCAGTTTATTTTGATAAAAAAGATTCTAGTTTATACATAGTAAGAAAGAAGACTTCTTTTTTGGAAACTGCTGGCAGTAGCATGGTCATGATTATTTATGTCATAATTGGAAAAGTTAATTCCAAATACTATTTAACCATTCTGGGAAGATATCAATTTTTAATGATAGGCATCCTGATTTCCTTTATAATAGCCTTTGTTGTTTGTTATGTTACGTACCATCGTGAGAGGAAAGTTGAAAAACTTCAATTAGAGGAAAAAGCAATGAGAGACTTCGTGTTAAGAGAGCGAAAGAATGTCTTTTTTACCTATTTATCTCTTATCATATTACCACTAATTATAATATTCTTTGCATACCTCTTTATCACATATGGCAATATTTCATGGGGAGTTGTTTCAGTTTTATTTATGACTATATATTTTATGTTCTTTTATAATAAAGTATTCCAAAGAGGAAAAATCATAAATGGACTGTATAAAACTTATAATTTAGAAAGGAAATTTTGAAAAGTAAAACTAAGAGTTTCATTGTCCTAGGTATATATCAGGGAAAATCTGTCTACTATAGCAATGAAAATCATCAACTGTTATATTCAATAAAGGATAAAATCAATGGAGCAACTGCTATTACTGGTTACAGTTCAATTGCTCTTGTTTTATATATTGTTTTAAGAAGTATAAGTAAAAATGGGGAAGTACCAACAGATTTTCGGTTGCTGTCTTTGGTCCTTGCTTATATTATCATTAGTATTGGTAGTAGCTTATTACTTTATTATGTTTTAAATCGTGTCATTGAGTTAGAAGAATTTCAAATTGATTTAAGAAACTATCAAAACTTTTTAAAGCAAGAAAAAAGGAATGTTTTAATATTATATATAACGATGCTCTGTTTTTTGATTATAGGAATAGTGACTGCTGCAATTTTTATAAGTTCGGGTAATTATATTAGTCTTGTATTAACTTTATCATCATATTTTATCGTATACACTATTTTAAATACCAAATTGATTAAACGCAGCATGATATTGAGACAGTTATACAAAGAATTAGAAAATAAAGATATTTAATTGAAAGATCGAGTTCTATAGATTTTTTAATTTATTGAAAAATTAGAATAAGCTGATTAAGCTGTGATTTTTAATTAAACGGACTTAGAGTTAGGTCAATTTAGGAGGTTAATGTGAAAGAAAAAACAGTTAGAGAAGTTGAAGAATTAAATAAAGCTTATTTTAAAAGATTAGCGAACACTCGCGCATCTGTAAGTATGATGGTTATTTCATGGACAGGAGTATTTATATTAGCACTAGAAATTTTCGTTTTTTATTACTATTTTGATACAATCGCTATAATAAATCCATTTATGAATTGGTTCTTTGATTTACTCTTGATTTCTTGTTTCTACCTTATTATTGCATTTTTCATTCCATTAGTTGGTCTCTTTGTATATAAGAAGCAAATTTTGTCAACAATTTTTCTGCTACTAGTCTATATGGTCATATACTTTTCTCTGCAGTTGATGATGCTTTTGATTATAGTTACTTCTATTTCAACGAAGGAATTTACTATAGGATTCTCTCTATATTCTCCAATTTTTATTCCATTTTTAGTTATTTGTACAATTTGTAGTTTTATTTATCAGTATTTTTGGCTAAAAAGAGAGTTAAAAAAAGGTTTTTCTATCAATAGAACAATGGGTAATTATTTTGCAAAATCCAGTGCTTATAGTAAGAACTCTCTTCTTATTATTTTTATAGTTTCTATGATAGGCGGTCTTCTTTCGGGTAAGTTGATACTTATTTTTGGAATTCTTGGAGCTCTTCTTTTCAGCTATGCATTTTCTCAATTGATTACAGAAGTTGCCTACCTTTTATATCTAAAAATTCAGAGCAAGGAGTATTGGGAAGATGTGCCTACGAAAAAAGAGACTTTTCGAGATTTATTTAAGGGATTCAGTTTAAAGAAAGCAAAAATTCGTATCCCACTTGAGATGGTAGCTTTTGCAATATTATTAGGGATTATTAATTATAGTGGTTATTCAGATGAGAGCATTAAGCGACCTATTTGGCTGGTCTGGAGTGTCAAATTGTTCATCTATGCAATAGAAATGGATATTTTGGGAAGTTTTATTCTTTATGTTATAAAAAAAGTAAATACTAGATTTAAAAAAGGAAAGAAAAAATAGTGAAAGAAGTTGAAGATTTAAATAAAGTATATTTTAAAAACTTAGCGAACACTCGCGCATCTGTAAGCATGATGTTGATTTCATTTGCAGGAGCCTTCGCTTCGGCATTGTTTCTGCTTTTCCAATATTTTTATTTTGTTAAAGGCTACGGAATAAATCCTTTGGAAAATTACTTTTTTGATTTTGTTTTGATCTATGTTATTTATCTTGTCGTGGCAACCTTTATTCCGCTAGGAATGACATTTGTTTATCGTAGACAGATTTTATCAACCATATTATTACTTTTATCTTATATAGGTATTTTTTTATCTTTGATACTTATATCTTATATTATTCTTGTTTATTCAGGGACTAATTTGCAAGAATATAACGAACGTTCATTATACACCATTCCTTTTTTGTTAATCTGTACAGTTGTTGGTTTTGTTTATCACTATTTTTGGCTAAAAAGAGAGTTAAAAAAAGGTTTTTCTACCAATAGAACAATGGGTAATTATTTTACGAAATCTAGTGCCCACAATAATAATTCTCTTCTCATTATTTTTACAGTTTCCATGCTAGGCGGTCTTCTTTCTGGTAAGTTTGCGATAGTTTTAGGAATTCTAACAGCGGTACTTTTTATCTATGGCTTCTCCCAACTCATCACAGAAGTCGCCTATCTTTTATATCTAAAAACTCAAAGCAAGGAGTATTGGGAAGATGTACCTAAGAAAAAAGAGACTTTTCGAAATTCATTTAAGGATTTCAGTTTGAAGAAAGCAAAGATTAGAATTTCCCTTGAGATTTTGTTTTGTTCAATATTCCTAGGTATTATGTATAATATAGGCTATTTTAGTCCTAGTTCATACACCCCCCTTTGGCTTATTTGGCTTGAGAGAATATTTATAATTTTGATAGGGCTGGATATTTTGGGGAGCTTTATTCTATCTATGATGAAAAGATTAGAAACTGGATTCAAAAAAGGAAAGAAAAAACAGTTAGAGAAGTTGAAGAATTAAATAAAGCTTATTTTAAAAGTTTAGCGAACACTCGCGCATCAGCAAGTATGATGTTGATTTCATTTACAGGAGCAGTCATCTTTGGAGTAGAGCTATACCTAATTGATTTTGGTCTGCAAAAGTCATCGAACATATTTTTTAATTTTATTTTATTATATTCGGTCTATCTTATAGTGGCAACTGTGATTCCACTAGGGATGAGTTTTATTTATCGTAAACAAATTTTATCAACTATTTTATTACTATTATCGTATGTAGGAATTTTCTTATCGTTAATGCTAACGTGTTATATTTTGTTTACAGTTAATAATAATGGTTTTCAAGAGTTAAATGAATCGTCAATACCAGTCATTTTGTTTTTAGTATTCTCTACAGTTTGTGGCTTTATTTATCAATATTTTTGGTTGATGCGACAACTGAAAAACGGTTTTTCTGCAAGTCGAACGGTGAGAAATTACTTTTCCAAATCCAGTGCCTACAGTCAAGAATCTATTCTCATTATTTTTATGTTAGTATTGTTAACTAGTGCTTTTTTAGGGAAGTTTGCTATGGTTTTAGGTATTACAAGTACACTACTTTACTGTTATGCTTTCCCCCAATTGATTATTGAAGTAGCCTATCTTTTATATCTTAAAACTCAAAGCAAGGAATATTGGGAAACAGAACCGGACGGAGAGGTCAGTTTTAGAAATTTATTCAGAAATTTATTTAAAGAATTTAGTCTGAAGAAAGCTAAAATTCGCATTCCTCTTGAAATATTTTTACTTCTTCTTATTATTTACATTGATGGGGGAAATGCCTACATCAATGTATTCATTAATCAAACACGTTGGCTGCTTTGGCTTATTAGAATATTTATAATCTCAATAGGACTAGATATTTTGGGAAGTTTTATTCTTTATGTCATAAAAAAAGTAAATACTAGATTCAAAAAAGGAAAGAAAAAATGATGAATCTTCATTGTCAGTAGGACTCTGAATTATGTAATTATTGATTTTAAGAAACATTTAGAAATGCTTCCAAAGACCAGAAAACTCTCTGCTCTAGAATCAGTTATCTGGTATTCTTTGTTCGCGCTTCTTGTTGTAACTTCTTTTTTATTCTAGACTGGTAGAAAATATTTTTAAATGGAGGAGAAGTATGGAATCAATCTTTTTAAAACTAGCTCAGTATTCCATAGTCGAGACTGGGCGTTTATTGCTTAGACCTGTAACTTTGGATGATGGGGAAGAAATGTTTGCCTATGCCTCGGACAGAGAAAATACGCGCTACACTTTTCCAACCAATCAAAGCTTGGAAGAAACTCAAAATAATATTGCTCAGTTCTACTTGGCCAATCCCTTGGGACGCTGGGGAATAGAACTAAAAAGCAATGGTCAGTTTATTGGAACCATTGACTTGCACAAGATTGATCCTGTTATTAAGAAGGCAGCTATTGGCTACATTATCAATAAAAAGTATTGGAATCAAGGATTGACGACAGAAGCCAATCGTTCCGTAATTGAGCTAGCTTTTGAGAAGATAGGGATGAATAAGTTGACCGCCCTTTACGATAAGGATAATCCCGCATCTGGCAAGGTCATGGAGAAATCAGGCATGCGTTTTTCCCATGCAGAACCATATGCTTGTATGGACCAGCATGAAGAAGGCCGAATTGTTACAAGAGTTCATTATGTCTTGACCAAGGAAGACTATTTTGCAAATAAATAAGCAGTTGAGAAGAAATTTTCAACTGTTTTTTCATCCTCTTACGAATAATCTAAGAGAGGAGAAAATATGGAAGCAATTATCGAGAAAATAAAAGAGTATAAAATCATTGTCATCTGTACTGGTCTGGGCTTGCTTATAGGCGGATTTTTCCTGCTAAAGCCAGCTCCACACACACCTGTCAAAGAAACGAATTTGCAGGCAGAAGTTGCAGCTGTTTCCAAGGATTCATCGACCGAAAAGGAAGTGAAGGAAGAACCCTTTGAACAAGACCTAATCACAGTAGATGTGAAGGGGGCTGTTAAATCGCCTGGAATTTATGATTTGCCTGTAGGTAGTCGGGTCAATGACGCTGTTCAAAAGGCGGGTGGCTTGACAGAGCAAGCAGACAGCAAGTCACTCAATCTAGCTCAGAAAGTTAGTGATGAGGCTCTGGTTTACGTTCCAACTAAGGGTGAAGAAGCAGCTAGTCAGCAGACTGCTTCTGGGACGGCCTCTTCAACGAGCAAGGAAAAGAAAATCAATCTCAACAAGGCCAGTCTGGAAGAGCTCAAGCAGGTCAAGGGTCTGGGTGGTAAACGAGCTAAGGATATTATCGACCATCGTGAATCAAATGGCAAGTTCAAGTCGGTTGATGAACTCAAGAAGGTCTCTGGCATTGGTGCCAAGACCATAGAAAAGCTAAAAGACTATGTTACAGTGGATTAAGAATTTCTCTATTCCCCTAATTTACCTTAGTTTTCTGTTACTTTGGCTTTACTACGCCATTTTTTCTGCATCCTATCTTGCTTTGTTGGGCTTTGTTTTTCTGCTAGTCTGTCTCTTTATCCAATTTCCTTGGAAATCTGCTGGAAAAGTTCTAGTAATTTGTGGAATCTTTGGATTTTGGTTTGTTTTTCAAAATTGGCAACAGAGTCAAGCAAGTCAAAATTTGGCGGATTCTGTTGAAAGGGTACGGATTTTGCCTGATACTATTAAGGTTAATGGTGACAGTCTATCCTTTCGTGGCAAGTCTGATGGACGCATTTTTCAAGTCTATTATAAACTCCAGTCCGAGGAGGAGAAAGAACAATTTCAAGCTTTAACAGCCCTTCATGATTTGGAACTTGAAGGAAAACTATCAGAGCCAGAAGGGCAGAGAAATTTTGGTGGCTTTGACTACCAGGCTTATCTGAAGACTCAGGGAGTTTTCCAGACTCTCAATATCAAAAAAATACAGTCCCTTAAACAGGTTAGCAGTTGGGATATAGGAGAAAATCTATCCAGTTTACGCCGAAAGGCTGTGGTTTGGATTAAGACGCACTTTCCAGACCCTATGCGTAACTATATGACGGGTCTCTTACTGGGACATCTGGATACAGACTTTGAGGAGATGAACGGGCTTTATTCTAGTTTAGGAATTATCCACCTATTTGCCTTATCAGGCATGCAGGTAGGTTTTTTCATGGATGGTTTTAAGAAACTTCTCTTACGATTGGGCTTGACTCAAGAAAAGTTGAAATGGCTGACTTATCCCTTTTCCATTATCTATGCAGGTATGACAGGATTTTCAGCTTCGGTCATTCGCAGTCTCTTGCAAAAGTTACTGGCTCAACATGGTGTTAAGGGCTTGGATAATTTTGCCTTGACTGTGCTTGTACTCTTTATTATCATGCCCAACTTTTTCCTGACTGCAGGAGGAGTTTTGTCATGTGCTTATGCTTTTATCTTGACAATGACTAGCAAAGAAGAGGAGGGGCTTAAGGTTATTGCCAGAGAAAGTCTGGTTATTTCCTTGGGTATACTACCTATTTTATCCTTCTATTTTGCAGAATTTCAACCTTGGTCCATTCTTTTGACCTTTGTCTTTTCCTTTCTATTTGACTTGGTCTTCTTACCGCTCTTGTCTATCTTATTTGCCCTTTCCTTTCTCTATCCAGTCATTCAGCTGAATTTTATCTTTGAATGGTTGGAAAGCATTATTCGCTTGGTGTCGCAGGTGGCAAGTAGGCCTCTAGTCTTTGGACAACCCAATGCATGGCTTTTAATTTTATTGTTAATTTCCTTGGCTTTAGTCTATGATTTGAGGAAAAACATTAAAAGGCTAGCAGTGTTGAGCTTATTGATTACAGGTCTCTTTTTCTTGACCAAGTATCCACTGGAAAATGAAATCACCATGCTGGATGTTGGGCAGGGGGAAAGTATTTTCCTACGGGATGTAACTGGGAAAACCATTCTCATAGATGTAGGTGGCAAGGCAGAATCTGATAAGAAAATCGAAAAATGGCAAGAAAAGGCGACGACCAGCAATGCCCAGCGCACCTTGATACCCTATCTTAAAAGTCGAGGAGTGGCCAAGATTGACCAGCTAATTTTGACAAATACGGACAAGGAGCATGTTGGCGATTTGTTGGAGGTGACCAAGGCATTCCATGTAGGGGAGATCTTAGTATCAAAAGGCAGTCTGAAACAGAAGGAATTTGTGGCAGAACTACAGGCAACTCAAACCAAGGTACGCAGTGTGACAACAGGAGAGAACTTGGCAATTTTTGGAAGTCAGTTAGAAGTCCTATCTCCAAGGAAAATGGGAGATGGAGGTTATGATGATTCCCTAGTTCTGTATGGGAAACTTTTGAATAAGTACTTTCTCTTCACAGGAAATTTGGAGGAGAAAGAAGAGAAGGACTTGTTGAAGCAGTATCCTGACCTAGAAGTGGATGTTTTGAAAACTAGCCAACATGGCTCTAAAAAATCATCAAGTTCAGCCTTTCTAGAACAGCTCAAACCAGAGATGACTCTCATTTCAGTTGGAAAGAACAATCGAACGAAACTCCCCCATCAGGAAACCTTGACACGACTGGAAGGTATCAACAGCAAAGTTTATCGAACTGACCAGCAGGGAGCTATACGCTTTAAAGGGTGGAAAAATTGGAAAATCGAAACGGTTGGTTAATGAGCAGAAACTTTTCAAAAAAATAACTTTTTATCTTGACAAGAGCTAGAAAACTTGGTATCATATAAAAGTTGAGAAAAGCAGAAGTGAGAGCTTCTCGCCTTGTGACATGAAGTTGCCTGGCCCTACGGATGAAAAGTTTCTAAGAAACGCTATCATAACGTGCGGGCTTGTATATTTACGAGTCCGCTATTGTTTTTCTCTAATAAAACAAAAGAGGTGAAAACCATAGCAAAGCAAGACTTATTCATCAATGATGAGATTCGTGTACGTGAAGTTCGCTTGATTGGTCTTGAAGGAGAACAGCTAGGCATCAAGCCACTCAGTGAAGCGCAAGCTTTGGCTGATAACGCTAATGTTGACCTAGTATTGATTCAACCCCAAGCCAAACCGCCTGTTGCAAAAATTATGGACTACGGTAAGTTTAAGTTTGAGTACCAGAAGAAGCAAAAAGAACAACGTAAAAAACAAAGTGTTGTTACTGTGAAAGAAGTTCGTCTAAGTCCAACTATTGACAAGGGTGACTTTGATACAAAACTTCGCAATGCACGCAAATTCCTTGAAAAAGGAAATAAAGTTAAGGTATCTATTCGCTTTAAGGGTCGTATGATTACCCATAAAGAGATTGGTGCAAAAGTTTTAGCCGAGTTTGCTGAAGCAACTCAAGATATTGCCATCATCGAACAACGTGCTAAAATGGATGGACGTCAAATGTTCATGCAATTGGCGCCAGCGACTGACAAAAAATAATTGTCAGAAAGTTAAATAAAGGAGAAAAAATCATGCCAAAACAAAAAACACACCGCGCATCAGCTAAACGTTTCAAACGTACAGGTTCTGGTGGACTTAAACGTTTCCGTGCTTACACTTCTCACCGTTTCCACGGAAAAACTAAGAAACAACGTCGTCATCTTCGTAAAGCATCTATGGTGCATTCAGGAGATTACAAACGTATCAAAGCAATGCTTACTCGCTTGAAATAATAGCTTGACTGTAAGTAAACAATTCTAGGAAATATTTGGAGGAAATAAAACATGGCACGTGTTAAAGGTGGCGTTGTATCACGCAAACGTCGTAAACGTATTCTTAAATTAGCAAAAGGTTACTATGGAGCTAAACACATCTTGTTCCGTACTGCAAAAGAACAAGTAATGAACTCTTACTACTATGCATACCGTGACCGTCGTCAGAAAAAACGTGACTTCCGCAAATTGTGGATCACTCGTATCAATGCGGCAGCTCGTATGAACGGACTTTCATACTCACAATTGATGCATGGTTTGAAATTGGCTGAGATCGAAGTTAACCGTAAAATGCTTGCTGACTTGGCTGTTAACGATGCAGCAGCTTTCACAGCTCTTGCAGATGCAGCTAAAGCAAAACTTGGTAAATAATAACAGATAAGACTGGAACAGGATTGTCCCAGTCTTTTTAAAAATAAAGGAGAAAAATATGGCTTCAAAAATGCTACATACTTGCTTGCGAGTAGAAAATCTTGAAAAATCAATTGCATTTTATCAAGATGCTTTTGGATTTAAAGAATTGCGTCGCAGAGATTTTCCAGACCATGCCTTCACGATTGTCTATCTAGGTCTTGAGGGTGACGACTATGAGTTGGAGTTGACTTATAACTACGATCATGGTCCTTATGTGGTTGGAGATGGATTTGCCCATATCGCCCTCAGTACACCTGATCTCGAGGCGCTTCATCAAGAGCATAGTGCCAAAGGCTATGAAGTGACTGAGCCAAATGGTCTACCAGGAACTGCACCAAACTATTACTTTGTCAAAGACCCTGATGGCTACAAGGTTGAAGTCATTCGTGAAAAATAATCTCGTGAGGTCAAGTAGAATGTTCGTTTTCTACTTGACTTTTTTTAGATGAAAGAGTATACTAGTAAAAATTTAACCTTTAAGGGGAGTCCAGAGAGACTCACAAGGTGTCAGATAAAAGAATAGTACAATTTTCTAGAGGGGACTTTTTGAGTGTGCTCTCTTGTGTTGTACGATTTTAACTGAGGCCTTGCACTAGCAAGGTCTTTTCTTTATCTGGTCCCCTTAAAATTTAAGGAGGAAAAGTCATGAATCCCACATGTAAGAAACGTTTGGGTGCCATTCGTTTGGAAACCATGAAGGTGGTAGCACAGGAGGAAATCGCGCCAGCAATCTTTGAATTAGTTCTAGAAGGAGAAATGGTTGAAGCCATGCGAGCAGGCCAATTTCTTCATCTGCGTGTGCCTGATGACGCCCATCTCTTGCGTCGTCCTATTTCAATTTCGTCTATTGATAAGGTAAAGAAGCAGTGTCATCTCATTTACCGGATTGAAGGAGCTGGGACAGCTATTTTTTCAACCTTAAGTCAGGGAGATACTCTTGATGTGATGGGACCTCAGGGAAATGGTTTTGACCTGTCTGACCTAGATGAGCAGAGCCAGGTTCTCCTTGTTGGTGGGGGGATTGGTGTTCCGCCCTTACTTGAGGTGGCCAAGGAATTGCATGCGCGTGGAGTAAAAGTAGTGACAGTCCTTGGTTTTGCTAATAAGGATGCTGTTATTTTAGAGACGGAATTAGCTCAATATGGTCAAGTCTTTGTAACGACAGATGATGGTTCTTATGGTATCAAGGGAAATGTTTCCGTTGTTATCAAGGATTTAGACAATCAATTTGATGCTGTTTACTCATGTGGGGCTCCAGGAATGATGAAGTATATCAATCAAACCTTTTATGACCATCCAAGAGCCTATCTATCTCTAGAATCTCGTATGGCTTGTGGGATGGGGGCTTGTTATGCCTGCGTCCTAAAAGTACCAGAAAGCGAGACGGTCAGCCAACGCGTCTGTGAAGATGGCCCTGTTTTCCGCACAGGAACAGTTGTATTATAAGGAGAAAATCATGACTACAAATAGTTTACAAGTTTCTCTACCAGGATTGAATTTGAAAAATCCGATTATTCCAGCATCAGGCTGTTTTGGTTTTGGACAAGAGTATGCCAAGTACTATGACTTAGACCTTTTAGGTTCTATTATGATCAAGGCGACAACACTTGAACCCCGTTTTGGTAATCCAACTCCTAGAGTAGCTGAGACCCCTGCTGGCATGCTCAATGCAATCGGCTTGCAAAATCCAGGTTTAGAAGCTGTTTTAGCTGAAAAACTGCCTTGGCTAGAAAGAGAGTATCCAAATCTTCCTATTATTGCCAATGTGGCTGGTTTTTCAAAACAAGAGTATGCGGCTGTTTCTCATGGGATTTCCAAGGCAACTAATGTAAAGGCTATCGAGCTCAATATTTCTTGCCCCAATGTGGACCACTGCAATCACGGACTTTTGATTGGTCAAGATCCAGATTTGGCTTATGATGTGGTGAAAGCAGCTGTGGAAGCCTCTGATGTGCCAGTTTATGTCAAATTAACCCCTAGTGTGACCGATATCGTTACTGTCGCAAAAGCTGCAGAAGATGCGGGAGCAAGTGGATTAACCATGATCAATACTCTAGTTGGAATGCGCTTTGACCTCAAAACCAGAAAACCAATCTTGGCCAATGGAACAGGTGGAATGTCTGGTCCAGCAGTCTTTCCAGTTGCCCTCAAGCTTATCTGCCAAGTTGCCCAATCAACAGACCTGCCTATCATTGGAATGGGAGGAGTGGATTCGGCTGAAGCTGCCCTAGAAATGTATCTGGCAGGAGCATCTGCTATTGGAGTTGGAACAGCCAACTTTACCAATCCTTATGCCTGCCCTGATATCATCGAAAATCTGCCAAAAGCCATGGACAAATACGGCATTAGCAGTCTGGAAGATTTACGCAAGGAAGTAAAAACCAGCCTTAGATAAGCTAGACCATCCTTATTGTTAATAAGAAATAGAATTTTCATCATTTTGTAATATTTTCTTCTTTTAACTATGTTAAAATAAAGTTAATTACGAATGATGTAGACGAATATCTACTTAGGGGAGTAAAATGAAGAGAACACTACTTGTAAGCACGGCAGTGCTTGCATTGGCAATTGTGCCCACAACATCAGTCTTTGCTGAAGATAGTAAAACAACGGACCAAAGTCAAACGACGAATAAGAATCAATCTGTGGACAAAAATCAGTCTAAAGATAAAAATCAGACTCCAGCTTCAGAAGAGAAAAAAGTTGTTGAAAATACAAAGAATGAAACTGAAAAGACGGAAAAAAAGAAAGAACCAGTTGTTGTAAAAGAAAATAATTCTAAAAAAAAGGCTATTTCAAATAAAGAAAAAGTTGAAGAAGCTCATAAGAATGGTTGGCAGAAAGAGCATGGGAAATGGCTTTTTTATGAGAATAATCAACCAATCAAAAATTGGAAAAAAATTGCGGGTGTCTGGTATTTATTTGATCAACATGGAATCATGGTCAGCAATACTATTGTTAATGACTATGCTTTTCAAACTAGTGGAGCAATGGTAGAAAATTCCTGGGTAAAAATTGCGGATAAATGGTACTATGCTACAGATTCAGGAAAGATTGTTCGTAATAGATGGGAAAAAATTAGCAATGTTTGGTATTACTTCAAGCAAGATGGAGTTATGGCTAGCAATGTTCTAGTGAACGATTATCTTCTTAATAGTAGTGGAGCAATGGCTCAAAATGCTTGGGTGAAGATTACTGATAAATGGTATTATGCTACAGATTCAGGAAAGATCCTTCGTAATAAATGGGAAAAGATTAAGGGCACATGGTACTATTTTAACAGTGATGGTGTGATGGCTAGTAATCAGTGGAAAGATGATTACTATCTAAAAAATAGTGGAGCAATGGCTCAGAATGCTTGGGTGAAGATTACTGATAAATGGTATTATGCTACAGATTCAGGAAAAATCCTTCGTAATAAATGGGAAAAGATTAAGGGCACATGGTACTATTTTAACAGTGATGGTGTGATGGCTAGTAATCAGTGGAAAGATGCTTACTATCTAAAGAATAGTGGAGCAATGGCTGAAAAAGAATGGATTTTTGATAAATCTTATAATAGCTGGTTTTACCTAAAATCAGGTGGTGCTTATGCTTCACGTGAATGGATTGGTGCTTATTACCTCAAATCTGGTGGTTATATGGCCAAGAATGAATGGATTTTTGATCCTAACTACAATGCATGGTACTACCTGAAAGAAGATGGAAGCTATGTTACTGGTAGTTTTAATATTAAAAATAAGGAGTATTTCTTCCAGAGTAATGGAAAGTGGATTCAAAGTCCAAAATATTTTAAGGTTAAACCAATCACAGCCTATATTTATAGCGAATCAGGAGATATTTTGAGCTATGTCAATCAGGGAAGTATTGTGACCTATGATGGCTCTAAAAGCAAGGGTAGTCGTCTAGCTGTTTCAATATCAGGCTTGTCCGGTTATATGAATCAAAGTGATTTGGCTTTAGTTGATGAAGGAAGTGAGTTTATTCCTCACTATACTACAGATGGAAGATTCCTATACCATGAACTTTCTCCATACACTAGTATACGGGTAGCTCCACATACTTCAGCTATGAAAATTGGTAAGAAGTATTATTCAAAGGATGGAGAACATTTCGATGGGTTTACTATCAAAAATCGTTTCCTTTTCAAGAATTTAACTGAACCAACCAACTATAGTGCGGATGAATTAAATAGAGTTTATTCGATGATGAATATCCGAAACAGCCGTCTTGCTGGTAAAGGAGCAATTTTTAAAGAAGCTGAAAAACGTTATGGTGTCAATGCTCTCTATTTAATGGCTCACAGTGCGCTAGAAAGTGCTTGGGGACGTAGCCAAATTGCTAATGATAAAAATAACTTTTTCGGTATAGCTGCTTACGATACCAGTCCCTATGATTCAGCTAAGAAATTTGATGATGTAGACAAAGGAATTCTTGGTGCGGCCAAGTGGATTCGTGAGAACTATATTGACCGTGGAAGAGATCATCTTGGAAATAAAGCGACAGGAATGAATGTACGCTATGCATCAGATCCGTACTGGGGTGAAAAAATAGCTAGTATCATGATGAATATTAACAGTCGACTTGGTGGAAAAGATTAAAAGATAAGCAACGATAACTGCCGAAAAGTGGTTGTCGTTTTTTTATTTAACTATTATGCTTTACAAACTAGTGTGAAAGTGGTATATTATAGATGAAGCTACTAGTAGGTATTACAAAATAGATTGGAAGGGAGAAGTGATGAAAGAAACTCAACTATTAAAAGGTGTTCTTGAAGGTTGTGTCTTGGATATGATTGGTCAAAAAGAGCGATATGGTTATGAGTTGGTTCAGACTCTACGAGAGGCTGGATTTGACACTATCGTTCCAGGAACTATTTATCCTTTGTTGCAAAAGTTAGAAAAAAATCAATGGATAAGAGGCGACATGCGTCCGTCGCCAGATGGTCCAGATCGGAAGTATTTTTCGTTAACGAAAGAAGGAGAAGAGCGTGTCTCGGTCTTTTGGCAACAATGGGACGATTTGAGTCAAAAAGTAGAAGGAATTAAGAATGGGGGTTAAACCATGAAGAAAATGAAGTATTATGAAGAAACAAGCGCTTTGTTGCATGAATTTTCTGAGGAGAATCAGCAGTATTTTGAGGAACTGTGGGATAGTTTTAATCTTGCTGGATTTCTCTATGATGAGGACTATCTCAGAGAGCAGATTTATTTGATGATGTTAGATTTCTCCGAAGCAGAACGAGATGGCATGAGTGCAGAGGAGTATCTAGGTAAGAATCCTAAAAAATTAATGAAAGAGATGCTTAAGGAAGCACCTCGCAGTTCTATCAAGGAGTCCCTTTTGACGCCAATTCTTGTCCTAGCGGTATTACGTTATTATCAACTACTAAGTGATTTTTCTAAAGGTCCTCTCTTAACAGTCAATTTGCTTACTTTTTTAGGGCAACTTCTTCTTTTTCTGATTGGATTTGGACTTGTGGCCACAATCTTACGTTGGGGGCTAGTCCAAGATTCTCCTAAGATGAAAATTGGCACTTATATTGTCGTTGGAATTCTTGTTCTGCTAGTCGTTCTAGGATATGGAGGAATGGGAAGTTTCATACAAGAAGGAGCCTTTTATCTTCCTGCTCCCTGGGATAGTTTATCTATCTTTACACTTTCTCTAGTCATCAGTATTTGGAATTGGAAAGAAGAGTTTTTTCGTCCCTTTAACAGTATGATTGTTGCCCATCTTATTGTAGGTTCTCTGCTCCGTTACTATGAGTGGATGGGAATTTCAAATGTTTTTCTTACAAAAGCTATTCCTTTAGCTGTCCTCTTTATTGGAATCTTTGTCTTGTTCCGTGGGTTTAAGAAGATAAAATGGAATGAAATATAGTCAAAAAGCCGTTGAAAAGCGGTTTTTTGTTATAATTAATTGAAGAATGTAGAATCAAAGGAGAAAAATTTGATGAGATACATAACTCTTGGTCAAGATGACAAAGAATTATCAGAAATTGTTCTCGGAATGATGAGAATAAAAGATAAGTCTGTAAAAGAAGTTGAAGAGCTTGTAGAAACAGCACTTTCTGTTGGAATCAATGCTTTTGACTTGGCTGATATTTATGGTCGTGGTCGTTGTGAAGAACTGTTAGGTCTTGTCCTAAAAAATCGTCCAGATTTAAGAGAAAAGATGTGGATTCAGTCCAAATGTGGCATTCGCATTGAAGAATTTACCTATTTTGATTTTTCTAAGGACTATATTATAAAATCAGTTGACGGAATTTTGCAAAGATTGAAGATTGATCATCTAGATAGCTTGCTTCTTCATCGACCAGATGCTTTGATGGAATCTGACCAAGTAGCAGAAGCCTTTGATCTCCTTTATAAACAAGGTAAAGTTCGAGATTTTGGAGTTTCTAATCAAAATCCTATGATGATGGAGTTGCTTAAAAAAGATGTCAAGCAGCCGTTAGCTGTTAATCAGTTACAATTGAGTGCGGCTTTTACTCCAGGATTCGAATCAGGTTTTCATGTTAATATGGAAGATAGTCAAGCAGCTATGCGAGATGGCAGCATTTTTGAATATTGCAAATTACACGATGTGGTCATTCAAGCATGGTCTGTCTTACAATTTGGGTATTTTAAAGGGAATTTTGTTGGAAACGAGAAATTTCAAGCTTTAAATCAAGTACTTGATCGTTTAGCTATTAAATATGGTGTAACCCCTTCAACTATTGCTATTTCTTGGATATTGCGTTATCCAGCAAAAATGCAGGCAGTCGTAGGTACAACAAATCCAAAGCATTTGATAGAAGCTAGCCAAGCAACAAACTTTAGCTTAACAAGAAAAGAATGGTATGAAATTTACATCGCTGCAGGGAATGATTTGCCGTAAGTAGAAGCAGATGTAAATAAATCACAGTCAAAAAGCCGTTGTAAAGCGGTTTTTTTGTTATAATGAAGGGGAGATTTTTGAAATTAAAGGAGAAAAACATGACATTTGAAGAAATGCTACCTGGGTTAAAGGATAAGAAAAAATATGTACGAACTGGTTGGGGAGGTGCTGAAAACTATGTCCAACTTTTTGATACCATTGAACAAGACGGGGTTGCACTTGAAGTGACTCCCTATTTCCTAATTAACGTGTCTGGAGAAGGAAAAGGTTTTTCCATGTGGAGTCCGACACCTTGTGATGTTTTGGCGATAGATTGGGTAGAAGTGAATGACTAAACGTGTATTGATTACAGGAGTGAGTTCAGGGATTGGTCTGGCTCAAGCTCGCCTCTTTTTAGAGAAGGGCTATCAAGTTTATGGAGTTGACCAAGGTGAAAATCCAGTTTTAGAGGGTGATTTTCACTTTTTACAGAGAGATTTGACCTTGGACTTGGAGCCTGTTTTTGATTGGTGTCCTCGGGTTGATGTTTTGTGCAATACTGCGGGAGTTTTGGATGATTATAAACCACTTTTGGAACAGACAGCGCAGGAAATTCAAGAGATTTTTGAAATCAACTACGTTACTCCAGTAGAGTTGACTCGGCATTATTTGACACAAATGCTGGAAAATAAGAAGGGAATCATCATCAATATGTGCTCTATTGCTTCTAGCCTAGCAGGTGGCGGTGGACACGCCTATACTTCTTCGAAGCACGCCTTGGCTGGCTTCACCAAGCAGTTGGCTTTAGACTATGCAGAAGCTGGGATTCAGATCTTTGGTATCGCTCCAGGAGCAGTCAAGACAGCTATGACTGCTGCGGACTTTGAGCCAGGTGGTTTAGCGGACTGGGTGGCTAGTGAAACACCAATCAAGCGCTGGATCGAGCCAGAGGAAGTGGCAGAAGTCAGTCTCTTTTTGGCCAGTGGAAAGGCAGCTGCAATGCAGGGTCAAATTCTGACAATAGATGGTGGCTGGTCTTTGAAGTAGGGAGAATAAAGTTAATAAAAAGGAGCACCCATGACACCGCAGGAAATGTGGAATGCATATAAGAAAATCAACCCCTCTATAGGAGATGAAATCGATGCTTGGTCTTTTGGAGTGGAACCAGATCTTTTAGCAGATTTGGTTTTAAGAGGCGAAAAGACTGCAACAGCATCAGCCTACGACCTCTATGCACTAGAAGCCGAGTCTCTTCCTCAAGAAGGAACTTTTGATGTCATTTTAGATAGTCAAAATCAGGCTGTCTGTATTGTTGAAATTACAACGGTTTCTGTCCAGCCCTTCAATCAAGTTTCTGCTCAACATGCCTTTAAGGAAGGGGAAGGTGACAAATCCCTAGCCTATTGGCGTCAGGTTCATGAGGATTGTTTCGCCGAGTGGCTGAAAGAAGCAGGACTGACTTTTACACCTGAAAGCAAGGTTGTTTTAGAAGAATTTCGCAAGGTCTACCCACTGTAGACTATTAGAAGGAAGAAAGTTTTGAAAATCACCGTCCAATCCTTTTTTCTCAAGTAAAACATGATATAATAAGTTTGTTTGAAGAAGAGTAGCAGCTCTTAAACTTAGAATAGGAGAAAACTATGCAAGCAGTTGAACATTTTATTAAGCAATTTGTTCCTGAACATTATGATTTATTTTTAGACTTGAGTCGTGAGACCAAGACTTTTTCTGGAAAGGTGACCATTACTGGTCAAGCACAGAGTGACCGCATTTCCCTCCACCAAAAAGACTTGGAAATAGCCACTGTCGAAGTTGCAGGGGGAGCTCGCCCATTCACAATTGATCATGACAATGAAGCCCTTCATATCGAACTTGCGGAAGCAGGTCAAGTTGAAGTGGTTATCGCCTTTTCAGGAAAAATTACAGACAACATGACAGGGATTTACCCTTCTTATTACACAGTTGATGGAGTCAAGAAGGAAGTCTTGTCTACTCAGTTCGAGAGCCATTTTGCGCGTGAAGCCTTCCCATGTGTGGATGAGCCAGAAGCCAAAGCAACTTTTGACCTCTCTCTACGTTTTGACCAAGTAGAAGGTGAATTGGCCTTGTCAAACATGCCTGAGATTGATGTTGAAAACCGTAAGGAAACAGGTATCTGGAAGTTTGAGACAACACCTCGCATGTCTTCTTACCTGTTAGCCTTTGTTGCGGGTGATTTGCAAGGTGTGACGGCTAAAACTAAAAACGGTACCCTTGTAGGTGTCTATTCAACCAAAGCTCACCCACTATCTAACCTTGATTTCTCACTGGATATCGCTGTTCGCTCTATCGAGTTTTACGAAGATTACTATGGAGTTAAGTACCCAATTCCTCAATCTCTCCACATCGCCCTTCCTGACTTCTCAGCTGGAGCTATGGAAAACTGGGGTCTTGTGACCTACCGTGAAGTTTACTTGGTTGTGGATGAGAACTCTACCTTTGCCAGCCGTCAACAAGTTGCCCTTGTTGTGGCCCATGAATTGGCTCACCAATGGTTTGGTAACCTCGTAACGATGAAATGGTGGGATGACCTTTGGCTCAATGAAAGCTTTGCTAACATGATGGAGTACGTCTGTGTGGATGCTATTGAACCAAGCTGGAATATCTTTGAAGATTTCCAAACAGGTGGTGTTCCGTCTGCCTTGAAACGTGATGCGACTGATGGTGTTCAATCTGTTCACGTCGAAGTGAAACATCCAGATGAAATCAATACGCTCTTTGATGGAGCTATCGTCTATGCCAAAGGAAGTCGCCTCATGCACATGCTCCGTCGTTGGCTAGGTGATGCTGATTTTGCTAAAGGTTTGCATGCTTACTTTGAAAAACACCAATACAGTAATACAATAGGTCGTGACCTTTGGGATGCTCTTGGTCAAGCATCAGGTCGTGATGTTGCAGCCTTTATGGATTCTTGGTTGGAACAACCTGGTTATCCAGTTCTCACTGTCAAAGTTGAAAATGATGTCTTGAAGATCTCACAAAAACAATTCTTTATCGGTGAGCACGAAGACAAGAACCGTCTCTGGGTTGTGCCGCTAAACAGCAACTGGAAAGGCTTGCCTGATACACTCGAAACTGAAAGTATCGAAATTCCAGGCTACGCAGCCCTTCTTGCTGAAAACAAAACAGCACTTCGTCTCAACACTGAAAATACAGCCCACTATATTACAGACTATCAAGGAGACTTGTTAGATGCAGTTCTTGCTGACCTAGTTGAGCTTGATAACACAAGCAAACTGCAAATCGTCCAAGAACGTCGCTTGCTTGCTGAAGCAGGGCACATTTCTTATGCAGACTTGCTTCCAGTCCTTGATAAACTTGCTAAGGAAGAATCTTACCTTGTCGTTTCAGCTGTTTCTCAAGTAATTTCTGCTCTTGAGCGCTTTATCGATGAAGGAACAGAAGCTGAAAGAGCCTTCAAAGAATTGGTTGCTAAATTGGCTCGTCACAACTATGATCGTCTTGGTTTTGAAGCTAAAGACGGAGAATCAGATGAGGATGAATTGGTTCGTCAGTTGGCTGTTTCTATGATGATTCGCTCAAATGATGCAGAAGCTAGTCAAGTCGCTAGCCAAATTTTTGCGGCTCACAAGGAGAATCTTGCAGGACTTCCAGCAGCTATTCGCTCACAAGTTCTGATTAATGAGATGAAACATCATGAGACTAAAGACTTGTTAGCACTTTATCTTGATACCTATACTCACGCAACAGATGCTGTCTTTAAACGTCAGTTGGCAGCTGCTCTTGCTTACAGTACAGATGCGGACAATATCCAAACCTTGATTACTTCTTGGAAGGACAAATTTGTGGTCAAACCACAAGACTTGTCTGCTTGGTACTTCCAGTTCTTAAGCCATCAAGCAACTCAGGAAACAGCATGGTCTTGGGCTCGTGAAAACTGGGCTTGGATTAAGGCAGCCCTTGGAGGAGATATGAGCTTTGATAGCTTTGTTATCCTTCCTGCTCACGTATTTAAGACTCAGCAACGCTTGGCAGAGTACAAGGAATTCTTTGAACCGCAACTTTCTGACCTTGCTCTTAGCCGTAACATCGGTATGGGAAACAAGGAAATTGCAGCGCGTGTTGACTTGATTAACCGTGAAAAAGCTGCAGTGGAAGCAGTCGTTCTTCAATACGGAACCGCATAAATAAGCCTAAAATAAAAAGAAAACTCAGCTTTCTCATGTAAAATGTAGAGAGTTGAGTTTTTTTTAAGGCAAATTTGGTATAATAGTTTTAATAAGGAGGAGTTTCTCATGATAAAAATCTTATTAGTTGAGGATGACCTAGGCCTGTCAAATTCAGTATTTGACTTTTTAGATGATTTTGCGGATGTCATGCAGGTATTTGATGGGGAAGAAGGTCTCTACGAAGCTGAAAGTGGCGTCTATGACTTGATTTTGCTCGATTTGATGTTACCTGAAAAAAACGGCTTCCAAGTCTTGAAAGAATTGCGTGAAAAGGGGATTACGACTCCAGTTCTGATCATGACTGCCAAGGAAAGTTTGGATGACAAGGGACATGGATTTGAACTGGGAGCGGATGATTATCTGACCAAACCTTTCTACTTAGAAGAACTTAAAATGAGGATTCAAGCCCTTCTCAAACGTTCAGGCAAGTTTAATGAAAACACCTTGACATATGGAAATATTGTAGTTAATTTGTCAACAAATACAGTTAAGGTTGAAGATACTCCTGTCGAATTGTTGGGGAAAGAGTTCGATTTACTGGTTTATTTCCTTCAAAATCAAAATGTTATTTTGCCTAAGACTCAGATTTTTGATCGTCTATGGGGATTTGATAGTGATACAACGATTTCGGTTGTCGAAGTCTATGTTTCAAAAGTCCGTAAGAAATTAAAAGGAACCACTTTTGCAGAGAATTTGCAAACCTTGCGTAGTGTTGGGTATATTTTAAAAGATGTTCAGTAAACTAAAAAAAACATGGTATGCGGATGACTTTAGTTATTTTATCCGCAACTTTGGTGTCTTCACTCTGATTTTCTCTACCATGACTCTGATTATTTTACAAGTCATGCATTCGAGTCTTTATACTTCGGTGGATGATAAGCTTCATGGACTGAGTGAAAATCCTCAGGCGGTTATTCAGCTTGCGGTAAATAGGGCAACAGAAGAGATTAAAGATTTAGAGAATGCCGCTACAGATACTAGTAAGACTGAAGTAAAACCCAATGTCAGTTCCAATACGGAGGTTATTCTTTTTGATAAGAATTTTACACAGCTCCTTTCTGGAAACCGATTTTTGGGATTGGATAAGATTAAGTTAGAGAAAAAAGAACTAGGACATATCTATCAGATTCAGGTTTTTAATAGCTATGGACAAGAAGAAATCTATCGCATGATCTTGATGGAAACGAATATCAGTTCGGTTTCAACCAATATCAAGTATGCAGCTGTCTTGATTAATACCAGTCAGTTGGAGCAGGCCAGTCAAAAGCACGAGAAATTGATTGTGGTCGTGATGGCAAGTTTCTGGATTTTGTCTTTACTTGCCAGTCTCTATCTAGCTAGGGTCAGTGTTCGGCCCCTGCTTGAGAGCATGCAGAAGCAACAGTCCTTTGTGGAAAATGCCAGTCATGAGTTACGAACTCCACTTGCAGTTTTGCAAAATCGTTTAGAGACCCTTTTTCGTAAGCCAGAAGCAACCATTATGGATGTGAGCGAAAGCATTGCGTCTAGTTTGGAAGAAGTCCGAAATATGCGTTTTTTGACGACAAACTTGCTGAACTTAGCTCGTAGAGATGATGGGATTAAGCCGGAACTTGCAGAAGTTCCAACCAGTTTTTTCAATACGACTTTCACAAACTATGAGATGATTGCTTCTGAAAATGACCGTGTCTTTCGTTTTGAAAATCGGATCCATCGAACGATTGTCACAGATCAACTTCTTTTGAAACAACTGATGACCATCCTATTTGATAATGCCATCAAATATACTGAGGAGGATGGTGAAATTGATTTTCTTATCTCAGCGACTGATCGTAATCTTTATTTGCTAGTTTCCGACAATGGAGTCGGTATTTCAGCAGAAGATAAGAAGAAAATATTTGACCGCTTTTATCGAGTGGATAAGGCTAGAACCCGTCAAAAAGGTGGTTTTGGGTTAGGATTATCCCTAGCCAAGCAAATTGTAGATGCCCTAAAAGGAACCATTACTGTTAAAGATAATAAACCAAAGGGAACAATCTTTGAAGTGAAGATTGCCATCCACACACCATCTAAAAAGAAAAAATAAAAATATCGCTCCAGATGGGGCGATATTTTGGATTTATCTTCTACGTTTTTGTTTGATGATAAAGCGCTGAACTTTTAAGACAAGTAAGCTGGATCCGATTGCTGCGGCAAAGGCAAGAGCAGGTGATAATTTTAATGCTAAAAAGATAAAACTAAAGATAGCAATACAGATACAAAAAACAGCGATATTAACAAAAAATAGGATTTCCTTGAGATTGGCATCAGACTGCGCTTCAGGTGTATAATCTTGATAGCGAGGAACCTGCTGGCTTAATTCTTCTTGATAGTCTACCTCATAGGATTGTAATTTTCTTACGGGCATTATTCTCTCCTTAACAGTACATACCTATTTTATCATTTTTTCAGCAGAGAATTATTACAGAAAGGTTACAATAAGAATAAAGTCCCTTTTCATTTTTAAAGAATGGCTGATTTTCCAGAAATGTGGTATAATTTTTCTTATGGAAAAGATTATCATTACAGCAACTGCTGAAAGTATTGAACAAGTTAAACAACTGCTCGAAGCTGGCGTAGACCGTATCTATGTCGGTGAGAAAGATTTTGGCCTTCGTCTGCCGACAACCTTTAGTCATGACCAATTGCGTGAAATTGCTAAGCTGGTTCATGATGATGGTAAAGAATTGATCGTTGCGGTTAACGCCCTCATGCACCAAGATATGATGGATCGTATCAAGCCTTTCTTAGACTTTTTGGAAGAAATCAAGACAGACTACATTACGATTGGGGATGCAGGTGTCTTTTACGTAGTCAACCGCGATGGTTATTCCTTTAAGACCATCTACGATGCTTCAACCATGGTAACTAGCAGTCGCCAGATTAACTTCTGGGGACAAAAGGCTGGCGCATCTGAGGCTGTTTTGGCGCGTGAAATTCCATCTGCTGAACTCTTCAAAATGCCAGAGATTTTGGAAATTCCTGCTGAAGTTTTGGTTTACGGAGCTAGCGTTATTCACCATTCTAAGCGTCCTCTCTTGCAAAACTATTATAACTTTACACATATCGATGACGAAAAGACTCGCAAGCGTGACCTCTTCTTGGCTGAGCCAAGTGACCCAGAGAGCCACTATTCCATTTTTGAAGACAATCATGGTACCCATATCTTTGCCAATAACGACCTTGATTTGATGACAAAATTGACAGAATTGGTAGAGCATGGTTTCACTCACTGGAAACTAGAAGGGCTCTACACTCCTGGTCAGAACTTTGTTGAGATTGCAAAACTCTTTATTCAAGCGCGTAGCTTGATTCAAGAGGGTAACTTTAGCCATGACCAAGCCTTCTTGCTGGATGAAGAAGTGCGTAAACTTCACCCTAAAAACCGTTTCCTTGATACAGGATTTTATGACTACGATCCTGACATGGTTAAATAGGACATCAAAACCCGAAATAAAAATGTTCGGGTTTTTCCAGTGTATCCATGAAATAAAAACGAATAGATGTTATAATAAAAGTAGCTCTTTAATGGAGGTGTTTGAGTGGAAAATCTGAAGAAAATGGCAGGTATCAAGGCTGCTGAGTTTGTCAAGGATGGGATGGTTGTCGGACTGGGAACGGGTTCTACTGCCTATTATTTTGTCGAAGAAATCGGTCGTCGTATTAAGGAAGAAGGCTTGAAGATTACAGCTGTAACGACTTCTAGTGTGACTAGTAAACAGGCTGAAGGGCTTAATATCCCACTCAAGTCTATTGACCAAGTAGACTTTGTCGATGTGACAGTCGACGGGGCGGATGAAGTGGATAGTCAGTTTAATGGAATCAAAGGTGGTGGTGGTGCCCTTCTCATGGAGAAGGTTGTCGCAACGCCTTCAAAAAAATACTTTTGGGTGGTGGATGAAAGCAAGCTAGTTGAGAAACTAGGTGCTTTTAAATTGCCAGTAGAAGTGGTTCAGTATGGCGCAGAACAGGTCTTTCGTCGTTTTAAACGAGCTGGCTACAAACCAAGTTTCCGTGAAAAAGACGGCCAACGTTTTGTGACCGATATGCAGAATTTTATCATTGATCTTGCCTTGGATGTCATTGAAGATCCAATTGCTTTAGGGCAAGAATTGGACCATATCGTTGGTGTCGTGGAGCACGGCTTATTCAATCAAATGGTGGATAAGGTCATCGTTGCTGGACGAGATGGAGTTCAGATTTTAACTTCAACAAAAGCTAAATAATCAAAATAATAAGGAGACACATTATGTCAAAATTTAATCGTATTCACTTGGTGGTACTAGATTCTGTAGGAATCGGTGCTGCACCAGATGCTAATAATTTTGTCAATGCAAGGGTTCCAGATGGAGCTTCTGATACACTTGGACACATTTCAAAAACAGTTGGTTTGAATGTGCCAAACATGGCTAAAATCGGTCTTGGAAATATTCCTCGTGAAACACCATTGAAGACTGTGCCAGCTGAAAGCAATCCAACTGGATATGCAACAAAATTAGAGGAAGTATCTCTTGGTAAGGATACTATGACTGGACACTGGGAAATCATGGGTCTTAATATTACGGAGCCTTTCGATACTTTCTGGAACGGATTCCCAGAAGAAATTTTGACAAAAATCGAAGAATTCTCAGGGCGTAAGGTCATTCGTGAAGCTAATAAGCCTTACTCAGGAACAGCTGTTATCGATGATTTTGGACCACGTCAGATGGAAACTGGAGAGTTGATTATCTATACTTCAGCTGACCCTGTTTTGCAAATTGCTGCCCACGAGGAGATTATTCCTTTGGATGAATTGTACCGTATCTGTGAGTATGCTCGCTCAATTACTCTTGAGCGTCCCGCCCTTCTTGGTCGTATCATTGCCCGTCCTTACGTCGGTGAACCAGGAAACTTCACACGTACAGCCAACCGTCGTGACTTGGCAGTTTCCCCATTTGCACCAACTGTTTTGGATAAATTGAACGAAGCTGGTATCGATACTTATGCTGTTGGTAAAATCAACGACATCTTTAACGGTGTTGGTATCAATCATGATATGGGTCACAACAAGTCAAATAGCCATGGAATGGATACACTATTGAAGACCATGGGCCTTGCTGAGTTTGAAAAAGGATTCTCATTCACAAACTTGGTTGATTTTGATGCCCTTTATGGCCACCGTCGTGATGCTCATGGTTACCGTGATTGCTTGCATGAGTTTGATGAACGCTTACCTGAAATTATCGCAGCTATGAGAGAGAATGACCTTCTCTTGATTACTGCGGACCATGGAAATGACCCAACTTATGCAGGAACAGACCACACTCGTGAATATATCCCACTTTTGGCCTATAGCCCTGCCTTTAAAGGAAATGGTTTACTGCCTGTCGGTCATTTCGCAGATATCTCAGCGACTGTTGCGGATAACTTTGGTGTTGAAACAGCCATGATCGGGGAAAGTTTCTTAGATAAATTGGTATAAGATGAAACGCTATGCTTTACTGGTAAGGGGCATTAATGTCGGTGGGAAAAATAAAGTTGTCATGGCGCAACTTCGTCAAGAATTGACAGAGTTGGGACTGGAAAAAGTTGAAACCTACATCAACAGTGGCAATATTTTCTTTACTTCGACAGATGCCAAAGTCCGATTGGTCGAAATGTTAGAGGCTTTCTTTGCAGTCCATTATCCATTTATTCAGAGCTTTTCTTTGCTGAGTCAGGAAGATTATGAAGAAGAGCTGAAGAATCTGCCAGATTGGTGGACCAAAGATTTGGCACGAAAGGATGTCCTCTTTTACACGGAGGGCTTGGATGTGACTCAAGTCATTGAGAAAGTAGACAATTTGGAACTGGAAGATGAAGTCGTTCATTTTGGAAAACTTGGTATTTTCTGGGGGAAATACTCCGAAGAATCATACTACGAAACAGCCTATCACAAATACTTACTCAAGATGACTTTCTACCGCCAAATCACCATTCGTAATGCTAAAACTTTTGACAAAATCGGTCAAATGCTAAAAAACTAATAAAGGAGACACACAATGACATTTTTAGATAAGATCAATGAAACAGCTGCCTTCCTGAAAGACAAGGGAATCCAAGCACCTGAGTTCGGTCTAATCCTTGGATCAGGACTTGGAGAATTGGCAGAAGAAATCGAAAATCCAGTTGTAGTAGACTATGCAGATATTCCCAACTGGGGCCGTTCAACAGTAGTCGGTCACGCTGGTAAATTGGTATATGGAGAACTTGCAGGTCGCAATGTCTTGGCTCTTCAAGGTCGTTTCCATTTCTATGAAGGAAATCCTCTTGAAGTCGTGACTTTCCCAGTTCGTGTGATGAAAGTTCTCGGATGTGAAGGTGTCATTGTAACCAATGCAGCTGGAGGTATTGGATTTGGTCCTGGTACCTTGATGGCTATCTCAGACCATATCAATATGACGGGGCAGAACCCATTGATGGGTGAAAACTTGGATGATTTTGGTCCACGTTTCCCAGATATGTCTAAAGCCTACACACCAGAATACCGTGCTACTGCCCATGAAGTGGCTAAAAAACTTGGTATCAAGCTTGATGAAGGTGTCTATATCGGCGTTACTGGTCCGACTTATGAAACACCAGCAGAAATCCGCGCCTATAAGACACTGGGAGCAGATGCAGTTGGTATGTCGACTGTTCCTGAAGTTATTGTGGCAGCTCACTCAGGTTTGAAAGTTCTAGGAATTTCATGTATTACTAACCATGCTGCAGGTTTCCAAGAAGAACTCAACCACGAAGAAGTTGTAGAAGTGACGGAACGTGTTAAAGGCGACTTCAAAGGCTTGCTGAAAGCGATTCTTGCAGAATTGTAATCATGTTAATAGAATTGAGGAGTATTTTTCGAAAAATCCCTTATAATTTTAGATTATTTATAGCAGTAATTCTGCAAGGAATAGTTTCGGGTTTATCTGGTATATTTCTCCACTATATTTTGGAGATGGTGGAGGAGCAAGCTTTTGGTCAGTCAGAGCATCATAGTGGATTTTTGACAGATGGAGTTTCCTCCTCACGGATAGGACTAAGTTTAATAATCGTGGGTCTTGGCTCATCCTTGGTCTGGTATTTCTTGCAAAAAGGGTCGAAGATTTTTTCCATCAAAGATCAGATGAAGGATGAGACTTCACAATACAAACTTCATTTTTTAAGACAGCTATTTCATTCAATTTGGCAGATCATTGCAGTTGGAGGGGGAGCACCTATTGGTAAAGAAGCTGCGCCACGAGAGATTGGAACTCTATTTGCAGGACCAATTGGAAAAATATGTTCTCTCTCTAAGAAGGATCAAATCTTTCTCCTTGCTTGTGGTGCTGGTGCTGGTTTAGCGGCTGTTTATCAGGTTCCATTAACAAGTGTCTTCTTTGTTTTTGAAAACCTAGGAATCGCTCTATCTATTAAACGATTTGTCTTAGTCGGTTTGACTACCTATGTCTCAACCTATATAGCAGGCTGGGTTATTTCAGATCAGGCTCTCTACCAGATTCCAGCCATCATTTGGTCATTAAAGGAAATATGGATTATTCCCTTATTACTTCTTTTCTTAACCCCACTAGCTTGGCTTTTTGGTCGTTTGAGCAAAGAAGTGTCTTCAAACAGAATAAAAGATAAACGAATACTTCTCACATTGCCTACAGCTTTTCTTTTTCTTGCTGGGTTGGCAAGTTATTTTCCACATCTACTTGGAAATGGACGTATGATGGCTCAGGAAGTATTGAATGGTAGCAATGGCAAAACAGTACTCCTTTTATTTATCTTAAAAGCATTAGCTGTTCTTATTATTCTGTGGGCAGGGGCCTATGGTGGTAACCTTACGCCATCTTTTGCCTTGGGGATGGCTGGAGCTGGTGTTTTGTGCATGATTCTAGGTTTGGATAGCCAGTCAACCATTTTGCTTTTGGGATCGGTTTGTTTTTTGTCTGTGACCTTGAGGGCGCCCATTTCTGCAACCGGATTAGTTATAGGTTTCACTGGGCTAGGTATAGATTCTCTTCCGTATCTCTTAGTAACAGCTGTTTTAGCCTATGAATTTGCAAAAATGTTAGACCACTTTCCTTGTGCTAGCATACTGTGTCAGAAGTCAAATAATAAAGTAATTAGGTAGGAAATGCCCATTTCTTCTAGTCAATGATTTGATTTAAAAGATTAAAAAAACTCTCAATTTATTTATAACTGTTTTAAATAAAAATGAAGTAGGCCTATTGGAATCATGATTGAATCCGATTTTTTCTAGCTATGAAATGTAAAAATAATAAAAAGAAAGGTAGAGCGAGATGTTCTGATTTGAACGCGAGCGGAAAACTTTTCTAAAAACTCAGAAGAGAAGGGGAGTTCGGGCTTGAATAGAAGCCGCTCTAAGCTTCTCAATATCATCAAAATTAAGAAAGAAAGGAATTGAACCCACCCTAAAAGCAGTGAGAAAAAGATAGTTGGTCTAGAGAGCATCGCTCACTACACCCAACTCCTATTTTCCCTTTGCTTTTTGACGGGTTTGGTATCTTTCTGATTATAAATTTTAGAATAAAGAAAGGATGGGTTAACTGTATTCATTGAACTGAATACGGGCGGAGAACTGTGTAAAAAAGATAAACTGTCTAGCATCTGAGATGCTTCGTCAGTTTCCTATTTTTACTTTGTTCTCTGTCGCTATCCTGAATATAAAAAAAGAAAGGTAGAGCGTGTGTTCTGATTTGAACACGAGCGGAAAACTTGGAAAATAGATAATCTGACTGAGAAATCAGGATTTCTCGTCAGATTCCTAATTTTCAGTCGTTTTCTTGTCGCTCTTTGAATCATAAATTATGTCTATCCATATTGCTGCTCAGCAGGGTGAAATTGCTGATAAAATTCTTCTTCCTGGGGATCCTCTTCGTGCTAAGTTTATTGCGGAGAATTTCCTTGAAGATGCTGTTTGTTTTAACGAAGTGCGTAACATGTTTGGTTACACTGGTACTTACAAGGGCCACCGTGTATCTGTCATGGGAACTGGGATGGGGATGCCATCGATTTCGATTTATGCGCGTGAGTTGATTGTGGACTACGGTGTGAAAAAATTGATCCGTGTGGGAACAGCAGGTTCTTTGAATGAAGACGTTCACGTCCGTGAATTAGTTTTGGCGCAAGCAGCTGCAACCAATTCAAACATCATCCGCAACGACTGGCCACAGTATGATTTTCCACAAATCGCTAGCTTTGATTTGTTGGATAAGGCTTATCATATTGCCAAAAATCTTGGTATGACAACCCATGTTGGGAACGTTTTGTCATCTGATGTCTTTTATTCAAACTACTTTGAAAAGAACATCGAACTTGGTAAATGGGGCGTCAAGGCTGTGGAAATGGAAGCAGCAGCTCTTTACTATCTTGCTGCTCAACACCATGTTGATGCTTTAGCTATTATGACTATTTCTGATAGTTTGGTCAATCCAGATGAAGACACGACTGCAGAAGAACGCCAAAATACCTTCACTGATATGATGAAGGTTGGATTGGAAACCTTAATTGCAGAGTAAAATGTAAAAGAAAATCCTGATTTCAAGTGAAATCAGGATTTTTTCATGGATGCGATTTTTTCTGGGTCTGGTGTGACACGGAGGGTCTTTTGTCCCGTGTAAGTTACAAAGCCTGGTTTGCCACCAGTTGGTTTGTTGAGTTTTTTGACTTCAATCATATCCACCTGGACCAGATTTGAAAGGCGACCTTGAGAGAAGTAGGCTGCAAGTTCTGCTGCGTCTGTCTTGACTTCATCAGATGGGTCTAGGTTGCCTGAGATGACAACGTGGCTTCCAGGAATGTCCTTGGCATGGAACCAAAGTTCCTCCTTGCGTGCCATTTTAAAGGTTAGCTCCTCATTTTGCAGGTTATTGCGTCCGACATAGATGATGGTTTTGCCATCGCTCGCCATATACTGTTCTGGTTTTTTGCGTTTCTGAATTTTCTCTCGCTGTCTTCTGCGGATAAAACCTGTTTGGATCAATTCTTCACGGATTTCAGCGATTTCTTCCAGCCCAGCTTGGTTGAGAACAGTTTCCACACTTTCCAGATAGAGAATGGTTGCCTTGGTTTCCTCAATCAGATCAGTCAAGTATTTGACAGCTTCTTTTAATTTCTGATAACGTTTAAAGTAGCGTTGAGCGTTCTGGTTGGGAGTCAAGGCCTTATCAAGCGCAATCGTGATAGGTTGGTTGGTGTAGTAGTTGTCTAGGATAACCTGGTCTTGGTCGTTAGGCACTTGATGGAGGAAGGTTGTTAGCAATTCTCCTTTTTGGCGAAATTCTTCAGCGTTGTCTGTCGCCAGAAACTCTTTTTCTTGTTTTTTAAGCTTATGACGATTTTTTTGAAGTTCATTTTCAACACGACGAATGAGTTCACTGGCTTGCTGTTTGACGCGGTCGCGCTCAGCTTTGTCCTTATAGTAGGTGTCCAACAAATCAGAAAGACTGGCAAAAGGCTCTCCCACCTGATTTGCAAAAGGAACTGAGCTGAAGGAAGTCTCAGTCAAGCATGGTTTGGTTTCTTGATTGAAAAAGTTTCGGAAAGTAGATAGTTTATCACTAACCAGAATGTTTTCCAATTCATTTGCCGTATCACGTCCCAGACCTTGAAAGAGGTTTTGAAGGTTCTTAGCTCTCGTTTCCTGAGTTTGTAGGATTTCAAAGAGCTTTTCATCCTTGATAGTAAAAGGATTGAGAGATTCCGTACTTGGTGGAGCGATGTAGGTCGACCCAGGAAGCAAGGTACGGTAGCTATTTTGTGAAAAACCAACGTGTTTAATGACTTCGAGGATTTTGTGGCTACTTTTATCAACCAGTAGAATATTACTGTGTTTCCCCATGATTTCGATGATTAAGGTAGCCTGGATATGGTCCCCAATCTCGTTTTTATTGGAAACTGTCATTTCCACAATACGGTCATTTTCCACTTGCTCAATCGACTCAATCAGGGCACCCTGCAAATATTTTCTTAAAACCATGATAAAGGTAGAAGGTTGGGATGGATTTTCAAAAGTCGTTTGGGTCAGCTGGATGCGTCCAAAAACAGGATGGGCAGAAAGGAGCAGGCGATGGCTTTGGCGATTGCTACGGATTTGCAAGACCAACTCTTGTTCAAAAGGCTGATTGATTTTCTGGATGCGACCGTTCACTAACTCTCTTCGCAATTCCTCAACCATGTGGTGTAAAAAAAATCCGTCAAATGACATCGTTCTCTCCTTGTGATTGTATTCCATAGTATTATATCAAAAAGGTAGAATAAAATCATGGAAATGTGGTATAATAAAGCCAAGTAAAGAGAAACGAGAAGCACATGTATATTGAAATGGTAGATGAAACTGGTCAAGTTTCAAAAGAAATGTTGCGACAAACCCAAGAAATTTTGGAATTTGCAGCCCAAAAATTAGGCAAAGAAGACAAGGAGATGGCAGTCACCTTTGTGACCAATGAACGTAGTCATGAACTTAATCTTGAGTACCGTGACACAGACCGTCCGACAGATGTTATCAGCCTCGAGTATAAACCAGAGTTAGAAATTGCCTTTGACGAAGAAGATTTACTTGAAAATCCAGAATTGGCAGAGATGATGTCTGAGTTTGATGCCTATATTGGGGAACTTTTCATCTCTATCGATAAGGCACATGAGCAGGCCGAGGAATATGGCCACAGCTTTGAGCGTGAGATGGGCTTCTTGGCAGTACACGGCTTTTTACATATCAACGGCTATGATCACTACACTCCGGAAGAAGAAGCGGAGATGTTCGGTTTACAAGAAGAAATTTTGACAGCCTATGGACTCACAAGACAATAAACGAAAATGGAAAAATCGTGACCTGATATCCAGTTTAGAATTTGCTCTCACAGGAATTTTTACTGCCATCAAGGAAGAACGCAATATGCGAAAACATGCAGTGACGGCTCTTGTAGTCATTCTTGCAGGTTTTGTTTTTCAGGTGTCACGAATCGAATGGCTCTTTCTCCTATTGAGCATTTTCTTGGTAGTAGCCTTTGAAATTATCAATTCTGCTATTGAAAATGTGGTGGATTTGGCCAGTCACTATCACTTTTCCATGCTGGCTAAAAATGCCAAGGATATGGCGGCTGGCGCGGTATTAGTGGTCTCTCTTTTTGCAGCCTTAACAGGCGCATTGATTTTTCTCCCACGAATCTGGGATTTATTATTTTAAACAGTAAGAGGAAATTATGACTTTTAAATCAGGCTTTGTAGCCATTTTAGGACGTCCCAACGTTGGGAAGTCAACCTTTTTAAATCACGTCATGGGGCAAAAGATTGCCATCATGAGTGACAAGGCGCAGACAACGCGCAACAAAATCATGGGAATTTACACGACTGATAAGGAACAAATCGTCTTTATCGACACACCAGGGATTCATAAGCCTAAAACGGCTCTTGGAGATTTCATGGTCGAATCCGCCTACAGCACCCTTCGTGAAGTGGATACTGTTCTTTTTATGGTGCCTGCTGATGAAGCGCGTGGTAAGGGAGACGACATGATTATCGAGCGTCTCAAGGCTGCTAATGTACCAGTGATTTTGGTGGTGAACAAGATCGATAAGGTTCACCCAAATCAGCTTTTGTCTCAGATTGATGATTTCCGTAATCAGATGGACTTCAAGGAAATTGTTCCTATCTCAGCCCTTCAGGGAAATAATATCTCACGTTTAGTGGATATTTTGAGTGAAAATCTGGACGAAGGTTTCCAATATTTCCCGTCTGATCAAATCACAGACCATCCAGAACGATTCTTGGTTTCAGAAATGGTTCGCGAGAAAGTCTTGCACCTAACTCGTGAAGAGATTCCGCATTCTGTTGCAGTAGTAGTTGATTCTATGAAACGAGACGAAGAGACAGACAAGGTTCATATCCGTGCAACCATCATGGTCGAGCGCGATAGCCAAAAAGGGATTATCATCGGTAAAGGTGGCGCTATGCTTAAGAAAATCGGTAGTATGGCCCGTCGTGATATCGAACTCATGCTAGGAGACAAGGTTTTCCTAGAAACATGGGTCAAGGTCAAGAAAAACTGGCGCGATAAAAAGCTAGATTTGGCTGACTTTGGCTATAATGAAAAAGAATACTAAGTAGAGGTGGGCTCATGCCTGCTTCTTGTTTTTACAGAAGGAGGACTTATGCCTGAATTACCTGAGGTTGAAACCGTTCGACGTGGTTTGGAAAAATTGATTTTGGGAAAGAAGATTTCGAGTGTAGAAATTCGCTATCCCAAGATGATTAAGACAGATTTGGACGAGTTTCAAAAGGAAGTGCCTGGTCAAGTTGTTGAGTCAATGGGACGTCGTGGCAAATATTTACTTTTCTACCTGACAGACAAGGTCTTGATTTCTCATCTGCGGATGGAGGGCAAGTATTTTTATTATCCGTACCAGGTTCCCGAACGCAAGCATGCCCATGTTTTCTTCCAGTTTGAAGATGGTGGCACGCTTGTTTATGAGGATGTACGCAAGTTTGGAACCATGGAACTCTTGGCTCCTGACCTTTTGGAAGCCTACTTTATTTCTAAAAAACTAGGGCCTGAACCAAGCGAACAAGACTTTGATTTGCAGGTCTTTCAAGTAGCTTTAGATAAGTCTAAAAAGACTATCAAATCCCATCTTTTAGACCAGACCTTGGTAGCTGGTCTTGGCAATATCTATGTGGATGAGGTTCTCTGGCGAGCTCAGGTTCATCCAGCTAGACCTTCCCAGAATTTAACAGCAGACGAAGCGACAGCCATTCATGACCAGACCATTGCTGTTTTGGGCCAGGCTGTTGACAAAGGTGGTTCCACCATTCGGACCTATACCAATGCCTTTGGGGAAGATGGAACCATGCAGGATTTTCATCAGGTCTATGACAAGGCTGGTCAAGAATGTGTACGCTGTGGTACCATCATTGAGAAAATCCAACTAGGCGGACGTGGAACTCACTTTTGCCCTCAGTGTCAAAGGAGGGACTGATGGGAAAAATCATCGGAATTACAGGAGGAATTGCCTCTGGTAAGTCAACCGTGACAAATTTTCTAAGAAAGCAAGGCTTTCAAGTGGTGGATGCTGATGCAGTCGTCCACCAACTACAGGAACCTAGTGGTCGTCTGTTTGAAGCTCTAGTCCAGCACTTTGGTCAAGAAATTGTATTAGAAAATGGAGAACTCAATCGCCCTCTCCTAGCTAGTCTTATCTTTTCAAATCCTGAAGAACGAGAATGGTCTAAGCAAATCCAAGGAGAGATTATCCGTGAGGAACTAGCTACGTTGAGAGACCAGTTGGCTCAGACAGAAGAGATTTTCTTCATGGATATTCCCCTACTTTTTGAGCAGGCCTACAGCGCTTGGTTTGATGAGACTTGGTTGGTCTATGTGGACCGAGATGTCCAAGTGAAACGCTTAATGAAAAGGGACCAGTTGTCCAAAGATGAAGCTAAGTCTCGTCTGGCAGCCCAGTGGCCTTTAGAAAAAAAGAAAGATTTGGCCAGCCAGGTTTTAAACAACAATGGAAATCAGGACCAGCTTCTTACTCAGGTCTTCTCCCTGCTTGAGGGAGGTAGTGAAGATGACAGAGATTAACTGGAAGGATAATCTGCGCATTGCCTGGTTTGGTAATTTTCTGACAGGAGCCAGTATTTCCTTAGTTGTGCCTTTTATGCCCATCTTTGTGGAAAATTTAGGTGTAGGGAGTGATCAAGTTGCTTTTTATGCAGGTTTAGCTATTTCTGTCTCTGCCATTTCCGCGGCGCTCTTTTCTCCTATCTGGGGAATCCTTGCTGATAAGTACGGTCGAAAACCCATGATGATTCGGGCTGGCATGGCCATGACCATTACTATGGGAGGCTTAGCCTTTATCCCAAATATCTATTGGCTAATCTTTCTTCGTTTACTGAATGGTGTATTTGCGGGTTTTGTTCCCAATGCAACAGCCTTGATAGCCAGTCAAGTTCCCAAGGAGAAATCAGGCTCTGCCTTAGGCACTTTGTCTACAGGCGTAGTTGCAGGTACTCTAACTGGTCCCTTTATTGGTGGCTTTATCGCAGAATTATTTGGTATTCGTACTGTCTTTTTACTGGTTGGTTGTTTTCTATTTTTAGCTGCTATTCTAACTATTTGCTTTATCAAGGAAGATTTTCAACCAGTGGCCAAGGAAAAGGCCATCCCAACAAAGGAATTATTTACATCAGTTAAATATCCCTATCTCTTGGTCAATCTCTTTCTGACCAGTTTTGTCATCCAATTTTCAGCCCAATCAATCGGCCCTATTTTAGCACTTTATGTACGCGACTTAGGCCAGACAGAGAATCTTCTCTTTGTATCAGGTTTGATTGTATCCAGTATGGGCTTTTCCAGTATGATGAGTGCAGGAGTCATGGGAAAGCTAGGTGACAAGGTGGGCAATCATCGTCTCTTGATTGTAGCCCAGTTTTATTCAGTTATCATCTATCTCCACTGTGCTAATGCTTCTAGCCCCCTTCAATTAGGACTTTATCGTTTCCTTTTTGGATTGGGAACTGGTGCCTTGATTCCCGGAGTTAATGCCCTTCTCAGCAAGATGACGCCCAAAGTCGGCATTTCGAGGGTCTTTGCCTTCAATCAGGTATTCTTTTATCTGGGAGGTGTTGTTGGTCCCATGGCAGGTTCTGCAGTAGCAGGAAAATTTGGATACCATGCAGTCTTCTATGCGACAAGCCTTTGTGTTGCCTTTAGTTGTCTCTTTAACCTGCTTCAATTTCGAACATTATTAAAAGTAAAGGAAATCTAGTGCGAGTAAAAATTAATCTCAAATGCTCCTCTTGTGGCAGTATCAATTACCTAACCAGTAAAAATTCAAAAACCCATCCAGACAAGATCGAGGTTTTAAAGTATTGTCCCAAGGAAAGAAAAGTAACCCTACATCTTGAATCTAAGTAGATTTTATGGTAAAATAATAGGGATTTTAAGGAGTTTGATATGTATAACCTATTATTAACCATTTTATTAGTATTATCTGTTGTGATTGTGATTGCGATTTTCATGCAACCAACCAAAAACCAATCCAGCAATGTATTTGATGCCAGCTCAGGTGATTTGTTTGAACGCAGTAAAGCACGTGGTTTCGAAGCTGTAATGCAGCGTTTGACAGGGATTTTAGTCTTTTTCTGGCTAGCCATTGCCTTAGCATTGACGGTATTATCAAGTAGATAAGAAAATAATGGGCAGGACTAGGTCTTTGCCTCTTTTTATTTTTAAAGGATGTTTGAGAAGGTTTTACAGTAAAAGAAAATAAAAAATCTAGAAAGAAAATATGAAAGACAGAATAAAAGAATATTTACAAGATAAGGGAAAGGTAACTGTCAATGACTTGGCTCAGGCTTTGGGAAAAGACGGGTCCAAGGATTTTCGTGAGTTGATTAAAACCTTGTCCTTAATGGAAAGAAAGCACCAGATACGCTTTGAAGAAGATGGAACTTTGACTTTGGAAGTCAAGAAAAAACATGAGATTACTCTCAAGGGGATTTTTCATGCCCATAAAAATGGCTTTGGCTTTGTTAGTCTGGAAGGCGAGGAGGACGATCTTTTTGTAGGAAAAAACGATGTTAACTATGCTATTGATGGTGATACCGTCGAGGTAGTGATTAAGAAAGTCGCTGACCGAAATAAAGGAACAGCAGCCGAAGCGAAAATTATTGATATATTAGAACACAGCTTGACAACAGTTGTCGGCCAAATCGTTCTAGATCAGGAAAAACCCAAGTATGCTGGTTACATCCGTTCAAAAAATCAGAAAATCAGCCAACCGATTTATGTCAAGAAACCAGCTCTAAAACTAGAAGGAACAGAAGTTATCAAGGTCTTTATCGACAAATATCCAAGTAAGAAACATGATTTCTTTGTCGCGAGTGTCCTCGATGTGGTGGGGCACTCGACGGATGTCGGAATTGATGTTCTTGAGGTTTTGGAGTCTATGGACATTGTCTCAGAATTTCCAGAGGCTGTTGTCAAGGAAGCAGAAAGTGTGTCTGATGCTCCGTCTCAAAAGGATATGGAAGGTCGTATGGATTTGAGAGATGAGATTACCTTTACCATTGATGGTGCTGACGCCAAGGATTTGGACGATGCGGTGCATATCAAGGCCTTGAAAAATGGAAATCTGGAGCTTGGTGTTCACATCGCAGATGTTTCTTACTATGTGACCGAGAGTTCTGCCCTTGACAAGGAAGCCCTTAACCGCGCGACTTCTGTCTATGTGACAGACCGTGTGGTACCAATGCTTCCAGAACGACTGTCAAATGGCATCTGCTCTCTCAATCCCCAAGTGGACCGCCTGACCCAGTCTGCCATTATGGAGATTGATAAACATGGTCGCGTGGTCAATTACACCATTACACAAACAGTTATCAAGACTAGCTTCAGGATGACCTACAGTGATGTCAATGATATCCTAGCTGGAGACAAGGAAAAGAGACAAGAATATCAGAAAATTGTCCCTAGTATCGAACTCATGGCCAAGCTTCATGAAACTTTAGAAAATATGCGTGTGAAACGTGGAGCCCTCAATTTTGATACCAATGAAGCTAAGATTTTAGTGGATAAACAAGGTAAGCCTGTTGATATCGTTCTTCGTCAGCGTGGTGTTGCCGAGCGCATGATTGAGTCCTTCATGTTGATGGCCAATGAAACAGTTGCCGAGCATTTCAGCAAGCTGGATCTACCTTTCATCTATCGAATTCACGAGGAGCCTAAGGCTGAAAAAGTTCAGAAGTTTATTGATTATGCTTCAAGCTTTGGCTTGCGCATTTATGGGACTGCTAGTGAGATTAGCCAGGAGGCTCTCCAAGACATCATGAGTGCTGTTGAGGGAGAACCTTATGCAGATGTATTATCCATGATGCTTCTACGCTCTATGCAGCAGGCTCGCTATTCGGAGCACAATCACGGCCACTATGGATTAGCAGCTGACTATTACACTCACTTTACCAGTCCGATTCGTCGTTATCCAGACCTTCTTGTTCATCGTATGATTCGTGATTACGGCCGTTCTAAGGAAATAGCAGAGCATTTTGAACAAGTGATTCCAGAGATTGCGACCCAGTCTTCCAACCGTGAGCGTCGAGCTATCGAGGCCGAGCGTGAAGTCGAAGCCATGAAAAAGGCTGAGTACATGGAAGAATACGTGGGTGAAGAGTACGATGCGGTTGTGTCCAGCATTGTCAAGTTTGGTCTCTTTGTCGAATTGCCAAACACAGTTGAAGGCTTGATTCACATCACTAATTTACCTGAATTTTATCATTTCAACGAACGTGATTTGACTCTTCGTGGAGAAAAATCAGGAACAACCTTCCGTGTAGGGCAACAGATTCGTATCCGAGTTGAAAGAGCTGACAAGATGACGGGTGAAATTGACTTCTCATATATCCCAAGTGAGTTTGATGTGATTGAAAAAGGCTTAAAACAGTCTAATCGCAGTGACAGGGGGCGTGGTTCAAGTCGTCGTTCAGATAAGAAGGAAGATAAGAGAAAATCAGGACGCTCAAATGAGAAGCGCAAGCATTCACAAAAAGACAAGAAGAAAAAAGGAAAGAAACCTTTTTATAAGGAAGTAGCTAAGAAAGGAGCCAAGCATGGCAAAGGGCGAGGGAAAGGTCGTCGCACAAAATAAAAAGGCGCGCCACGACTATACAATCGTAGATACGCTAGAGGCAGGGATGGTCCTGACTGGAACTGAAATCAAGAGTGTACGAGCTGCTAGAATCAATCTCAAGGACGGCTTTGCCCAAGTGAAAAATGGGGAGGTTTGGTTGAGCAATGTTCATATCGCTCCTTACGAAGAGGGCAATATCTGGAACCAAGAACCAGAACGTCGTCGCAAACTCCTACTCCATAAAAAGCAAATCCAAAAATTGGAGCAAGAGACCAAAGGGACAGGAATGACCCTGGTTCCTCTTAAAGTTTATATCAAAGATGGATATGCCAAGCTCCTTTTAGGTTTAGCTAAAGGGAAGCATGACTATGATAAACGGGAGTCAATCAAACGTCGTGAGCAGAATCGCGATATTGCGCGCGTGATGAAAGCTGTTAATCAGCGATAAAAAGAGGAAATGAAAATGGAAAAACTAGTTGCCTATAAACGTATGCCTTTGTGGACTAAAGAAACCATGCCAGAGGCTGTTCAGCAAAAGCACAATACCAAGGTTGGGACTTGGGGCAAGATTACTGTTTTAAAAGGAACTCTCAAGTTTATTGAATTGACAGAGGATGGTAAGGTTTTAGCTGAGCACCTCTTTGAAGCAGGGGCTGACAATCCCATGGCACAACCACAAGCCTGGCACCGAGTAGAGGCTGCTACAGACGATGTAGAATGGTATTTGGAATTTTATTGTAAACCTGAGGATTATTTTCCTAAGAAATACAATACCAATCCTGTTCATTCAGAGGTCCTAGAGGCTATGCAGAAAGTAAAACCAGGGAAAGCCTTAGATTTGGGCTGTGGTCAAGGCCGTAATGCTCTCTTTCTAGCCCAGCAAGGTTTTGATGTGACAGCTGTGGATCAAAATGAATTATCTCTTGAAATCTTGCAAAGCATTGTGGAGCAGGAAGACCTGGATATGCCTGTTGGCCTTTACGATATCAATTCATCCAGTATTGGGCAAGCGTATGATTTCATCGTATCGACAGTTGTTTTGATGTTTTTGCAAGCAGACCGCATTCCTGCAATTATCAAAAATATGCAGGAGCATACCACGGTCGGTGGTTATAATCTTATCGTTTGTGCCATGGACACGGAGGATTATCCTTGCTCGGTTAACTTCCCATTCACTTTTAAAGAAGGGGAATTGGCAGACTACTACAAGGACTGGGAATTGATTAAGTACAATGAAAATCCAGGCCATCTTCACCGTCGCGATGAGAATGGCAATCGTATTCAACTACGCTTTGCGACCATGCTAGCTAAGAAAATCAAATAAACATGAATGAAGATTAGGAAATTTCCTGATCTTTTTTCTTTTCTACGAATAGATAAGATAGAAGAATTGACAAAAATACGCATTATAAGTATAATTTTAGATAGAAAGGTGACGATAAATGCCAATCACAGGTAAGGAAATGGTAAAATTAGCTCTTGCAAATGGATGGATTGAAGTTCGTAAGAGAGGAAGTCATCATCATTTTAAGAAAGAAGGGGTTCCCTATCTTGTCACTATTCCAGTTCACGGTAATGAGGATCTAGGAAAAGGTTTAGAGAGAAAAATATTAAAAGATTTGGGATTATAGTTGATTTGGAAATTGTGGAGGTGTATTATGCTAAAATCTTATCCTGCTATTTTTCATAGAGAAGGCACTGGATACTGGGTTGAATTTCCTGAATTTGGAGGCGGGACTGAAGGAGCAACGATTGAACTTGCAATGAAAAATGCTCGGGAAATGCTTGAGAGTGTTTTAGCTTCTTATATTGATGAAGGACTGGCTTTGCCTACTCCTAGTGACATTGCTGAGTTGAAAGCTCCTGATGGATTTGTGACTTTGATTCAGGTCAATCCCTTGCCTTTCGTAAAGAATAATAAAGCGATTCGAAAAAATGTTACGGTTCCAGAGTGGCTAGTCAGACTTGCAGATCGTGAGAAAGTGAACTATTCTGAAGTGTTGACACAAGCTCTTGAAAGCCGCTTGCAACTCTAAAATTATAGAGTGATGTAGATTAGGAAATTTCCTGATCTTTTTCTTTTTTTACGAATAATATAGAAAAGGAGGGAATCATGTTTGTTGCGAGAGATGCTAGGGGAGAATTGGTAAATGTGTTAGAGGATAAACTTGAGAAGGAAGAATACACCTGCCCAGCTTGTGGAGGTCAGCTCCGTTTGCGTCAAGGACCAAGTGTCCGGACCCATTTTGCCCACAAAACCTTAAAAGACTGTGATTTTTCCTCTGAAAATGAAAGTCAAGAACACTTGGAAAATAAGGAAGTCCTTTATCACTGGTTGAACAAAGAGGCAGAGGTGCAATTAGAATATCTGCTTCCAGAGCTTAAACAGATTGCGGATGTGTTTGTAAATGGCAACCTAGCTTTAGAGGTTCAGTGTAGTCCCTTGCCACAGAAACTTCTTAAAGAGCGTAGCGAGGGCTATCGTAGTCAGGGTTACCAAGTACTGTGGTTACTGGGAGAAAAACTTTGGCTCAAGGAGCGTTTGACTCGTCTGCAAGAAGGTTTTCTCTATTTTAGTCAAAACGTGGGCTTTTATGTTTGGGAATTAGACAGTGAAAAACAAGTTTTAAGACTCAAATACCTGATTCACCAAGATCTCCGCGGTAAACTCCATTATCAAATCAAGGAATTTCTCTATGGTCAAGCTAGTTTATTGGAAATATTGCGTTTCCCTTATAAGAAACAAAAAATATCTCATTTTACAGTTTCTGAGGATAAGGACATCTGTCGCTATATCCGACAGCAACTCTATTACCAAAATCCTATTTGGATGAAAGAACAAGCAGAAGCTTATGAAAAGGGAGATAATATCCTGACTTATGGGCTGAAAGAATGGTATCCACAAATTCGACCACTAGTAGGTGAGTTTTGCCAGATTAAGCAAGATTTGACCAGCTATTATCAGTATTTTCAAACCTATTACCAAGAAAATCCTCAAAATGATTGGCAAAAGCTTTATCCACCAGCCTTTTATCAGCAATATTTCTTGAAAAATATGGTAAAATAAAAAGGATGGAGGAATCTAATGGTATTACAAAGACATGAAATAAATGAAAAAGATACATGGGATCTATCAACGATTTACCCAACTGACCAGGCTTGGGAAGAAGCCTTAAAAGATTTAACAGAACAATTGGAGACAGTAGCCCAGTATGAAGGTCATCTCTTGGATAGTGCGGATAGCCTACTAGAAATTACTGAATTTTCTCTTGAAATGGAACGCCAAATGGAGAAGCTTTACGTTTATGCTCATATGAAGAATGACCAAGACACACGTGAAGCCAAGTACCAAGAGTACTATGCTAAGGCAATGACTCTCTATAGCCAGCTAGACCAAGCTTTTTCATTCTATGAACCTGAATTTATGGATATTAGCGAAAAGCAGTATGCTGACTTTTTAGAAGTTCAACCAAAATTGCAGGTTTATCAACACTATTTTGACAAGCTTTTACAAGGCAAGGAACACGTTCTTTCACAACGTGAAGAAGAATTATTAGCTGGAGCTGGGGAAATCTTTGGTTCGGCAAGTGAAACCTTCGCTATCTTGGACAATGCGGATATTGTGTTCCCTTATGTCCTCGACGATGATGGTAAGGAAGTTCAGCTATCTCATGGGACTTACACACGCTTGATGGAGTCTAAAAACCGTGAGGTTCGTCGTGGTGCCTATCAAGCCCTTTATGCAACTTATGAGCAATTCCAACACACCTATGCTAAAACTTTACAAACCAATGTTAAAGTACAAAACTACCGAGCCAAAGTTCGCAACTACAAGAGTGCTCGTCATGCAGCCCTCGCAGCAAATTTTGTTCCAGAAAGTGTTTATGACAATTTGGTAGCAGCAGTTCGCAAGCATTTGCCACTCTTGCATCGTTACCTTGAACTTCGTTCAAAGATTTTGGGAATTTCAGACCTTAAGATGTACGATGTCTACACACCGCTTTCATCTGTTGAATATAGTTTTACTTACGAGGAAGCTTTGAAAAAGGCCGAAGAAGCCTTGGCAGTCTTGGGTGAGGATTACTTGAGTCGTGTTAAACGTGCCTTCAGCGATCGTTGGATTGATGTTTACGAAAACCAAGGCAAGCGTTCAGGTGCCTACTCAGGTGGTTCTTATGATACCAATGCCTTTATGCTTCTTAACTGGCAGGACAATCTAGACAATCTCTTTACTCTTGTTCATGAAACAGGTCATAGTATGCACTCAAGCTATACTCGTGAAACTCAACCTTATGTTTACGGAGATTATTCTATCTTCTTGGCTGAGATTGCCTCAACCACTAATGAAAATATCTTGACGGAGAAATTATTGGAAGAAGTGGAAGATGACACAACTCGCTTTGCTATTCTCAATAACTTCCTAGATGGTTTCCGTGGAACAGTTTTCCGCCAAACTCAATTTGCTGAATTTGAACACGCGATTCACCAAGCGGATCAAAATGGTGAAGTCTTGACAAGCGATTTCCTAAATAAACTCTACGCAGACTTGAACCAAGAGTATTATGGTTTGAGTAAGGAAGACAATCCTGAAATCCAGTACGAGTGGGCTCGCATTCCACACTTCTACTATAACTACTATGTATATCAATATTCAACAGGTTTTGCAGCAGCCTCAGCTTTGGCTGAAAAGATTGTTCATGGTAGTCAAGTAGACCGTGACCGTTATATCGACTACCTCAAGGCAGGTAAGTCTGACTATCCACTTAATGTCATGAGAAAAGCTGGTGTTGATATGGAGAAGGAAGACTATCTCAACGATGCTTTTGCAGTCTTCGAACGTCGCTTAAATGAGTTTGAAGCCCTTGTTGAAAAATTGGGATTGGCATAAGATGGTTGAATCGTATAGTAAAAATGCCAACCATAACATGCGTCGTCCTGTTGTCAAAGAAGAAATTGTGGACTTGATGCGTCAGCGCCAAAAGCAAGTCACAGGATCTTTGAAAGAATTGGAAGACTTTGCTCGCAAGGAAAATATTCCCATTATTCCTCATGAAACGGTTGCTTATTTCCGTTTTCTCATGGAAACCATGCGGCCTAAAAATATTCTGGAAATTGGGACGGCTATCGGTTTTTCAGCCCTCTTGATGGCTGAACATGCGCCAAATGCTAAGATTACAACCATTGACCGCAATCCAGAAATGATTGGATTTGCCAAGGAAAATTTCACCCAGTTTGACAGTCGCAAGCAAATTACGCTCCTAGAAGGAGATGCGGTAGATGTCTTATCTACCTTGACAGAGTCCTATGATTTCGTCTTTATGGATTCAGCCAAGTCTAAATACATCGTCTTTCTGCCAGAAATCCTCAAACATTTGGAAGTCGGTGGTGTGGTTGTCTTGGATGATATTTTTCAAGGTGGTGATGTTGCCAAGGACATTATGGAGGTTCGTCGTGGCCAGCGAACTATTTATCGAGGCCTTCAAAGATTATTTGATGCAACTTTAGACAATCCAGGACTCACTGCAACATTAGTACCTCTGGGTGACGGCATTCTCATGCTTCGTAAAAATGTAGCAGATGTTCAATTGCTTGACAGCGAATAATTTTCAGAAAAATTTAAGAAAATATAGTAAAATAGATAGGGTAACACTTATCTCAAAGGAGTAGACATGAAGAAAAAACTATTGGCAGGTGCCATTACACTATTATCAGTAGCAACTTTAGCAGCTTGTTCGAAAGGTTCAGAAGGGGCAGACCTTATCAGCATGAAAGGGGATGTCATCACAGAACATCAATTTTATGAGCAAGTGAAAATCAATCCTTCAGCCCAACAAGTCTTGTTGAACATGACCATCCAAAAAGTATTTGAGAAGCAATATGGCTCAGAGGTAGATGACAAAGAAATCGATGAAATCATTTCTGGAGAAGAAAAACAATATGGTGAGAATTACCAACGTGTCTTATCACAATCAGGTATGACTCTTGAAACACGTAAAGCACAAATTCGTACAAGTAAATTAGTTGAATTTGCAGTTAAAAAGGCTGCAGAAGCTGAATTAACTGATGAAGCCTATAAGAAAGCATTTGAGAACTATACTCCGGACGTAACTGCTCAAATTATTCGTTTTGATAATGAAGATAAGGCTAAAGAAATTCTTGAAAAAGCTAAGGCTAGTGATGCAGACTTTGCTCAATTAGCTAAAGATAACTCAACTGATGAGAAAACCAAAGCGAATGGTGGTGAAATCACTTTTGATTCAGCTTCAACAGAAGTACCAGATCAAGTTAAGAAAGCAGCTTTTGCCTTGGATGTTAACGGCATTTCTGATGTCATTACAGCTACTGGTACTCAAGCATACAGCAGTCAATATTACATTGTAAAACTCATTAAGAAAACAGAAAAGTCATCTAATATAGATGACTACAAAGAAAAATTGAAAACTGTTATCTTGACTCAAAAACAAAATGATGCATCATTTGTTCAAAGTATTGTCGGAAAAGAATTGCAAGCAGCCAATATCAAGGTTAAAGATCAAGCCTTCCAAAATATCTTTACCCAATATATCGGTGGTGGCGATTCAAGCTCAAGTAGTTCTTCAAAAGAATAAAACAGAAAAGAGCCAAGCGCTCTTTTTCTTATGAGAAAATCTATTATCTTAAGGGTAAGAGTTTTTTTCTTTCGGAAAAAATGGTATAATAGCAATCAAAACTAGAAAATAAGCGGAATTTGGGAATAATTTCTTTTGTTCTCATTAGATTGGTGATACTATGAAGATTAGTAAGAGGCACCTGTTAAACTATTCTATTCTAGTCCCTTACTTACTTTTATCTATTTTGGGCTTGATTGTAGTTTATTCTACAACCAGTGCCATTCTTATCGAAGAAGGTAAAAGTGCCCTCCAATTGGTTCGAAGTCAGGGAATGTTTTGGATACTTAGTTTAATATTGATTGCCTTGATATATAAGCTGAAACTGAATTTTTTAAGAAAAGAACGACTGCTATTTATTATTATGTTTGTTGAGCTGATTCTTTTGGCTCTGGCTCGCTTAATTGGTACGCCAGTCAATGGAGCCTATGGTTGGATTTCAGTAGGACCTTTGACCATTCAGCCAGCTGAGTATTTGAAGATTATCATCGTCTGGTACTTGGCCCAACGTTTTTCAAAACAACAGGATGAAATTGGTATTTACGATTTTCAAGTTTTAACTCAAAATCAATGGATACCTCGTGCTTTTAATGATTGGCGCTTCGTCCTACTAGTCATGATAGGAAGTTTGGCTATTTTCCCAGATCTGGGGAATGCGACCATCCTAGCTCTGGTCGCCTTGATTATGTATACAGTTAGTGGAATTGCTCATCGTTGGTTTATAGCCTTTATCGGTGTATTATTTGGAGTTTCAGCCCTGTCCTTATCAGCTATTTCTATGATCGGGGTTGATAAGTTTTCAAAAGTTCCAGTATTTGGTTACGTTGCTAAGCGTTTCAGTGCCTACTTTAATCCCTTTGCTGATTTGGCAGGGTCAGGCCACCAACTTGCAAATTCCTACTTTGCCATGGTAAATGGTGGGTGGTTTGGTCTAGGCTTAGGAAATTCAATCGAAAAACGTGGTTATTTACCAGAGGCCCATACAGACTTTGTATTTTCAATTGTTATTGAAGAGTTTGGATTTGTGGGAGCCAGCTTGATTTTAGCACTTGTCTTTTTCCTGATTTTACGAATTATCCTAGTCGGTATTCGTGCTAAGAATCCCTTTAATTCCATGATGGCGATTGGGGTTGGGGGGATGATGCTGGTACAGGTATTTGTCAATATCGGTGGAATTTCTGGCATTATTCCTTCGACAGGAGTAACCTTCCCCTTCTTATCACAAGGAGGGAACAGTCTCCTAGTCTTGTCTGTAGCCATTGCTTTTGTCTTAAATATTGATGCAAGTGAAAAACGTGCCCAATTATATGAGGAGTTAGAAACTCACTCATCAAACTATATGTAGAGTTGATAGTGGAAAGGATTACCTATGTCTCTTCAAAAATTAGAAAACTATAGTAATAAAGCTGTCGTGCAAGAAGAAGTATTGATTTTAACAGAATTGTTAGAAGATATCACTAAAAATATGCTTGCCCCAGAGACTTTTGCAAAAATCATGGAGTTGAAAGAATTATCAACTCAAGAAGATTATCAAGGCTTGAACCAACTGGTTACTAGTCTGACAAATGATGAAATGGCTTATATTTCACGCTATTTCTCTATCTTGCCTCTTTTGATTAATATTTCAGAAGACGTGGATTTGGCCTATGAAATCAACCACCAAAATAATATCGATCAAGATTATCTTGGGAAATTGTCAGCAACAATCAAAATGGTTGCAGAAAAAGAAAATGCGGTTGAAATTCTTGAACACTTGAATGTTGTCCCTGTTTTGACTGCCCATCCAACACAAGTACAACGTAAGAGTATGTTGGATTTGACCAATCATATCCATACGCTTTTGCGTAAGTACCGTGATGTGAAATTAGGTTTGATTAATAAGGAAAAATGGCATAATGATCTCCGTCGTTACATTGAGATTATCATGCAAACAGACATGATTCGTGAAAAGAAATTGAAAGTAACCAATGAAATCACGAATGTTATGGAATACTACAATAGTTCATTCCTGAAGGCAGTTCCTCATTTGACTGCTGAGTACAAACGTCTGGCTAAAAAACATGGCTTGGAGTTGAAACATCCAAAACCAATTACCATGGGTATGTGGATTGGTGGAGACCGTGATGGGAATCCTTTTGTTACAGCAGATACCTTGAAACAATCTGCTATGACTCAGTGTGAAGTCATCATGAACTACTATGATGAAAAGATTTACCAACTTTATCGTGAATTCTCTCTCTCAACCAGTATTGTCAATGTGAGCAAGCAAGTCAGAGAAATGGCTCGTCAATCCAAGGATAACTCTATCTACCGTGAAAAAGAGCTTTACCGCCGTGCCTTGTTTGATATTCAATCAAAAATCCAAGCGACAAAAGCTTATTTGATTGAGGATAAGGAAGTTGGAGCTCGCTATGAAACAGCTAATGATTTTTATAAGGATTTAATTACCATTCGTGATTCCCTCTTGGAAAACAAGGGTGAAGCACTGATTTCTGGTGATTTTGTTGAGCTGATTCAGGCAGTTGAAATTTTTGGTTTCTATTTGGCATCTATTGACATGCGTCAAGATTCTAGTGTTCATGAAGCCTGTGTAGCAGAACTTTTGAAATCAGCAGGTATTCATTCTCATTATAGAGAACTCAGTGAAGAAGAAAAATGCCAGCTTCTTTTGAAAGAATTGGAAGAAGATCCACGTATTCTTTCTGCCACTCACGTTGAAAAATCAGAGTTACTTGAAAAAGAATTAGCAATCTTTAAGGCTGCTCGTAAGTTGAAAGATAAGTTGGGAGATGATGTCATTCGTCAGACTATCATTTCACATGCAACCAGCGTATCAGACATGTTGGAATTGGCTATCTTGCTAAAAGAAGTAGGGTTAGTTGATAAAGAAAGAGCCCGTGTCCAAATTGTTCCTCTCTTTGAAACAATTGAGGATTTGGACCACTCAGAAGAAACCATGAGAGAATATCTTTCTCTTCCTCTGGCCAAGAAATGGATTGCTTCACGCAATAACTATCAAGAAATCATGTTGGGCTACTCTGACAGTAATAAAGATGGTGGTTACCTATCATCATGTTGGACCCTCTACAAGGCTCAACAACAATTGACTGCTATCGGAGATGAATTTGGCGTTAAGGTTACCTTCTTCCATGGTCGCGGTGGTACTGTCGGTCGTGGTGGTGGACCAACCTATGAAGCCATCACATCTCAACCGCTCAAGTCTATCAAAGATCGTATCCGCTTGACGGAGCAGGGTGAAGTAATTGGGAATAAATACGGTAATAAAGACGCAGCTTACTATAACCTTGAAATGTTAGTATCTGCAGCCATTAACCGTATGATTACTCAGAAGAAGAGTGATACCAATACCTCAAATCGTTATGAAGCTATTATGGACCAAGTAGTGGACCGTAGTTACGATATCTACCGTGATTTGGTCTTTGGTAATGATCATTTTTATGATTATTTCTTCGAGTCAAGTCCAATCAAGGCTATTTCAAGCTTTAACATTGGTTCACGTCCAGCCGCTCGTAAGACTATTACTGAAATCGGTGGTTTGCGAGCTATCCCTTGGGTATTCTCATGGTCGCAAAGTCGCGTCATGTTCCCTGGATGGTATGGGGTTGGTTCAAGCTTCAAGGAATTTATTGATAAAAATCCAGAGAATATCGCTATCCTACGAGACATGTACCAAAACTGGCCTTTCTTCCAATCGCTTCTTTCAAATGTCGATATGGTCTTGTCAAAATCAAATATGAATATTGCTTTTGAATATGCCAAACTTTGTGAGGATGAAGAAGTAAAAGCAATCTATGAGACTATTCTAAATGAATGGCAAGTCACCAAAGAAGTTATCTTGGCTATCGAAGGTTACGATGAACTCTTGGCTGAAAATCCATATCTAAAAGCAAGTTTGGATTACCGTATGCCTTACTTTAATATCCTCAACTATATCCAGTTGGAGTTGATTAAACGTCAACGTCGAGGAGAATTATCAAGCGATCAAGAAAAATTAATCCATACAACCATCAACGGAATTGCGACAGGATTGCGTAATTCAGGCTGATACCTATCAAACTTCCTCTTTTCTATAGGGGAAGTTTTTGAATAGTTCAAAAAAATGCTAAAAGAGTCTTGACAAGTATTTGAAAAATGATATAATTTAACCATTCAGAAAAGTAATCATATAAACTTTTTTAGAGAGTCTGTGGTAGCTGAAAACAGATAAGTGATGATGATGAAAATTGGGCTGAATGTTATTTAGAATTTGAAATCATAAAAATTCGGTGAGCACACCTTACAGTGCATCTCGTTATTGCGAGACAGAGCGATAGGGAAATTCCCTATAATTGAGGTGGTACCGCGCATCGACGTCCTCACACAAGTTTTTTTGTGTGAGGACTTTTTTGATGGAGGTTAGTATGGAAAGAAAACGATGGCGTCACTTGTTTATACTCAATGAAAATCAAAAAGCAAACTAGGAAGCTAGTCGCAAGCTGCTCAAAACACTGTTTTGAGGTTGTGGATAGAACTGATAGAGTCAGTACCATATACCTACGGTAAGGCGACGCTGATGTGGTTTGAAGAGATTTTCGAAGAGTATTAGATAAGTGAAGTATTTTAAAAGAATGAAAAGGAGAAATAGAATGAAAAATAAACGTTTAATTGGAATTATCGCTGCATTAGCAGTCTTAGTAGCAGGAAGTTTGATTTACTCTTCAATGAATAAACCAGAAGCTAAAAATGAAAAGAAAGTTGCCAAAGTTGGTGTCCTTCAGTTTGTAAGCCATCCATCTCTTGACTTGATTTATAAGGGAATCCAAGATGGACTTGCAGAAGAAGGTTATAAAGATGATCAACTTAAAATCGATTTTATGAACTCAGAAGGTGACCAAAGTAAGGTTGCGACAATGAGTAAACAATTGGTTGCAAATGGGAATGACCTAGTAGTAGGGATTGCAACACCAGCTGCTCAAGGCTTGGCTAGTGCCACAAAAGACCTACCGGTTATCATGGCTGCTATTACAGACCCAATCGGTGCGAACTTGGTTAAAGATTTGAAAAAACCAGGTGGCAACATCACAGGGGTATCTGACCACAATCCAGCTCAACAACAAGTTGAACTCATCAAGGCTTTGACACCAAATGTGAAAACAATCGGAGCTCTTTACTCAAGCAGCGAAGACAATTCAAAAACTCAGGTAGAAGAATTTAAGGCTTATGCTGAAAAAGCAGGTTTGACAGTAGAAACATTTGCAGTTCCTTCAACAAATGAAATTGCTTCAACAGTTAACGTTATGACTAGCAAGGTTGATGCTATCTGGGTTCCAATCGATAACACTATTGCTTCAGCCTTCTCAACTGTTGTATCAAGCAACCAATCAGCTAAAAAACCAATCTACCCAAGCGCAACTGCCATGGTAGAAGCAGGTGGTTTGGCATCCGTTGTAGTTGATCAACATGATCTCGGTGTGGCAACAGGTAAAATGATTGCACAAGTTTTGAAAGGTGCAAAACCAGCTGATACTCCAGTCAATGTATTTTCAACTGGTAAGTCAGTAATTAACAAAAAATTGGCACAAGAATTAGGTATTACGATTCCTGAATCTGTTCTAAAAGAAGCAGGACAAGTGATTGAATAATCTAGAATGGAGGAGTTGGGGACATCTCCTCCAATTTTTTACAATAGAAATCATATAGAAAAGGTTAAGAAACAGATGATATTATCTATTATTTCTCAAGGATTTGTCTGGGCTATTCTAGGTCTGGGAATCTTTATGACATTTAGGATTTTGAACTTTCCAGATATGACGGCAGAAGGTTCCTTCCCTCTTGGGGGAGCTGTTGCTGTCACTCTGATAACCAAAGGCGTGAACCCTTTTTTAGCGACACTTGTTGCTGTAGGAGCAGGTTGTTTGGCTGGAATGGCAGCAGGACTTCTTTATACAAAAGGGAAAATCCCAACCTTGCTCTCAGGGATTTTGGTGATGACTTCTTGTCACTCTATCATGCTTTTGATTATGGGACGTGCGAATTTAGGCCTGCTTGGAACTAAGCAAATTCAGGATGTTTTGCCTTTTGATTCGGATTTGAATCAACTCTTGACAGGTCTCATCTTTGTCAGTCTTGTCATTGTTCTCATGCTCTTTTTCTTGGACACCAAACTCGGACAAGCCTATATTGCTACAGGTGACAATCCTGATATGGCTAGAAGTTTCGGGATTCATACTGGACGCATGGAGCTCATGGGCTTGGTCTTATCAAATGGTGTTATTGCCCTTGCAGGTGCCCTCATTGCCCAGCAAGAAGGCTATGCTGATGTATCTCGAGGAATCGGGGTTATCGTTGTAGGTCTTGCAAGTTTGATTATTGGAGAAGTTATCTTCAAGAGTTTGAGCTTGGCAGAACGTCTGGTTGCTATAGTTGTAGGTTCTATCGCTTATCAATTTTTAGTATGGGCAGTTATCGCGCTTGGCTTTAATACAAGTTACCTTCGTTTGTACAGCGCCTTGATTTTAGCAGTCTGCCTCATGATTCCAACATTTAAGCAAACAATCTTGAAAGGAGCCAAGTTAAGCAAATGACAGCAATTGTAGAATTAAAAAATGCAACCAAAGTCGTTAAAAATGGTTTTGATGAAGAAAAGATTATTTTAAATGATGTTTCCTTAGAAATTTTTGAACAGGACTTTATCACGATTTTAGGTGGAAATGGTGCTGGGAAATCGACTCTCTTTAACACCATTGCAGGAACTTTGTCATTAACCAGTGGAACTATTCGTATCTTGGGTGAAGATGTTACTAAGTTTTCACCCGAGAAGCGTGCCAAGTATCTGTCTCGAGTCTTCCAAGATCCCAAGATGGGGACAGCTCCTCGTATGACAGTGGCAGAGAATCTCTTGATTTCCAAGTTTCGTGGTGAAAAGCGTGGATTGTTACCACGACGCTTGTCTAGTTATAAGGATGAATTTCAGGCTACCATTGAAAAAGTGGGAAACGGTCTTGAGAAACACTTGAATACACCGATTGAGTTCTTATCAGGTGGACAAAGACAGGCTTTGAGTCTCTTGATGGCAACCTTGAAGCGACCTGAATTACTCTTGTTAGATGAGCATACTGCGGCCCTTGATCCAAAGACCAGTGTAGCCTTGATGGAATTGACAGACGAATTTGTCAAGAAAGATCAGCTGACAGCGCTTATGATTACCCACCATATGGAAGATGCTCTCAAATATGGCAATCGTTTAATTGTCATGAAAGAAGGACGAATTATCCAAGATTTGAAACAAGAAGAAAAAGCAAAAATGAAAATCTCTGATTATTATCAGCTCTTTGAATAAACTAGGGAAAATGAGTGAAATGGTTTACTTTTTTTCTGAAATAAAGTATACTATATAAAGTAAACTATGATAACATGGAGGTATTGTGTATGGTTGACAAACAAGTCATTGAAGAAATCAAAAACAATGCCAACATTGTGGAAGTCATAGGAGATGTGATTTCTTTACAAAAGGCAGGACGGAACTATCTAGGGCTCTGTCCTTTTCATGGTGAAAAAACACCTTCTTTCAACGTTGTTGAGGATAAGCAGTTTTACCACTGTTTTGGTTGTGGTCGCTCAGGTGATGTCTTTAAGTTCATAGAGGAGTACCAAGGGGTTCCCTTTATGGAGGCTGTCCAAATCTTAGGTCAGCGTGTTGGGATTGAGGTTGAAAAGCCGCTTTATAGTGAACAGAAGCCAGTTTCGCCTCACCAAGCTCTTTATGATATGCACGAAGATGCTGCCAAATTTTACCATGCTATTCTCATGACAACGACTATGGGAGAAGAGGCCAGAAATTACCTTTATCAGCGTGGTTTGACAGATGAAGTGCTCAAACATTTTCGGATTGGTTTAGCACCTCCAGAACGCAACTATCTTTATCAACGTTTGTCTGGTCACTATCGTGAAGAGGATTTCTTGGATTCAGGACTGTTTTATCTCTCGGATGCCAATCAATTTGTAGACACCTTTCACAATCGTATTATGTTTCCCCTGACAAATGACCAAGGAAAGGTTATCGCCTTCTCAGGTCGTATCTGGCAGAAAACGGATTCACAAACTTCTAAGTATAAAAATAGCCGATCGACTGCAATTTTTAACAAAAGTTACGAATTATATCATATGGATAGGGCAAAAAAATCTTCTGGCAAAACCAGTGAGATTTACCTGATGGAAGGATTCATGGATGTCATTGCAGCCTATCGGGCTGGAATCGAAAATGCTGTCGCATCTATGGGAACAGCCTTGAGTCGTGAGCATGTTGAGCATCTGAAAAGGTTAACCAAGAAGTTGGTTCTGGTATACGATGGCGATAAGGCTGGGCAGGCTGCGACATTGAAAGCGCTGGATGAAATTGGTGATATGCCTGTGCAAATCGTCAGCATGCCTGATAACTTGGATCCTGATGAGTATCTACAAAAAAATGGACCAGAAGACTTGGCCTATCTATTAACGAAAACTCGTATTAGTCCGATTGAGTTCTACATTCACCAGTACAAGCCTGAAAACAGTGAAAATCTGCAAGCTCAAATTGAGTTTATTGAAAAAATAGCTCCCTTGATTGTTCAAGAAAAGTCCATCACTGCTCAAAATAGCTACATTCATATTTTAGCTGACAGTCTGGCGTCCTTTGATTATGCCCAGATTGAGCAGATTGTGAATGAGAGTCGTCAGGCGCAAAGGCAGAATCGCATGGAAGGGATTTCCAGACAGACGCCAATCACTATGCCTGTCACCAAGCAGTTATCGGCTATTATGAGGGCAGAAGTCCATCTACTTTATCGAATGATGGAATCTCCCCTTGTTTTGAATGATTACCGTTTGCGGGATGACTTTTCATTTGACACACCTGAATTTCAAGTCTTGTATGATTTGCTTGGCCAGTATGGGAATCTTCCTCCAGAAGTTTTGGCAGAACAGACAGAAGAAGTTGAAAGAGCTTGGTATCAAGTCTTAGCTCAGGATTTGCCTGCTGAGATGTCACCTCAGGAACTTAGTGAAGTAGAAATGACTCGAAACAAGGCTCTATTGAATCAGGACAATATGAGAATCAAAAAGAAGGTGCAGGAAGCTAGCCATGTAGGAGATACTGACACAGCCCTAGAAGAATTGGAACGTTTAATTTCCCAAAAGAGAAGAATGGAGTAATAATGGCAACAAAACAAAAAGAAGTAACAACATTTGATGTACAAGTAGCAGAATTTATCCGTAATCATAAACAAAAAGGGACAGCAACTGATGATGAAATTAATGCAAGTCTGGTGATTCCTTTTACCTTGGATGCTGATGGGATTGAAGATCTCTTGCAGCGAATTCAGGATGCAGGGATTTCTATCACAGATAACGAAGGAAATCCGAGTGCGCGTGTTCTGAGCACTGAAGAAGAGCCAGAACTCAGCGACGAGGACTTGATTGGTTCAACTTCGGCTAAGGTCAATGACCCTGTTCGTATGTACTTGAAAGAAATCGGAGTCGTTCCTCTCTTGACCAATGAAGAGGAAAAAGAATTGGCACTGGCTGTTGAAGCTGGTGATATCGAAGCCAAACAACGTCTTGCGGAAGCCAACCTTCGTTTGGTTGTTTCTATTGCTAAACGCTATGTCGGCCGTGGTATGCAGTTCCTTGACTTGATTCAAGAAGGGAACATGGGCTTGATGAAGGCGGTTGACAAGTTTGATTATTCTAAAGGGTTCAAGTTTTCAACTTACGCAACTTGGTGGATTCGTCAGGCTATCACTCGTGCTATTGCGGATCAAGCTCGTACCATCCGTATCCCAGTTCACATGGTTGAAACCATCAATAAATTGGTTCGTGAACAGCGTAACCTCCTTCAAGAATTGGGACAAGATCCAACACCAGAACAAATCGCTGAACGTATGGATATGACCCCTGACAAGGTTCGTGAAATCTTGAAGATTGCCCAAGAACCGGTATCCCTTGAAACTCCAATCGGTGAAGAGGATGATAGCCACCTTGGGGACTTTATCGAAGATGAAGTGATTGAAAATCCAGTGGACTATACAACTCGTATCGTTTTGCGTGAGCAGTTGGATGAGGTCTTGGATACTCTTACAGACCGTGAAGAAAATGTTTTGCGTCTGCGTTTTGGGCTAGATGATGGTAAAATGCGTACCCTTGAAGATGTGGGTAAAGTCTTTAACGTGACTCGCGAGCGTATCCGTCAGATTGAAGCTAAAGCTTTGAGAAAACTACGCCAACCAAGTCGCAGCAAACCGCTTCGTGATTTTATTGAAGACTAAGAGTGAGGATGAATATGGCTTATACAGAAGAGCAAATTGAAAACATCAAAACACGAATTTTATCAGCCTTGGAAGAAGTTATTGACCCTGAGTTGGGAATCGATATTGTCAATCTTGGTTTGATCTATGAAATTCGTTTTGACGGTGACACAGGACAAACAGAGATTGATATGACTTTGACAACCATGGGTTGTCCTCTAGCAGACCTTTTGACAGACCAGATTTATGATGCTATGACAGAGGTTCCAGAAGTAACGGATACTGAGGTCAAATTAGTTTGGTATCCAGCCTGGACTGTTGAAAAAATGAGTCGCTATGCACGTATTGCCCTAGGCATTAAGTAAACAAATAAAAACATGTGAGAGATTATTGGAAAAGCGAGGAAATTTCCCCCTCTTTTCCTCTAGTCTCTCCTTTCTTTTGCTGATTTTATTCAAAGAAAATGATATAATAGTAGTTATGGAAAAAAAGAAATTACGCATCAATATGTTGAGTTCAAGTGAGAAAGTAGCAGGACAAGGAGTTTCAGGTGCTTACCGTGAATTAGTTCGTCTTCTTCACCGTGATGCCAAGGACCAATTGATTGTTACAGAAAATCTTCCAATAGAGGCAGATGTGACTCACTTTCATACGATTGATTTCCCCTATTATTTATCAACATTCCAAAAGAAACGCTCAGGAAGGAAAATTGGCTATGTGCATTTCTTACCTGATACGCTTGAGGGGAGTTTGAAAATTCCATTTTTCTTAAAGGGAATTGTGAAACGCTATGTATTTTCTTTTTACAACCGGATGGAGCATTTGGTGGTGGTCAATCCTATGTTTATCGAGGATTTGGTGGCAGCTGGTATTCCACGTGAAAAAGTGACCTATATTCCTAACTTTGTTAACAAGGAAAAATGGCATCCTCTTCCACAGGAAGAGGTAGCGAGACTGCGAACAGAGCTAGGTCTTAGTGATAATCAGTTTATCGTAGTAGGTGCTGGTCAAGTTCAGAAACGCAAAGGGATTGATGATTTTATCCGTCTGGCTGAGGAATTGCCGCAAATTACCTTTATCTGGGCCGGTGGTTTCTCTTTTGGTGGTATGACAGATGGTTATGAACGCTACAAGAAAATCATGGAGAATCCCCCTAAAAATTTGATTTTTCCAGGTATTGTCTCACCAGAGCGGATGCGCGAGTTGTATGCCCTAGCGGACCTTTTCTTGTTGCCTAGTTACAATGAGCTCTTTCCGATGACGATTTTAGAGGCTGCCAGTTGTGAAGCTCCTATTATGTTGCGTGATTTAGATCTTTATAAGGTAATTTTGGAGGGCAATTATCGGGCGACAGCAGATAGAGAAGAGATGAAAGAAGCTATTCTGGAATATCAAGCGAATCCTGATGCTTTAAAAGATTTGAAAGAAAAAGCTAAGAATATTTCTAGAGAGTATTCTGAAGAGCATCTCTTACAAATCTGGTTGGATTTTTATGAGAAACAAGCCGCTTTAGGGAGAAAGTAAAAAGTGAGGTAATCTATGCGAATTGGTTTATTTACAGATACCTATTTTCCTCAGGTTTCTGGTGTTGCGACCAGTATTCGAACCTTGAAAACAGAACTTGAAAAGCAGGGGCATGCTGTTTTTATCTTTACTACGACAGATAAGGATGTCAATCGCTACGAAGATTGGCAAATCATCCGTATTCCAAGTGTTCCTTTCTTTGCTTTTAAGGATCGCCGCTTTGCCTATCGAGGATTCAGCAAGGCGCTTGAAATTGCTAAACAATATCAACTGGATATTATCCATACTCAGACAGAATTTTCTCTTGGCTTGTTGGGAATTTGGATTGCGCGTGAATTGAAGATTCCAGTCATCCATACCTATCACACCCAATACGAAGACTACGTGCATTATATTGCTAAGGGGATGTTGATTCGTCCTAGTATGGTCAAGTACTTAGTAAGAGGTTTCCTGCATGATGTGGATGGGGTTATTTGCCCGAGTGAGATTGTCCGAGACTTGCTATCTGACTATAAGGTCAAGGTTGAAAAAAGGGTCATTCCAACTGGGATTGAATTAGCCAAGTTTGAGCGTCCAGAAATCAAGCAAGAAAATCTAAAAGAACTGCGTAGTAAATTAGGGATTCAAGAGGATGAACAGATGTTGCTGAGTCTTTCCAGAATTTCTTATGAAAAAAATATTCAAGCAGTATTAGCAGCTTTTGCAGAAGTTCTGAAAGAGGAAGACAAGGTTAAACTGGTAGTTGCCGGGGATGGCCCTTATCTGAATGACCTTAAAGAGCAAGCCCAGAAACTAGAGATTCAAGACTCTGTTGTCTTTACAGGGATGATTGCTCCTAGTGAGACGGCTCTTTACTATAAGGCAGCGGATTTCTTCATCTCAGCATCGACGAGTGAGACGCAGGGTTTGACATACTTGGAAAGCTTGGCCAGTGGAACGCCAGTTATTGCTCACGGAAATCCTTATCTGGACAATCTGATCAATGATAAGATGTTTGGAACATTATACTACGGTGAACATGATTTGGCTGGGGCTATTTTAGAAGCCCTGATTGCAACGCCAGACATGAATGAGCATACTTTATCAGAGAAGTTGTACGAGATTTCAGCTGAAAACTTTGGGAAACGAGTGCATGAATTTTATCTGGATGCCATTATTTCAAATAATTTCCAGAAAGATTTATCTAAAGATGATACGGTCAGTCAGCGTATCTTTAAGACAGTTCTGTATTTACCACAACAGGTGGTTGCTGTACCGGTAAAAGGCTCTAGACGGATGCTAAAAGCGTCGAAAACACAGCTGATTAGCATGAGAGATTATTTGACAGACCGTGAAGAATAGAAAGAGGACAAGTTATGAATAAACGATTAATGAGAAGCGGCCGTGACCAAAAGATTGCGGGTGTTTGTGCTGGGGTGGCCAATTATCTAGATATGGATCCTACTATCGTTCGCGTTATTTGGGGTGTCCTTGCTTTTTGTTACGGAGTTGGAATTGTAGCCTATATCATTTTATGGATTATTGCGCCCGTAGCAAGTGACTATTGAAAACTAGCTGAATTCATGCTAAGATAATAGAAAATAGAATGTAACGAAGGAGATAAAAATGGCATTTGGAGATAATGGAAAACGTAAAAAAACGATGTTTGAGAAATTAACCTTGCTTATCGTGCTTATCATGTTAGTAGCAAGTATTTTGGGTATTTTTGCAACTGCAATTGGTGCCCTCAGTAATCTATAAAAAGATTCAAGAAAATTTTGTGACTGGGATTTCCCAGCCCTTTTTTAAAGTGAGAAGAAAAAATGAGTATGTTTTTAGATACAGCTAAGATCAAGGTCAAGGCTGGTAATGGTGGCGATGGCATGGTTGCCTTTCGCCGTGAAAAATATGTCCCTAATGGCGGTCCTTGGGGNGGTGACGGTGGTCGTGGAGGAAATGTGGTCTTCGTTGTAGACGAAGGGCTACGTACCTTGATGGATTTCCGCTACAATCGCCATTTCAAGGCTGAGTCTGGTGAAAAAGGAATGACCAAAGGGATGCATGGTCGTGGTGCTGAGGACCTTAGAGTTCGAGTACCACAAGGTACGACTGTGCGTGATGCAGAGACTGGCAAGGTCTTGACAGATTTGATTGAACACGGTCAAGAATTTATCGTTGCCCACGGTGGTCGCGGTGGACGTGGAAATATTCGATTTGCGACACCAAAAAATCCTGCACCGGAAATCTCTGAAAATGGAGAACCAGGTCAGGAACGTGAGTTACAATTGGAACTAAAAATCTTGGCTGATGTTGGTTTAGTTGGATTCCCATCTGTTGGGAAATCAACCCTTTTAAGTGTTATCACATCTGCTAAACCTAAAATTGGTGCCTACCATTTTACGACTATTGTGCCAAATCTTGGTATGGTTCGTGCCCAATCAGGTGACTCCTTTGCAGTAGCTGATTTACCAGGTTTGATTGAAGGGGCTAGTCAAGGTGTTGGTTTGGGAACTCAGTTTCTCCGTCACATTGAGCGTACCCGTGTTATCCTTCATATTATTGATATGTCAGCTAGTGAAGGACGTGATCCTTATGAGGATTATCTTGCCATTAACAAGGAGCTGGAGTCATACAATCTTCGCCTCATGGAGCGTCCACAGATTATTGTAGCCAATAAGATGGATATGCCTGAGAGTCAGGAAAATCTTGAAGAATTCAAGAAAAAATTAGCTGAAAACTACGATGAATTTGAAGACTTACCAGCTATTTTCCCAATTTCTGGATTGACCAAGCAAGGTCTGGCTACTCTATTGGATGCTACAGCTGAATTGCTAGATAAGACACCAGAATTCTTGCTCTACGACGAGTCCGATATGGAAGAAGAAGCTTACTATGGATTTGACGAGGAAGAGAAAGCCTTTGAAATTAGCCGTGATGATGATGCGACATGGGTGCTTTCTGGTGAAAAACTGATGAAGCTCTTTAATATGACCAACTTTGATCGTGACGAATCAGTCATGAAATTTGCCCGCCAACTTCGTGGTATGGGAGTTGATGAAGCCCTTCGTGCGCGTGGTGCTAAGGATGGGGATTTGGTCCGCATTGGTAAATTTGAGTTTGAATTTGTAGACTAGGAGACTGATATGGGAGATAAACCGATATCTTTCCGAGATGCGGATGGCAATTTCGTTTCCGCTGCAGATGTTTGGAATGAACAGAAATTGGAAGAACTATTTAATCGTCTCAATCCAAATCGTGCCCTGAGATTGGCACGAACTAAAAAAGACAATTCATCTCAGTAAAATAGATAAAAAAATTCCGTGCCATATGAGACACGGAATTTTTTTATTCTTCAAAGAAAAATGGTGGAGCGAATTTTTTCAGTTCTTCAAAGCATTTTTGAGCTGCTTCTGCATCTTCACAGATGACAAGACAGACATCATCGCCACAGAGGGTAGCAATAGCGTCAGAGAAGCTCAAAGCATCAATGATAGAACCAAAAGATTGAGCAAGTCCAGGAAGGGTTTTTAGTAGGACTTGGTGTTGAACTGGACGCATCAAGACAAGAGCATCTTCCATGTAAATTTCGAGACGTTTTTCCCATTTTGAGATTGAACCTGTATTGAGCACGTAGTAAGAGTTGTCTTCTTCTCGCACTTTTGAAAGGTTCATGCTTTTAATATCTCTCGAAAGTGTAGCTTGTGTAACTTGAATATCATTATCGGCAAGCAGAGATTGTAGCTCAGCTTGAGTGTGAATCTTGTTTTTCGTTACAAGAGCTCGTATGAGTTGGTGTCGGTGTTCAGATTTATTCATAAAATGTTACTCCTTGTACTAGGTACAGAAAGCGTGGACTGAACGATATCGTCAGTCGGGTGGTAAGCGGTATTGTCACGTATGATGATTTCAAAGTCAGTAGAATAGGAATAAGCGGAGAGAATCTCCTTCATTTACATTTTCGCTAGTTGGGTGGAGATGAATTGGCTATCTATCCGTTTATCTACATCGGTATCCTCTACTAACAGTAAATTATTCAATTAGGGTAGCCTTTTGTCACGACTTGTTGTGAATTTCTGCTAAATGGAAATTCACAGAGATTTTCCAACATGTGGTGTGGTAGCGTGTATGATAGAGGGTTACACATGTTGGTTAGGGGTTTTAGTATCATTTGTCCAAGGTTCAGCAGCGGGGGTAGTATAATCTGTTCTTTGGACGGGATTTGATACCACGTTTCTGTTTCGTTAGACTATTCAAGTGGAAATTTTTCCATACTGAATGTCTGTTACATTATACCTTTTGACAAGGTAAGATAAGTGTAGACTGTTCAAGATCAACAGTCAGCTGGTAAGCGGTATTGTCACATACGGTGATTTCAAAGTCAGTAGTATAAAGGACTAGACGGAGAGTATCTCCTTCTTTTAACTTGTAAATAGTTGGTTGCAGTTCAAATTGCACATCCATCCATTCATCTGCAGTAATATCTTCTACTGACAGTAAATCATTTCTATTCTGTAAATTAAGGTAACCTTTTGTCACGACTCGCTGTTCATTTGGTCTAAATGGTAATTCACAGAGATTTTCCAACATGTGGTAGCGACCGTTGTCAATGGTTCTAGCACTTAAAACAGCTGGATAAGGTTGTAGGTATTTCTTCTGTCCAAATTCTAGCAGTTGGGCTGATAATAACCCCTTGTTTGTGCTGGATTTGATACGAAGATTGAGTCGAGCTCGACCGTTCAAGTGAAGATCTTTGGTCACAGGAAGGTCAATAGTAATCTGATTAGCTTTTCCTTGGTAGAGCTCTGCATTGAAGGTCTGGTAGGTCTTACCATAACGCTCAAAATCCTCATCTGAGTACTGGTTTTGAATAAACTGCTCTTCTTGACCAAGTGAGAAGGTTTCAAAGTTTTCTGGCCCACCGAAGTTATCAAGTGATAACCAAGTCTGAGGAGCTGTATTGTCCTGCCAGATGACAGTAGGAAGTTGGAAATCTGTTTCCTGTCCCAGTAATTTCTTAGTCAATAAGGCATTCATGGACTCACGGAAGTCAATAGACTGCCAGTTGTTCATGTACACATGGGCGCCATTGTGGAAAAAGAGATGCTTGTTTATGTGAGCAGGAAGGGCATGAAACATCTGGTAAACATGAAGCGGTTTGACATTCCAATCCTGAGAACCATGAGTAAAGACAACCTCAGCCTTTACTTTATGGGCATTGAGCAGATAATTGCGGTCATGCCAAAACTGATTGTAATCGCCAGTCTTGCGATCCAGTTGCTCTTTTACTTTTTCTAAGTCAGCTTGGTGAGCTTCGTTCCCACGGATATAGTCACCAGCCAAGAGATTACGAGAGTAGGTTAGTTCAGTAAGGGAGTCAAAGTCCTCACCTGGATAACCACCTGGGCTAGTGACCAGACCGTTTTCACGGTAGTAGTTATACCATGAAGAAATGCCAGCCTCGGCAATGATAACTTCTAAACCATCGACACCTGTGGTCGCAAGACCATTGGACATGGTACCTAGATAGGAAAGCCCAGTTGTGGCCACTTTTCCGTTTGACCAGTCAGCCTTGACTTGACGCTGGCGCGTGTGATCAGTAAAGGCACGGCAACGACCATTGAGCCAATCGATAACATTTTTATAAGCCTCGATTTGCTGATAGTCCCCGTTAGTCATGAAACCTGTGGAGTCTTTTGTACCAACACCTGAAACATATAGATTAGCAAAACCACGTGGAAGGAAGTAGTCGTTGAGACTATAGCTAGCGTTGATGTGCGTCAGTTTTTCCTCAGCTTCTGACACAAGCTCAGCTTGACCTTGGGCTTGGACGAGATTTAGTTGAGGTTCTTCTAGCTCAATCTTGTGAGTAAGTTTAACCTCGAGTTCGCCCTCCATCTTGTAAAGTGCTTTGTCGCTAGCTTTATCATTGGTTCCCTGATGATAAGGACTCGCTGTCATGATAGCAGGGATTTGCCCGTCATAACGAGGACGAATAATGCTGACCTTGACTAGATCTGGTAGACCTTTTTGGTCAGTATCGACACGAGACTCAACGTAAACGACTTCTCGAATGACATCATGGCTAGAAAAAGTTGCTAAACTTTTGCCGTTAAAGTAGTGATAGTCATTATCCTCAGGAATAAGACCGTCACTAACAAGTTGGTCGATAAGTGTGTTCCCTTTTTTGGTACGAGTATTGAGTAACTGATAGAGATTTTCAATCAAATCACCGTATACGATGGGAAAACCAGTTTCTTTACGAAAAACATCACTGTCCTCGAAGTCAACCAAGTAAGAAAAACCTAAAAGTTGAAAGGCTACAATATAGAAAATATCTGCAGTCAACTCTTTGTCTGACTGAAGAAAAGTCAGTAAGTCAGTTTCTTTATCAACTGCTAAACAGGATAGAGGATAGGCACTATCTTTATAATTAAAAAAGAAACGAATAAGAAACGCTTCAAGCATTTTTTTATTTGTGATGTTGACTGGTAAATCAAATCCATACTTTTTTAATTCAAAGATAATTGTATCTCTAGGTAGCGCAAAATAGCTGAATTGATTAAAACGCATAAAAGCCTCCTACTTATGAAATATATTAAGGTTATTATATCAAAAAATAGAGAGAAAAGATACTATAAAAATTAATAGAAACTATAATAAATAAAAATAAGTATTTATAAAATAAACATGTGAAATGATAAGCTTAAATACAAAAATATTAGTGGTACTGTTGGAAATCATCCAAGGATTGTCTAATTAACTATGATTTGAGCTATTAGATATTAAAGTATCAGTAATAGTAATAGAAATTTTAAGAAAATGGTATAATATAGTGAGAACGATAGAGGAGAAGTGTAAATTGATCGCACAACTAGATACAAAAACAGTCTATAGTTTTATGGAGAGTGTCATTTCAATCGACAAGTATGTGAGAGTAGCAAAAGACTATGGCTACACTCATCTGGCTATGATGGATATTGACAATCTTTACGGGGCTTTCGATTTTCTAGAGGTTACAAAAAAATACGGCATTCATCCTTTGTTAGGGCTTGAAATGAATGTGCTTGTAGATGATAAGGATGTGAATTTGCGCTTTTTAGCTTTATCTAGTGTGGGCTATCAGCAGTTGATGAAACTATCAACATCCAAGATGCAGGGGGAGAAAGATTGGTCAGTTTTATCTCAGTATCTAGAGGATATTGCGGTAATTGTGCCTTATTTTGATGGACTGGAGTCGCTCAATATAGGCTGTGATTACTATATAGGGGTTTACCCAGAAACACTGGCAAGCGAATTTCATCATCCTATTTTGCCACTGTATCGGGTAAATGCTTTTGAAAGCAGGGATAGAGAAGTTTTGCAAGTCTTAACAGCGATTAAAGAAAATCTACCACTTAGAGAAGTTCCCTTGCGTTCACGACAAGATGTCTTTGTATCAGCAAATTCTTTAGAAAAATTATTCCAAGAACGTTTTCCGCAAGCCCTTGACAATTTAGAAAAGCTTATTTCAGGCATTTCTTATGACTTGGATACGAGTCTGAAACTGCCTCGTTTTAATCCAGCTAGACCAGCCGTAGAAGAGTTGAGAGAGCGTGCTGAATTGGGGCTTGCTCAGAAGGGGTTGTCTAGTAAAGAATATCAAGACCGTCTAGACCAAGAATTGGCTGTTATTCATGATATGGGCTTTGATGATTATTTCTTGGTTGTTTGGGATTTGTTGCGTTTCGGACGTTCGAATGGCTACTATATGGGGATGGGACGGGGTTCTGCCGTAGGTAGCTTGGTTTCCTATGCTCTAGACATTACAGGGATTGACCCTGTGGAGAAGGATCTCATTTTTGAACGCTTCCTCAATCGTGAACGCTATACCATGCCTGATATTGATATTGATATTCCTGATATTTATCGTCCAGATTTTATCAGATATGTTGGTAATAAATATGGTAGTAAACATGCGGCTCAAATCGTTACTTTTTCTACCTTTGGGGCTAAGCAAGCTCTGCGAGATGTTTTGAAGCGCTTTGGTGTGCCAGAGTATGAATTATCTGCAATTACCAAGAAAATCAGTTTTCGTGATAATCTCAAGTCGGCTTATGAGGGTAACCTCCAGTTTCGTCAGCAAATCAATAGTAAGTTAGAATACCAAAAAGCCTTTGAAATTGCCTGCAAGATAGAGGGCTATCCAAGACAAACCTCTGTCCATGCGGCTGGTGTTGTAATCAGTGACCAAGATTTGACCAATTACATCCCTCTAAAACATGGTGACGAAATTCCGCTGACTCAGTATGATGCTCATGGAGTTGAATCTAGCGGACTTTTGAAGATGGATTTTCTGGGACTGCGAAATTTGACCTTTGTCCAGAAGATGCAAGAATTGCTTGCTGAATCAGAAGGTATTCACCTTAAAATTGAAGAAATTGATTTGAAAGACAAAGAAACGTTAGCTTTATTTGCCTCTGGCAATACAAAAGGTATCTTTCAATTTGAACAACCTGGTGCCATTCGCTTGCTCAAACGTGTGCAACCAGTCTGTTTTGAAGATGTCGTAGCAACTACTTCTCTAAATCGACCAGGTGCCAGTGACTACATCAATAATTTTGTGGCAAGAAAGCATGGGCAGGAAGAAGTGACTGTTCTCGATCCAGCTCTGGAGGATATTTTGGCTCCAACTTATGGCATTATGCTCTATCAGGAGCAGGTTATGCAGGTTGCTCAGCGATTTGCTGGATTTAGTCTTGGGAAAGCCGATATTTTGCGTCGAGCTATGGGTAAAAAGGATGCCTCTGCCATGCATGAGATGAGGGCTTCCTTTATTCAAGGCTCCATAGAAGCTGGTCATACTGCGGAAAAAGCAGAGCAGGTCTTTGATGTCATGGAGAAGTTTGCAGGTTATGGATTTAATAGATCTCACGCCTATGCCTACTCAGCCTTGGCCTTCCAGTTGGCTTATTTCAAAACACATTATCCAGCCATTTTTTATCAGGTCATGTTAAATTCTGCCAACAGTGATTATGTAACAGATGCCTTAGAAGCAGGTTTTGAAGTAGCCCCATTGTCCATTAATACTATTCCCTATCACGATAAAATTGCCAACAAGTCTATCTATCTAGGTTTGAAATCGATTAAGGGGCTCAGCAAGGATTTGGCGCTTTGGATTATTGAACATAGACCTTATTCTAATATTGAAGATTTTTTAGCTAAACTACCTGAGAATTATTTGAAACTTCCCTTGATGGAACCTTTGGTAAAAGTTGGTCTTTTCGATTCATTTGAAAAAAATCGTAAAAAAGTATTCAATAACTTATCTAATCTATTTGAATTTGTGAAAGTATTAGGAAGCTTATTTGGAGAGACCATCTATAGTTGGCAAGATTCGGAGGACTGGACGGAGCAAGAAAAATTCTACATGGAACAAGAGCTTCTAGGAGTAGGCGTCAGCAAACATCCACTACAAGCTATTGCAAGTAAGGCTATTTATCCGATCACTCCTATTAGTAATTTATCAGAAAATAGCTATGCTATTATATTGGTTGAAGTTCAGAAGATAAAAGTAATTCGTACCAAAAAGGGTGAAAATATGGCTTTCTTACAGGTGGATGACAGTAAGAAAAAATTGGATGTTACCTTCTTTTCAGATTTATATCGACAGATTGGTCAGGAAGTAAGAGAAGGAGCCTTCTACTATATTAAAGGGAAAGTCCAGTCACGTGACGGTCGTCTGCAAATGATTGCACAAGAAATAAGAGAAGCAGTGGCTGAGCGCTTTTGGATTCAGGTGAAAAATCATGACTCGGATCAAGAAATGTCACGTATTTTAGACCAGTATAAAGGCCCAATCCCAGTCATTATCAGGTATGAAGAGGAACAGAGAACAATTGTTTCTCCCCATCATTTTGTAGCTAAATCTGATGAATTAGAAGCGAAATTGAATGGAATAGTTATGAAAACGATTTATCGCTAAAATTACGGAAAATAGAAGAATTTTCAACGTAAATGTGGTATAATCAGTAAGAATGTTAAAAGAAAAAGGAGCATAACCAATATGAAACGTATTGCTGTTTTGACTAGTGGTGGAGACGCCCCTGGTATGAACGCTGCCATCCGTGCAGTTGTTCGTCAAGCAATTTCAGAAGGAATGGAAGTGTTTGGTATCTATGATGGATATGCTGGTATGGTTGCCGGTGAAATTCATCCCCTAGATGCAGCTTCAGTAGGGGACATCATTTCTCGTGGTGGTACTTTCCTTCACTCAGCTCGCTACCCAGAGTTCGCTCAACTTGAAGGGCAACTTAAAGGGATTGAGCAATTGAAAAAACACGGGATTGAAGGTGTAGTTGTTATTGGTGGTGACGGATCTTACCACGGTGCTATGCGTTTGACTGAGCATGGCTTCCCAGCTATCGGTCTTCCAGGTACAATCGATAACGATATCGTTGGTACTGACTTTACAATCGGTTTTGACACAGCAGTTACGACTGCTATGGACGCTATCGATAAGATTCGTGATACATCATCAAGTCACCGTCGTACATTTGTTATCGAAGTTATGGGACGTAACGCTGGTGATATCGCTCTTTGGGCTGGTATTGCAACTGGTGCTGATGAAATCATCATTCCTGAAGAAGGATTCAAGATTGAAGATATCGTTGAAAGCATTAAATGCGGTTATGAGTGTGGTAAAAAACACAATATCATCGTCTTGGCAGAAGGTGTTATGTCAGCAGCTGAATTTGGTCAAAAACTAAAAGAAGCTGGGGATACAAGCGACCTTCGTGTGACAGAACTTGGACATATTCAACGTGGTGGTTCTCCAACTGCGCGTGACCGTGTTTTGGCGTCACGTATGGGTGCCCATGCTGTTAAACTTCTTAAAGAAGGTATCGGTGGTGTTGCGGTTGGTATCCGTAACGAGAAAATGGTTGAAAACCCAATTCTTGGAACTGCAGAAGAAGGAGCATTGTTTAGCCTTACTGCAGGTGGTAAGATTGTGGTTAACAACCCACACAAGGCTGACCTTGAGCTATCTAGCTTGAATAAGAGCTTGTCATAATTTATAATTTAGTTAATAAGACCAAAAAGGTCATATATATAAAGGAGTCACAAAAATCATGAATAAACGTGTAAAAATCGTTGCAACTTTGGGACCTGCGGTAGAAATCCGTGGTGGTAAAAAATTCGGTGATGACGGATACTGGGGTGAAAAACTTGATGTTGAAGCTTCAGCTAAAAACATTGCTAAATTGATTGAAGCTGGTGCTAACACATTCCGTTTCAACTTCTCACACGGTGACCACCAAGAACAAGGTGAGCGTATGGCAACTGTTAAACTTGCAGAAAAACTTGCAGGTAAAAAAGTTGGTTTCCTTCTTGATACAAAAGGACCAGAAATCCGTACAGAATTGTTCGAAGGTGAAGCTAAAGAGTATTCATACAAAACTGGTGAGAAAATCCGTGTTGCGACTAAACAAGGAATCAAATCAACTCGTGATGTGATTGCATTGAACGTTGCTGGTGCTCTTGATATCTATGATGATGTTGAAGTTGGTCGTCAAGTTTTGGTTGACGATGGTAAACTTGGTCTTCGTGTGGTTGCTAAAGATGATGCAACTCGTGAATTTGAAGTTGAAGTTGAAAACGATGGCGTAATTGCTAAACAAAAAGGTGTTAACATCCCTAACACTAAAATTCCTTTCCCAGCTCTTGCTGATCGTGATAACGATGATATCCGCTTCGGTCTTGAACAAGGTATCAACTTCATCGCGATTTCATTCGTACGTACTGCTAAAGACGTTAACGAAGTTCGTGCAATCTGTGAAGAAACTGGAAATGGACATGTTCAATTGTTCGCTAAAATCGAAAACCAACAAGGTATCGATAACTTGGATGAAATCATCGAAGCTGCTGATGGTATCATGATCGCTCGTGGTGACATGGGTATCGAAGTACCATTCGAGATGGTTCCAGTTTACCAAAAAATGATTATCAAGAAAGTCAATGCTGCAGGTAAAGTTGTTATCACTGCAACAAACATGCTTGAAACAATGACTGAAAAACCACGTGCAACTCGTTCAGAAGTATCAGACGTATTTAACGCTGTTATCGATGGTACAGACGCAACAATGCTTTCAGGTGAGTCTGCAAACGGTAAATACCCACTTGAGTCAGTAACTACAATGGCTACAATCGACAAGAACGCTCAAACTCTTCTTAACGAATACGGTCGCTTGAACTCAGATTCATTTGAACGTAACTCTAAGACAGAAGTAATGGCTTCAGCTGTTAAAGATGCTACTAACTCAATGGACATTAAATTGGTTGTAACTCTTACTAAGACAGGTCACACTGCACGTTTGATCTCTAAATACCGTCCAAATGCTGACATCTTGGCATTGACATTCGACGAATTGACAGAACGTGGATTGATGTTGAACTGGGGTGTTATCCCAATGTTGACAGATGCTCCATCTTCAACTGATGATATGTTCGAAATTGCTGAACGTAAAGCAGTTGAAGCAGGACTTGTACAATCTGGTGACGATATCGTTATCGTAGCTGGTGTACCAGTTGGAGAAGCTGTACGTACAAACACAATGCGTATCCGTACAGTACGTTAATTAAAATGAAAAAAGCCTATCATATCAAGCTTTCTAGCCTGTATGATAGGTTTTTTTGTAGCAGGGGGCAAATAAGGGGCAAAACTTTTTAAAAAAGGCCAGTTAATACAAATACGATTCAGCTAATATAATTGAAAATGATGGAAAAAAAGGTGAAATTATGGTATACTTTAACGTAGGACCTTTTTAGAAATTTTGAAAGAGTATTAAAAATTTAAAATGAGAAAAATTGTTATCAATGGTGGCTTGCCCCTGCAAGGTGAGATTACCATTAGTGGTGCAAAAAATAGTGTTGTAGCTTTGATTCCAGCTATTATCTTGGCAGATGATGTTGTGACTTTGGATTGTGTTCCAGATATTTCGGATGTTGCTAGTCTTGTCGAAATTATGGAATTGATGGGCGCTACCGTTAAGCGTTATGACGATGTGTTAGAGATTGATCCAAGAGGTGTTCAAAATATTCCAATGCCTTATGGGAAAATCAATAGTCTTCGTGCATCTTATTATTTTTATGGAAGTCTTTTAGGTCGCTTTGGGGAAGCTACAGTTGGTTTACCTGGAGGATGTGATTTGGGACCACGTCCTATTGACTTACATCTTAAGGCTTTTGAAGCTATGGGAGCCACTGTTAGCTACGAGGGTGATAACATGAAGTTATCTGCCAAAGATACAGGACTTCATGGTGCAAGTATCTACATGGATACGGTTAGTGTGGGTGCTACGATTAATACGATGATTGCTGCGGTTAAAGCAAATGGTCGTACTATTATTGAAAATGCAGCCCGAGAACCTGAGATTATTGACGTTGCTACTCTCTTGAATAATATGGGGGCTCATATCCGTGGTGCTGGAACCAATATTATCATTATTGATGGTGTTGACAGATTACATGGAACGCGTCATCAGGTGATTCCAGACCGTATTGAAGCGGGAACATACATTTCCTTAGCTGCAGCAGTTGGTAAGGGAATTCGTATCAACAATGTATTATACGAACACTTAGAAGGATTCATCGCTAAGTTGGAAGAAATGGGTGTGAGAATGACTGTATCTGAAGACAGTATTTTTGTCGAAGAACAGTCTAATTTGAAAGCAATCAATATTAAGACAGCTCCTTACCCAGGCTTTGCTACTGACTTGCAACAACCAATTACTCCTCTCTTGTTAACAGCAGAGGGGCGTGGTACTATTATTGATACAATTTATGAAAAACGTGTAAACCATGTTTTTGAACTAGCAAAGATGGACGCGGATATTACAACTACAAACGACCACATTTTATATACTGGTGGACGTGGTTTGCGTGGTGCAAATGTAAAAGCTACTGACCTTAGAGCTGGGGCCGCACTTGTCATTGCTGGTCTAATGGCTGAAGGTAAAACTGAAATTACAAATATTGAGTTCATCTTACGTGGTTATTCAGATATTATTGAAAAATTACGTAATCTAGGAGCGGATATTACACTTGTTGAAGAATAAACCGTAGAGGTGTTTATGAATATTTGGACCAAATTAGCAATGTTTTCTTTTTTTGAAACGGATCGCTTGTATTTGCGTCCTTTCTTTTTTAGTGATAGTAAGGACTTCCATGATATAGCTTCAAATCCAGAAAATTTACAATTCATTTTTCCAAGTCAAGCTAGTCCAGAAGAAAGTCAATATGCACTGGCCAATTATTTTATGAAGGCTCCTTTAGGGGTATGGGCTATTTGTGATAAGAAAACTGAAAAAATGATTGGTTCAATTAAGTTTGAAAAGCTAGATGAAATAAAAAAAGAAGCAGAACTTGGTTATTTTTTGAGAAAAGATTCATGGTCTAAAGGTTTTATGACAGAAGTTGTTAAAAAACTTTGCCAACTTTCTTTTGGGGAATTTGGTTTAAAACAATTATCCATCATTACCCACCTTGAAAATGAAGCTAGTCAACGGGTTGCTCTTAAGTCTGGATTTCGATTGATTCGTCAGTTTAAAGGAAGTGATCGCTATACAAAGAAAATGCGTGATTATCTTGAGTTTCGCTTTGTAAAGGGAGAAATTAATGAGTAAACACCAAGAAATTCTAAGCTATTTGGAAGAATTACCCGTTGGTAAAAGAGTCAGTGTTCGAAGTATTTCCAACCATCTAGGAGTCAGTGATGGAACGGCTTATCGGGCCATTAAAGAAGCTGAAAATCGTGGAATTGTAGAGACTCGTCCAAGAAGTGGTACTATCCGTGTTAAATCTCAGAAAGTTGCTATTGAAAGATTAACATTTGCAGAAATTGCAGAAGTGACTTCTTCTGAGATTTTGGCTGGGCAAGAAGGTTTAGAGAGAGAATTTAGTAAGTTTTCAATCGGTGCCATGACTGAGCAAAATATTTTGTCTTACCTTCATGATGGGGGACTCTTGATTGTCGGAGACCGGACTCGTATTCAATTGTTAGCATTGGAAAATGAAAATGCAGTTCTGGTTACAGGTGGATTTCAGGTCCATGATGATGTACTTAAACTGGCCAATCAAAAAGGAATTCCTGTTTTAAGAAGCAAACATGACACTTTTACCGTTGCGACCATGATCAATAAAGCCTTGTCAAATGTCCAAATCAAAACAGATATTTTGACAGTTGAGAAACTGTACCGTCCGAGTCATGAGTATGGTTTTTTGAGAGAGACTGACACTGTTAAAGATTATTTGGACTTGGTACGTAAGAATCGTAGCAGTCGTTTCCCTGTTATTAATCAACATCAGGTTGTTGTTGGGGTTGTTACTATGAGAGATGCTGGTGATAAGTCACCAAGTACCACAATTGATAAGGTCATGTCTCGTAGTCTATTTTTAGTTGGATTATCTACAAATATTGCCAATGTGAGTCAACGGATGATTGCTGAAGATTTTGAAATGGTACCAGTTGTTCGTAATAATCAAACCTTGCTTGGGGTTGTAACCAGACGAGATGTCATGGAGAAGATGAGTCGTTCCCAAGTTTCGGCTCTACCAACTTTTTCTGAGCAGATTGGTCAAAAACTTTCTTATCACCATGATGAAGTAGTGATTACAGTGGAACCCTTTATGCTAGAGAAGAACGGTGTTTTGGCTAATGGAGTATTGGCAGAAATTCTGACCCATATGACTCAAGATTTGGTTGTTAATAGTGGTCGCAATCTCATTATCGAGCAGATGCTAATCTACTTTTTGCAGGCTGTTCAGATAGATGATATATTGCGCATTCAAGCACGCATTATCCATCATACGAGACGGTCAGCTATTATTGATTACGATATTTATCATGGGCATCAGATTGTTTCAAAAGCAAATGTAACCGTTAAAATTAATTAGAAACTAGGAGAAAAAATGATAACATTAAAATCAGCTCGTGAAATTGAAGCTATGGATAAGGCCGGTGATTTTCTAGCAAGTATTCATATCGGCTTGCGTGATTTGATTAAGCCTGGAGTAGATATGTGGGAAGTTGAAGAATACGTTCGCCGTCGTTGTAAGGAAGAAAATTTCCTTCCACTTCAGATTGGGGTTGACGGTGCCATGATGGACTATCCTTATGCTACTTGTTGCTCTCTTAACGATGAAGTAGCTCACGCTTTCCCTCGTCACCATATCTTGAAAGATGGTGATTTGCTCAAGGTTGATATGGTTTTGGGAGGTCCTATTGCTAAATCTGATTTGAATGTCTCAAAATTGAACTTCAACAATGTGGAGCAAATGAAAAAATACACCCAGAGCTACTCTGGTGGCCTAGCAGACTCATGTTGGGCTTATGCTGTTGGTACGCCGTCCGAAGAAGTGAAAAACTTGATGGATGTAACCAAAGAAGCTATGTACAAGGGAATCGAGCAAGCTGTTGTTGGAAATCGTATTGGTGATATTGGTGCAGCTATTCAAGAATACGCTGAAAGTCGTGGTTACGGTGTAGTACGTGATTTGGTTGGTCATGGTGTTGGTCCAACCATGCACGAAGAACCAATGGTTCCTAACTATGGTATTGCTGGTCGTGGGCTTCGTCTCCGTGAAGGAATGGTATTGACCATTGAACCAATGATCAATACAGGTGACTGGGAAATTGATACAGATATGAAAACTGGCTGGGCGCATAAGACCATTGACGGTGGTTTATCTTGTCAATATGAACACCAATTCGTGATTACTAAAGATGGACCAGTTATCTTGACTAGTCAAGGTGAAGAAGGAACTTATTAATAAAAAGTGAAAAGACTACTGGAAGTTTATTTTGAAAAATTCAGTAGATCTTTTCATATAAAATAAACGCATTGTATTGATGTTTTCAGGCTTTTGAAGACAACAAAATAGGCTCCATAATATCTGTAGGAGACTTATCTACAGATATTATGGAGCTTTTTTCTTATGCTCAGAATGGCAATTTCCCAGCGAAAGCACCCAGTTTTTTCTTGGTAGTTTCATCGATTTGTTCAAGAGCAGAGTTGATTGCTTGAACGGTCATATCAGAAAGAGTTTCAAGGTCTTCTGGGTCAACGACAGCTGGATTGAAGTCAATGCTGACAACTTTCTTATCTCCAGTTAAGGTCGCTTGGACAAGGTCTTGAGCAGATTTGCCAACAAATTGCATAGCCGCAAGTTCAGCTTGACTTTGTTCCATTTGTTTTTGAAGTTTTTGTGCTTGGCGCATCATGTTTTGCATGTTCATCATGGTGATTTCAGTTTCCTTTTATCTTATTTTCCTTCCTATTTTATCAATTTTGAGGTTAAAAGTCTATTATTAGTATAAATTACTTAACATTAAATTGTCTGAAAATTTATTGAAAAATGAGTGAAAACATGCTATAATGAAACGTAAAATTAATTCAGGTTTCCTGAACCAATAGGAGTAAACAATGAAAAAACTAGGTTTTGTCCTTTTATCTTCAGCCTTGCTATTGACAGCTTGTGCTAATAATCAATCTAAGCCAAGTAACACAAGTGATTCGTCCAAGGTGACAGCCTTGTCTGAAGATAAGTAGAAAATGCTTGATAAGGCCACTGCTGAATATAAGACTTTTGTACAAGAGCAAATTGATAAACTGTTGACAGATACGGAAGGCTTTGTCAAACTTTTGAAAGAAGGTAAGTTAGAAGAAGCTAAGAAGGTTTATCCACTGATTCGTATGTCTTATGAGCGTTCAGAACCGATTGCTGAAAGTTTTGGTGAGTCAGATGTCAAGATTGACTTCCGTTTGGCAGACTACATGGACGAAAACAAGACAGAGGAAGGTTGGTCAGGTTTCCACCGTATCGAGCGTATCCTTTGGGAAGACAATACAACTAAAGGAACTGAAAGCTACGGCGATCAGTTGGTAAATGATATCAAGGAATTGAAAGCCAAGATTGCAACTGTGGATGTGGACTACAAGGTCATGTTGACTGGAGCAGTTGACTTGCTTAACGAAGTGGCAACAAGTAAGATTACAGGTGAAGAGGAAATTTATTCTCACACAGACTTGTATGACTTCCGTGCCAATATTGAGGGAGCTGAGAAGATTTTCCAACTCTTTAAACCTTTGCTTGAAAAATCAGACGCTAACCTAGTTAAAGAATTGGACGCAGACTTTAAGTCTGTCAATGATTTGTTGGACAAACACATGACCGACAAGGAACACTACAAACTCTATACTGATTTGACAAAAGAAGATACCAAAGAATTGTCAGAAGCTGTGACAAAACTTGGTGAACCTCTGTCACAAATGGGTAAATTTCTTAGTGGAGAATAAGAGTCATGACTGAAAAAGACGAAAAGTTTTTTGAGAAGAAAATGGACCGTCGAGAATTTCTAAAAAAAGCAGGGATTGGAGGGGCTGGTTTAGCACTAGGACTCTCTGGTGCTTCTGCTTTTTTCGCACCTAAGCTAGGAACTCAAGAAAAAATCTCGTACGGAAATGAAAAAATTGCTTTTTATGGCAAGCATCAAGCTGGGATCAGTACGCCCATGCAAAAGAATATCTATTTTGTTGTTTTGGACTTGCATACGACGGATAAGGATAAGATTGTCCAGTTGTTCAAGGATTGGACGGATTATAGTGCCAAGTTGGTTGAGGGGGAACTGGTCAAAAAAGATGGCCAGAATGCTCTCTTGCCTCCGAGCGATACTGGTGAAACAGTCGGGCTCAATCCTCATCGCTTGTCGCTGACTTTTGGTATTTCTGCAAGTTTTTTGAGTAAGATGAACTTGGAAAACAAGCGCCCTCAAGTGTTCAGAGATTTACCGCCTTTTCCTAAAGAGCAATTGCGTGAAAAATATACTGGTGGAGATATTGTAATTCAGGCTTGTGCCGATGATGAGCAAGTTGCCTTTCACGCTATTCGCAATCTCATTCGTAAGGGGAGAAATGCAGTGACCCTTCGTTGGAGTCAGTCTGGTTTTGCTGCCATCGGAGATCGGATGGAGACTCCGCGTAACCTCTTTGGTTTTAAAGATGGGACAGCAAATCCAACCAAGGAGCAAGACTTTGACCGCGTCATCTGGGCTGATAGTAAGGACTGGATGGAAAATGGTTCTTATATGGCAGTTCGTCGAATTCAGATGTTTTTAGAGACCTGGGACCGCACTAGTCTTGAAGAACAAGAAAATACCTTTGGTCGTTACAAGGAAAGTGGTGCCCCTTTTGGTAAGAAGAATGAGTTTGATGAAGTAGATTTGAGTCTCTTACCAGATGATTCGCATGTCCGTTTGGCTAAGGAAGTAGACAAGCCCCTTTTGCGTCGTTCTTATTCTTACTCTGATGGAATTGATGAAAAGACTGGTCAGTTTGATACAGGCTTGCTCTTCATTTCTTTCCAGAAGGATCCTGATAACTTTGTCAAGGTTCAAACCAATCTAGGTGCTACTGATAAGATGAATGAATACATCACTCACATCGGTAGTGGCCTCTTTGCTTGCTTTGGTGGTGTGGAGAAAGGAGGCTACATTGGTCAGAAATTATTGGAAGGCTAGAAGCTGGTTCGTGGTTTTAGCTTTGTCACTTTTAATTCTTTCCCCAGTAGGTGCCCAAGAAAGCTTGAGTTCTTATTTCGTGAAAATCACAGATGCGTCCAAAGCAGTCAAAAATGGTGATCAGTCTGAAGCCCAGAAACTCGTTCAGGAGATGGCATCAGATTTCGAGAGAGTAAAAGACAGCAATTCTGAGGCTGGTAAAGTCGTCAAGGAAAAGTTAGCCCAGTCAGGTGAGATTACTGAAGACAAACTTACCGAAATTTCTGCAGCCTTATTGGCCTTTGAAAAAGAACAAAATCCTGTTGACTTAGATGCGGAAAAGGAAAAATTGGTTAACCGTCTAAGTCCTCGTTTTGAAGCCATAGAGCAGGCCATTGCCTCCAAAGATTTGGAAAAGGTTCGAGAGACTTTTAAGAAAATGAATTCAACTTGGACCATCAATGAAAGTGTGGTTCGTGACAATAGTACGGCCCATTATGGCCGTGTTGAAACAGCTATTTCTTTCTTGCGTAGTAGCATGGAAACGGAACCTACAGACTTTAACTCCATCCAGACTTCCTTTGAGGATTTAAAAAAGACTATTGATGATTTTGTAACTGGAAAAGAAGTAGTAGAAGCATCTTCTGATTTGAGTCTTAAAGACGGCATTGCCCTTTTGAAGAAGGCTTTGGAGCAATTCCAAGCTGGTGATCAATTATCAGGAGCAGCTAGTATGAAGGAATTTATCGCTATCTGGCCAACGATTGAGGGCTCTGTTAGCACGACCAATCCATCTCTCTATACTCGAGTGGAAAGCGAAAGCCCTGTGATTATGGTTAAGGGAAGTGAGAAGGAATACCAAGAAAAATTAGAAAAACTGATTGCAGATTTATCACAAATTGATACCAGCGCACGTTACAATGCCTTTGATGCCATGCTGATTCTCCTAAGAGAAGGAGTAGAGGCTCTTTTAATCGTTATGGCCTTAGTGACGACCTTGAAAGCAGCCAAGATGCGTAAAGGGATCAAGTGGGTTTATGGTGGTGCTATCACAGGAATTATGGCCAGTCTTGTCATTGCTTTCATCCTGCAAATTGCTTTTCCAGCAGTGACATCAGGCTCCAATCGTGAAATCATCGAAGGAGCAGTGGGAATTTTTGCGGTAGCAATGATGATTTTGATTGGAATCTGGCTCCACAGCAAATCTTCAGTTAAAAAATGGAATGCCTTTATGGAGTCACAAATGGAGACAGTGACCAAAACAGGCTCCTTTGTTTCCATGTTTGCCCTTAGTTTCCTAGCTATTTTCCGTGAGGGAGCAGAAACCATTCTCTTTTATGTTGGGATTTTACCAAGAATTTCCAGTTTTGAATTTGTCTTGGGAATTTCACTTGCCTTGCTGGTTCTGCTAATTATTGCAATCGTGATAAACAAGGCCAGTCAATTCTTCCTACCTCATAAGGTCTTCTTTATCCTTACTTGGATGATTTATGCTTTGGCATTCAAGATGCTGGGAGTTAGTATCCATGCTCTTCAGTTGACCAATATGGCCCCCAACCACTTGTTGACAGGATTTCCAACTATCGACCTGCTTGGAATTTATCCAAGTTGGGAAGGATTGGCCAGTCAGCTAATCTTTGTGATTATCGTTTTGATTGTCACTTTCAGACAGGGTGAAAAATAGATGGATAGAAAAGAATTGACAATCGTGGAACATCTGGTAGAATTTAGAAAGAGATTATTGGCTGTGGTCATTTGTTTCTTTTTGGTTTTCTGTGTTTCTCTGCTTTTTGCAGACCAGATTTACCAGTATGTGACCCAATCTTTTCAGCAAAAGTTGATTGTTTTAGGGCCAAATGATATTTTATGGATTTACATACGTTTGGCTAGTCTGATGGCCTTTACCATTACCCTACCTTATACAGTTTATCATATTTGGTCTTTCATCAAACCTGGTTTAAGAAAGGAAGAAGCTAGAGCAATTTTTGCCTATATTCCAGCTAGTTTCCTTTGTTTTCTAGTTGGACTGGCTTTTGGTTTTTACTTTGTAACACCAGCCTTACTTCAGGTTTTATTAGGGCTAGGAGAAGGGCTATTTGAAACACAGTTAACAGCTCAAAATTATCTGTCCTTTGTTTTTCAAACGACTTTGCCCTTGGCTCTGATTTTTGAATTGCCAGTTATCATTGCCTTTTTGACGTCAATTGGACTCATTGGACCAGAATTATTGATTGCTTATCGCCGATATGCTTATTTTATTTTATTGGTACTCGCAGTCATCTTGACACCAGCTGACTTTGTCAGCGATTTGGCAATGACTGCCCCCTTGATTTTACTTTATGAATTAAGTATTTCCATCAGCAAATACATTATGAAACGCAAGCAGAAAGGAGAGAAAAATGGGAATCTTACGTGATATCGGAGCACCAGGATTGATTATCATCGTTTTAGGAGCTCTCTTGATCTTTGGACCAAAACGATTGCCTGAACTAGGCGAGTCAATCGGTAAAATGCTATCTGAATTTAAAAAAGCAGTTAAAGGAACTGAAAATCAAGATAAGGAAGATTAAAACTTGTGAGTTTTACTAAAAATAAGAAGTTAGGAAGTGTGTCTCTGTCAGACAATTTACCATTTCCTAGCTTTTTCTTGTATTAAGAAAATATAAATTTAAGTTTTCTTTAAGAAAACTATATTATTCTAAAGAACTCTAAAATTTCACAGCTATTTATTAGTAATGGCTATAGAATTCCTAGTCACTACTGGAAATGGTCTAGTTTCTTTGAATAATGGAACTGCTTAATCCTCCTATTCTAGAACGGGATGACTAGTATTTCTTTTATGATAGGACTAGATTGTGGTATAATAGAGAGAATAAGTTTTTTTAGTAAGACAAAGGAGAAAATAGATGATTTATGCAGGAATTCTTGCCGGTGGAACTGGCACACGTATGGGAATCAGTAATTTGCCAAAACAATTTTTAGAGCTAGGTGATCGACCTATTTTGATTCATACAATTGAAAAATTTGTCTTGGAACCAAGTATTGAAAAAATTGTGGTTGGGGTTCATGGAGACTGGGTTTCCCATGCAGAGGATCTTGTAGATAAATATCTACCTCTTCATAAAGATCGTATCATCATTACAAAAGGTGGTGCTGACCGTAATACGAGTATTGAGAAAATCATTGAAGCCATTGATGCTTATCGTCCGCTTACTCCAGAGGACATCGTTGTTACCCACGATTCTGTTCGTCCATTCATTACGCTTCGTATGATTCAAGACAATATCAAACTTGCTCAAAATCATGACGCAGTGGACACAGTGGTAGAAGCGGTTGATACTATCGTTGAAAGTACTAACGGTCAATTTATTACAGATATTCCAAATCGTGCTCACCTCTATCAAGGACAAACACCTCAAACATTCCGTTGCAAGGACTTCATGGATCTTTACGGTTCTCTCTCTGCCGAAGAGAAAGAAATCTTAACAGATGCATGTAAAATCTTTGTAATCAAAGGAAAAGATGTAGCCTTGGCTAAGGGTGAATATTCAAATCTGAAAATTACTACAGTAACAGATTTGAAGATTGCAAAAAGCATGATTGAGGAAGAGTAATAAAATGATTAATCAAATTTACCAACTAACAAAGCCTAAGTTTATCAATGTCAAATATCAGGAAGAGGCTATTGACCAAGAGAATCATATCCTCATCCGCCCTAATTATATGGCGGTCTGTCATGCGGATCAGCGTTACTACCAAGGAAAACGTGATCCGAAGATTTTGAATAAAAAACTTCCAATGGCAATGATTCACGAGTCATGTGGAACCGTTATTTCTGACCCGACAGGAACCTACGAGGTTGGTCAAAAAGTTGTCATGATTCCCAATCAACCTCCTATGCAGAGTGATGAAGAATTCTATGAAAACTACATGATAGGGACCCATTTCTTGTCTAGTGGCTTTGATGGCTTTATGAGAGAATTTGTTTCTCTCCCTAAAGATCGTGTGGTGCCTTATGATGCTATCGAAGATACGGTTGCAGCCATTACAGAGTTTGTCAGTGTCGGTATGCATGCTATGAATCGCTTATTGACACTTGCTCATAGCAAGCGGGACCGAATCGCCGTCATCGGAGATGGAAGTTTAGCTTTTGTGGTTGCCAATATTATCAACTATACTTTGCCAGAAGCAGAGATTGTGGTTATTGGTCGTCATTGGGAAAAGTTGGAACTCTTCTCTTTTGCCAAGGAATGCTATATTACTGATAATATTCCTGAAGATTTGGCCTTTGACCATGCTTTTGAGTGTTGTGGTGGTGATGGTACTGGACCAGCTATTAATGACCTGATTCGCTACATTCGTCCTCAGGGAACGATTCTCATGATGGGTGTTAGCGAGTATAAAGTCAATCTCAATACACGCGATGCCTTAGAAAAGGGCTTGCTCTTGGTAGGCTCCTCTCGTTCTGGTCGCATTGATTTTGAAAATGCAATCCAAATGATGGAAGTCAAGAAATTTGCCAATCGTCTTAAAAATATCCTTTATCTAGAAGAACCTGTAAGAGAAATTAAAGATATTCACCGTGTCTTTGCGACCGATTTAAACACAGCCTTTAAAACAGTGTTTAAGTGGGAAGTATAGGTGCTGGAGGTTAATTGTGGAGAAAATCATTAAAGAAAAAATTTCTTCCTTACTTAGTCAAGAAGAGGAAGTCCTCAGTGTTGAACAACTGGGGGGAATGACCAATCAAAACTATTTGGCCAAAACAACAAATAAGCAATACATTGTTAAGTTCTTTGGTAAAGGGACTGAAAAACTGATCAATCGTCAAGATGAAAAGTACAATCTTGAACTACTTAAAGATTTAGACTTAGATGTAAAAAATTATCTTTTTGATATTGAAGCTGGTATTAAAGTAAATGAGTATATTGAATCTGCGATTACGCTTGATTCAACGTCAATCAAGACCAAATTTGATAAAATTGCTCCAATATTACAAACTATTCATGCTTCTGGCAAGGAATTAAGAGGAGAATTTGCTCCGTTTGAAGAAATCAAAAAATACGAATCCTTGATTGAAGAGAAAATCCCTTATGCCAACTATGAAGCAGTTAGAGAAGAAGTCTTCTCTTTAGAGAAAAGACTGGCTGACTTAGGTGTTGACAGAAAATCTTGTCATATCGATTTGGTGCCTGAAAACTTTATCGAATCACCTCAAGGACGACTTTATCTGATTGACTGGGAATATTCATCAATGAATGATCCAATGTGGGATTTGGCTGCCCTCTTTTTAGAATCTGAATTCACTCCCCAAGAGGAAGAAGCTTTCTTATCTCACTATGAGAGTGAGCAAACACCTGTCTCTCGTGAAAAGATTGCTATTTATAAAATTTTACAAGATACCATTTGGAGTCTATGGACAGTCTATAAGGAAGAGCAAGGTGCAGATTTTGGTGACTATGGTGTAAATCGTTACCAAAGAGCTGTTAAAGGTCTAGCTTATTATGGAGGTTCTGATGAAAAATAAAAATGGAGTTTCTTTTGGTCTACTCTCAGGTATTTTCTGGGGGTTAGGTCTAACGATCAGTGCTTATATCTTTTCGATTTTTACAGATTTGTCACCCTTTGTGGTAGCCGCTGCTCATGATTTCTTGAGTATCTTTATCTTACTAGCTTTTCTCTTGGTAAAAGAAGGAAAAGTTCGTCTCTCAATTTTCTTAAATATTCGCAATGTTAGTGTTATCATCGGCGCCTTACTAGCAGGCCCTATCGGTATGCAGGCCAATCTTTATGCAGTTAAGTATATCGGAAGTTCTTTAGCTTCATCTGTATCAGCTATTTACCCTGCGATTTCAGTTTTATTGGCTTTCTTCTTCTTGAAGCACAAGATTTCGAAAAATACTGTGTTTGGGATTATCTTGATTATTGCAGGAATTATTGCCCAGACCTATAAGGTTGAACAGGTCAATTCCTTCTACATTGGGATTCTCTGTGCTTTGGTTTGTGCCATTGCATGGGGGAGTGAAAGTGTCCTTAGCTCTTTTGCTATGGAAAGTGAATTAAGTGAAATCGAAGCACTCTTAATCCGTCAAGTGACTTCATTCTTGTCCTATCTTGTGATTGTGCTCTTCTCTCATCAGTCATTTGCAGAAGTAGCTAATGGACAATTGTTAGGTCTTATGATTGTCTTTGCAGCCTTTGATATGATTTCCTACTTGGCTTATTATATCGCTATCAATCGCTTACAACCAGCCAAGGCTACAGGCTTGAACGTGAGCTATGTAGTCTGGACTGTCTTGTTTGCAGTTATTTTCTTGGGTGCACCACTAGATATGCTGACAATTATTACGTCACTTGTCGTCATTGCTGGAGTTTATATTATTATTAAAGAATAAAGGAGATTCGTGTGAAAGCCATCATCTTAGCAGCGGGATTGGGAACTCGCTTGCGTCCTATGACTGAAAATACCCCTAAAGCCTTGGTTCAGGTTAATCAAAAACCTTTGATTGAATACCAAATTGAGTTTTTAAAAGAAAAAGGTATCCATGATATCATCATCATTGTTGGTTACCTTAAAGAACAATTTGATTACTTAAAAGAAAAATATGGTGTTCGCCTCGTTTTCAATGATAAATACGCTGACTACAATAACTTTTACTCTCTCTATCTTGTAAAAGAAGAATTAGCTAACAGTTACGTTATCGATGCCGATAATTATCTCTTTAAAAATATGTTCCGCAATGATTTGACACGTTCTACTTATTTTAGTGTTTATCGTGAAGATTGTACCAACGAATGGTTCTTGGTCTATGGGGATGACTACAAAGTTCAAGACATTATTGTTGATAGCAAAGCTGGTCGCATTCTTAGTGGGGTATCCTTCTGGGATGCTCCAACAGCAGCAAAAATTGTTAGCTTTATAGATAAGGCCTATGCAAGTGGTGAATTTGTTGATCTCTACTGGGACAATATGGTTAAGGATAATATCAAAGAGCTAGATGTCTATGTTGAAGAATTAGAAGGCAATAGCATCTATGAGATCGATAGTGTCCAAGACTATCATAAATTAGAAGAAATTCTTAAAAACGAAAATTAAAGATTCCAACATCTGGCTGAAATAGTCGGATGTTTTTTGATTTTTTTACGAATAAATAGATGAGTAGAAAAAGAAATGGAGATATTTATGAAAATCACAAACTATGAAATCTATAAGTTAAAAAAATCAGGTTTGACCAATCAACAGATTTTGAATGTCCTAGAATACGGTGAAAATGTTGATCAAGAACTGTTGTTAGGTGATATTGCAGATATATCAGGTTGCCGAAATCCAGCTGTTTTTATGGAACGTTATTTTCAGATAGATGATGCGCATTTGGAGAAAGAATTTCAAAAATTTCAATCTTTCTCTATTTTAGACGACTGTTACCCTTGGGATTTGAGTGAAATTTATGATGCACCTGTGCTTTTATTTTACAAGGGAAATCTGGATCTCTTGAAATTTCCTAAGGTAGCAGTTGTGGGTAGTCGCGCTTGTAGCAAACAGGGAGCTAAGTCAGTTGAAAAAGTCATTCAAGGCCTAGAGAATGAACTGGTAATCGTCAGTGGACTAGCCAGGGGCATTGACACAGCAGCGCATATGGCAGCTCTTCAGAATGGCGGAAAAACAATTGCAGTGATTGGAACAGGACTGGATGTGTTTTATCCTAAAGCCAATAAACGCTTGCAAGACTACATCGGCAATGACCATCTGGTTCTAAGTGAATATGGACCTGGTGAACAACCTCTAAAATTTCATTTTCCTGCCCGTAATCGCATCATTGCTGGACTTTGTCGAGGTGTGATTGTAGCAGAGGCCAAGATGCGCTCAGGTAGTCTCATTACCTGTGAGCGAGCAATGGAAGAAGGGCGAGATGTCTTTGCTATTCCTGGTAGCATTTTAGATGGTCAATCAGACGGTTGCCATCATTTGATTCAAGAAGGGGCAAAATTGGTCACCAGTGGGCAGGATGTTCTTGCGGAATTTGAATTTTAAGACAAAATTTTTCTTTCTTAAACAACTTTTCTTCTATATATAGGAGCTAAGTCTTGACAGTTATGGCAAAATGGTTTACACTTTATAAAGTTTATTACTTTGAAAAGGTGTGATACTGTGGCTACGGCAACAAAAAAGAAAAAATCAACAGTTAAAAAAAATCTAGTCATCGTGGAGTCGCCTGCTAAGGCGAAAACGATTGAGAAATATCTAGGCAGAAACTACAAGGTTTTAGCCAGTGTCGGGCATATCCGTGATTTGAAGAAATCCAGTATGTCCGTTGATATTGAAAATAATTATGAACCGCAATATATCAATATCCGAGGAAAAGGTCCTCTCATCAATGACTTGAAAAAGGAAGCTAAAAAAGCTAATAAAGTCTTTCTTGCGAGTGACCCGGACCGTGAAGGAGAAGCGATTTCTTGGCATTTGGCCCATATTCTCAACTTGGATGAAAATGATGCCAACCGTGTGGTCTTTAATGAAATCACCAAGGATGCGGTCAAAAATGCTTTTAAAGAACCACGCAAGATTGATATGGACTTGGTTGATGCCCAACAGGCTCGTCGTGTCTTGGACCGCTTGGTAGGGTATTCGATTTCACCGATTTTATGGAAGAAGGTCAAGAAGGGCTTATCAGCAGGGCGCGTACAGTCTATTGCCCTTAAACTCATCATTGACCGTGAGAATGAAATCAACGCCTTCCAGCCAGAGGAATACTGGACAATTGATGCTGTCTTTAAAAAGGGAACCAAGCAATTCCAGGCTGCTTTCTATGGAGTAGATGGCAAAAAGATGAAACTGACTAGTAATGATGAGGTTAAGGAAGTCTTGTCTCGTCTGACTAGTAAAGACTTTTCAGTGGATCAGGTGGATAAGAAAGAGCGCAAGCGCAATGCTCCATTACCCTATACCACTTCATCTATGCAGATGGATGCTGCTAATAAAATCAATTTCCGTACTCGAAAGACCATGATGGTTGCCCAACAGCTCTATGAAGGGATTAATATTGGTTCTGGTGTCCAAGGTTTGATTACCTATATGCGTACCGATTCGACTCGTATCAGTCCAGTAGCGCAGAACGAAGCAGCAAGTTTCATTACGGACCGTTTTGGTAGCAAGTATTCTAAGCATGGTAGCAAGGTCAAAAATGCATCAGGAGCTCAGGATGCCCATGAGGCTATTCGCCCATCTAGTGTCTTTAATACACCTGAAAGCATTGCTAAGTATCTGGATAAGGATCAGCTCAAGCTTTATACCCTTATTTGGAATCGTTTTGTGGCTAGCCAGATGACAGCTGCACTCTTTGATACCATGGCTGTTAAATTGTCTCAAAATGGGGTCCAATTTGCTGCTAATGGTAGTCAGGTTAAGTTTGATGGTTATCTTGCCATTTATAATGATTCTGACAAGAATAAGATGTTACCGGACATGGCTGTTGGAGATGTGGTTAAGCAGGTTAATAGCAAACCAGAGCAACATTTCACTCAACCGCCTGCTCGCTATTCTGAAGCGACACTGATCAAGACCTTGGAGGAAAATGGGGTTGGACGTCCGTCAACCTACGCACCGACCATTGAAACTATTCAGAAACGTTATTATGTTCGTCTTGTAGCCAAACGTTTTGAACCGACAGAGTTGGGAGAAATTGTCAATAAGCTCATCGTTGAATATTTCCCAGATATCGTAAACGTGACCTTCACAGCTGAAATGGAAGGCAAACTGGATGATGTCGAAGTTGGAAAAGAGCAGTGGCAACGTGTTATTGATGCCTTTTACAAACCTTTCTCTAAAGAGGTTGCCAAGGCTGAAGAAGAAATGGAGAAAATCCAAATCAAGGATGAACCAGCTGGATTTGACTGTGAAGTGTGTAGTAGTCCAATGGTTATTAAACTTGGTCGTTTTGGTAAGTTCTACGCTTGTAGCAATTTCCCAGATTGCCGTCATACCCAAGCAATCGTGAAAGAAATCGGTGTTGAGTGTCCAAGTTGTCATCAGGGACAAATCATTGAACGTAAAACCAAGCGTAACCGCCTCTTCTATGGTTGCAATCGCTATCCAGACTGTGAATTTACTTCTTGGGACAAGCCTGTTGGTCGTGATTGTCCAAAATGTGGCAACTTCCTCATGGAGAAAAAAGTTCGTGGTGGTGGCAAGCAGGTTGTTTGTAGCAATGGCGACTACGAAGAAGAAAAGATTAAATAAGAGGAGAGTCCTGAAAGTGAATTTCAGGCTCTTTTTGATTAGAACTTGACAAAATTCATCATTGTATGCGAAACTAGAAGAAGATTATTTTAATTAGGAGTAGTTATGCGTATTATTTATCTAATTATTGGTTTTTTATCACTGGCCTTGGCTATTGTTGGGGTTGTTCTGCCCTTGTTGCCAACAACTCCCTTTCTTTTGTTGTCTATCGCTTGTTTCTCCAGAAGTTCCAAGCGTTTCGAAGACTGGCTTTACCATACCAAGCTCTATCAAGCATATGTGGCTGATTTTCGTGAGACCAAGTCTATTGCGCGTGAACGAAAGAAAAAAATCATCGTATCTATCTACATCTTGATGGGAATTTCCATTTACTTTGCACCTCTTTTACCAGTCAAAATCGGTCTGGGAGCTTTGACCATCTTTATCACTTATTATCTCTTTAAGGTTATTCCAGACAAAGAATAAGTAAAATTTGTAACTATTTCCCTTGATAAAATTGAAAGCATATTCACAACAATATGATATAATAAATTTAAAGTAATCTTCAAGGAGAATCAAATGATTTACGAATTTTGTGCTGAAAATGTGACCTTGCTTGAAAAAGCGATGCAGGCTGGAGCTCGTCGAATCGAACTCTGTGATAATCTAGCAGTTGGTGGAACAACACCCAGCTATGGAGTGACTAAGGCAGCAGTTGAATTGGCAACCAACTACGATACGACCATTATGAGCATGATTCGTCCACGTGGTGGCGACTTTGTCTATAATGAACTAGAAATTGCTATTATGCTAGAAGATATTCGATTGACTGCTCAGGCTGGAAGTCAAGGGGTTGTTTTTGGAGCTTTAACTGCTGATAAGAAGTTGGATAAGGCTAATCTAGAGAAGTTGATTACTGCATCAAAAGGAATGGAAATTGTCTTCCACATGGCCTTTGATGAATTGAGTGACGAAGATCAGTTGGAAGCCATTGACTGGCTCAGCCAAGCTGGAGTCACTCGTATCTTAACTCGTGCTGGTGTGTCTGGCGATTCACTAGACAAACGTTTTACTCATTATCACAGAATTTTGGAACATGCTAAAGGTAAAATTGAAATTCTACCAGGTGGGGGGATTGACTTGGATAATCGTCAAATCTTTATCGACCAGTTGGGCGTGACACAATTGCATGGAACCAAGGTTGTCTTTTAAAAAATAGAAAGGAACTGCTAGCTTTGGGTAGCAGTTTTCACTTATGTTTGAAATTTTTAAATCTTACCAGTTTAATCAAGAAAAGGCTCGTGCCTATGGTTTTGTAGAAAATGAGGAAGTCTGGACCTATAGTTGCCAGATTTTGCAGGGTGATTTTGTCATGACAGTCTCCATCACTACTGATAATGTGAATTTTCAGGTCTTTGATCAGGAAACGGGCGACCTCTATCCTCAAGTCCATATGGAAAGTATGAGAGGAAGTTTTGTAGGAAGTGTCCGTGAGTCTTGTTTGGAGATTCTTTACCAGATTCGGAAGGCTTGTTTTGATGTGCAAGATTTTATCTGTTCTCAGACTAAGCGAATCATGACTCAGGTTCAGGAACAGTATGGAAACCAGTTGGAGTATCTGTGGGAGAAATCGCCTGATACAGCAGTTTTAAGACATGAAGGCAATCAAAAGTGGTATGCCGTTTTGATGAAAATTTCTTGGGATAAGCTGGAAAAGGGGAGAGAAGGATTAGTGGAAGCAGTCAATCTCAAGCACGATCAAGTAGCGAACTTACTTTCACAAAAGGGCATTTATCCAGCCTTTCATATGAACAAACGCTACTGGATTAGTGTGGCGCTTGATGATACTTTATCAGATGAAGAAGTGCTAGAATTGATAGAGAAAAGTTGGAATTTAACTTTGAAAAAATAAAATATTTCAAGGATTTTCAAGAACTTTCAATTAGCAAAATATTCTCTACTGAAGAAATTTTCAGAAAATATTGGATTTTTTCTTGACAAGTGCTTGTGCCTATGCTAAAATACTAAACAAGATATCAAACGAAGGAGAAAGTCAAACATGAAAACAGCTAAGTTTAATCAATTTGCTTTGTTGTTGAGGTACTCGGGCTAGTGCAAAAAGCATTAGTCCTGTTTGGCTTACCAAGCGGGAGTGAATCAACATCTCGCTTGGACTTCTAAGCGAGATGTTTTTTTAAAACCACATTTGGAAAAGGGGAAATCTTATGAGAACAGTTGAATTTCTAGATACTAGCCTTCGGGATGGAGAGCAGACACCTGGTGTTAACTTCTCAATCAAGGAAAAAATTGCCATTGCAAGGCAGCTGGAGAAATGGGGCATTTCAGCCATCGAAGCTGGTTTTCCAGCTGCTAGCCCAGACTCATTTACGGCAGTTCAGGAGATTGCTAAGGTTTTGAAAAAAACGGCGGTGACTGGTTTGGCCCGCTCTGTCAAGTCTGATATTGATGCTTGTTATGAGGCCCTTAAGGACGCCAAGTATCCACAGATTCATGTCTTTATCGCTACCAGTCCGATTCACCGCAAGTACAAGCTCAATAAGAGCAAGGAAGAGATTTTGGCAGCTATTAAGGAGCATGTTTCCTATGCACGTTCTAAGTTTGAAGTGGTCGAATTCTCTCCTGAGGATGCGACTAGAACGGAGTTGGATTTCCTCTTGCAAGTTGTTCAAACAGCGGTTGATGCAGGGGCGTCTTATATCAATATCCCTGACACTGTTGGATTTACCACGCCAGAAGAGTACGGAGCTATCTTCAAATACTTGATTGAGAATGTCAAGACGGATCGTCAGATTATCTATTCACCTCACTGTCATGATGACCTCGGAATGGCTGTAGCTAATAGCCTTGCTGCGGTCAAGAATGGTGCAGGACGTGTTGAAGGAACTATCAACGGTATTGGGGAGCGAGCTGGAAATGCTGCTTTGGAAGAAATTGCAGTGGCTCTCAATATTCGCCAAGATTACTACCAAGCAGAAACCAGTATTGTCCTAAATGAGACTATCAATACGTCTGAAATGGTTTCTCGCTTCTCTGGTATTCCAGTTCCTAAAAACAAGGCTGTCGTTGGTGGCAATGCCTTCTCCCACGAGTCTGGTATTCACCAAGACGGAGTCCTTAAAAATCCTCTTACTTATGAGATTATCACACCTGAATTGGTTGGTGTTAAGAGCAATAGTCTTCCGCTTGGTAAATTGTCTGGTCGCCATGCCTTTGTTGAGAAACTAAGAGAATTGGCCCTAGACTTTACAGAAGAGGATATCAAACCACTCTTTGCTAAGTTCAAGGCACTGGCCGATAAGAAACAAGAAATCACAGATGCAGATATTCGTGCGCTGGTCGCTGGCACCATGGTTGAAAACCCAGAAGGCTTCCACTTTGATGATTTACAACTTCAAACTCATGCAGATAATGACATTGAAGCGCTTGTTAGCCTAGCCAATATGGATGGTGAGAAGGTCGAATTTAATGAGACAGGGCAAGGTTCTGTTGAAGCAATCTTTAATGCTATCGATAAGTTCTTTAACCAATCTGTCCGCTTGGTGTCCTATACCATTGATGCGGTAACAGATGGAATTGATGCCCAGGCTCGGGTCTTGGTCACTGTTGAAAACAGAGATACAGAAACCATCTTTAATGCAGCAGGGCTTGATTTCGATGTGCTGAAGGCTTCGGCTATTGCCTATATCAATGCTAATACCTTTGTTCAAAAAGAGAATGCTGGTGAGATGGGACGTAGCGTTTCATATCGCGATATGCCTAGTGTGTAAAGGAGAAGGCTATGACAAAGAAAATAGTAGCTCTAGCAGGGGACGGAATTGGCCCAGAAATCATGGAGGCTGGTTTAGAGGTTCTGGAAGCTCTAGCTGAAAAAACAGGTTTTGACTATGAGATTGATAGACGACCCTTCGGAGGTGCAGGTATTGATGCTGCAGGGCATCCTTTACCTGATGAAACCCTCAAGGCAAGTAGGGAAGCAGATGCTATCCTCTTAGCGGCTATCGGTAGTCCTCAGTATGATGGAGCAGCGGTTCGCCCTGAACAAGGCTTACTGGTTCTTCGGAAGGAACTCAATCTCTATGCCAATATTCGCCCTGTAAAAATCTTTGATAGTCTCAAGCATTTGTCACCACTCAAACCAGAACGAATTGCTGGTGTAGACTTTGTCGTGGTGCGTGAGTTGACAGGCGGGATTTACTTTGGAGACCATATCCTTGAAGAGCGAAAAGCGCGTGATATCAACGACTATAGCTATGAGGAAGTGGAGCGGATTATTCGCAAGGCATTTGAAATCGCAAGAAGTCGCAGAAAAATCGTTACTAGTATCGATAAGCAAAATGTTCTAGCAACATCAAAACTCTGGCGCAGAGTAGCTGAGGAAGTCGCGCAGGATTTCCCAGATGTGACCTTGGAACACCAGTTGGTGGACTCAGCTGCCATGCTCATGATTACCAATCCTGCCAAGTTCGATGTCATCGTGACGGAAAATCTTTTCGGAGATATCTTATCTGATGAATCAAGCGTTCTATCTGGTACACTTGGGGTTATGCCATCAGCCAGTCATTCTGAAAATGGACCAAGTCTCTATGAACCTATTCACGGTTCAGCACCTGATATTGCTGGTCAAGGAATTGCCAATCCTATCTCCATGATTTTATCAGTTGCCATGATGTTGAGAGACAGTTTTGGACGTTATGAGGATGCAGAGCGTATCGAGCGTGCTGTTGAGGCAAGTTTGGCAGCTGGTGTTTTAACAAGAGATATAGGTGGGCAGGCTTCGACCAAGGAAATGACGGAAGCTATTATTGCAAGGATATGAAGTTAGACGAAAAAATTACTCTAGTCCTTTTGATTTGGAATGTCATGGTTTTCGTGATTTATGGCGTTGACAAATCCAAGGCAAGGAGAAGAGCTTGGCGCATCCCTGAGAAAATCTTACTCATTTTAGCCTTTACTTGTGGTGGTTTTGGTGCCTGGTTAGCAGGAATCATCTTTCATCACAAGACTAGAAAATGGTACTTTAAGACGGTTTGGTTTCTCGGGATGATAACCACACTAGTAGCCTTATATTTTATTTGGAGGTAATGGATGGCAGGAAAATCGATTTTTGATAAATTATGGGACCGTCATGTCATCACAGGAGAAGAGGGGCAGCCCCAACTCATGTATGTGGACCAGCATTATATCCACGAAGTGACCAGTCCCCAAGCTTTTCAAGGATTACGAGACGCAGGTCGCAGATTGAGACGACCAGACTTGACATTTGGAACCTTTGACCACAATGTCCCGACAGTCAATATCTACGATATTCGAGATGTGATTTCTAAAGCGCAAATTGATAAGCTTGCTGAAAATGTTGAGGAGTTTGGGATTGAACATGCTGCCCACGGTTCTGAAAAGCAGGGGATCGTTCACATGGTTGGTCCAGAAACAGGACGAACCCAACCAGGGAAATTCATCGTCTGTGGGGATAGCCATACAGCAACCCACGGAGCATTCGGAGCAATCGCCTTTGGGATTGGAACCAGTGAGGTCGAGCATGTCTTTGCTACCCAGACCCTCTGGCAAGTTAAACCTAAGAAAATGCTGGTAGAATTCACAGGAGTTCCTAAAAAAGGAGTTTATTCCAAGGACTACATTTTAGCCTTGATTGCCAAGTACGGTGTTGCCTGTGGTGTTGGCTATGTGGTGGAATATCGGGGACAAGCGATTGATGCACTGAGCATGGAAGAGCGAATGACCATCTGCAATATGTCCATCGAGTTTGGTTCTAAGATGGGAATCATGAATCCAGATCAGACTACCTATGACTATCTCAAGGGACGGGAATGTGTTCCCGAAGATTTCGAGGAGGCTGTGGCTGATTGGAAAACAATTGTCAGCGATGATGATGCTGTTTACGATAAAGTTATCCGGATGGATGTCTCAGACTTGGCTCCTATGGTAACCTGGGGAACCAATCCTGCTATGGGTGTTGACTTTGACAGTAGATTCCCAGAAATTAAGGATATGAATGATGAGCGTGCCTATAATTACATGGATTTGGAGCCTGGTCAAAAGCCAGCGGATATTGAACTAGGCTATATCTTTATTGGCTCATGTACCAATGCTCGTCTCAGTGACTTGCAGCTGGCTGCGCGATTTGTCAAAGGGAAGAAAATAGCTCCTAACTTAACGGCTATCGTGGTTCCAGGCTCTCGTCCTGTCAAACGAGCTGCTGAGAAGTTGGGCTTGGATAAGGTCTTTTTAGATGCTGGCTTTGAGTGGAGAGACCCAGGTTGCTCAATGTGCCTAGGGATGAATCCGGACAAGGTTCCTGATGGTGTCCACTGCGCCTCGACCAGTAACCGTAACTTTGAAGACAGACAAGGCTTTGGTGCTAAAACCCATCTCTGCAGTCCAGCCATGGCAGCTGCGGCAGCTATCGCAGGGCGCTTCGTAGATGTTCGGCAAATGCCAGAGGCCCAGTAAGGAGAGGATATGGAGAAATTTACAGTTTATACAGGAACGACCGTTCCTCTCATGAATGATAACATCGACACCGACCAAATCCTACCCAAGCAGTTTCTAAAGTTAATTGATAAAAAAGGATTTGGTAAGTACCTCATGTATGCTTGGCGTTATCTGGATGACAAGTATACTGAGGATCCTGACTTTGTCTTTAACCGACCTGAATACCGCAAAGCTAGTATCCTCATCTCAGGAGATAACTTTGGAGCAGGTTCTTCGAGGGAACACGCGGCTTGGGCTCTAGCCGACTATGGTTTTAAGGTTGTGATTGCAGGATCTTTCGGTGACATTCATTACAATAATGAACTCAATAATGGCATGTTACCTATTGTTCAGCCCAGAGAGGTTAGAGAGAAACTAGCCCACTTGAAACCAGCTGATCAGGTAACTGTGGACTTAGAACAACAAAAAATTATCTCACCAGTTGGAGAATTCACTTTCGAAATCGACAGCGAATGGAAACACAAGCTCTTAAATGGTTTGGATGATATCGGTATTACTTTGCAGTATGAAGACTTGATTGCTGCATATGAAAAACAACGACCAGCCTACTGGCAGGATTAGAAAAAATAGAAAAGGAAATAGAACTATGACAAAACACATTCAATGGAACGGAACACTTTCACAAGAAGGCTACGACATTTTAAAAGGTGAAGGCGGATGTATCGTTTGCCCTACTAAAGTTGGTTACATTATCATGACTAGCGACAAGGCAGGACTTGAGCGCAAGTTCGCAGCCAAAGAGCGTAACCGTAACAAGCCAGGTGTTGTACTTTGTGGTAGCATGGATGAGCTTCGCGCTTTAGCACAACTTAACCCAGAAATTGAAGCCTTTTACCAAAAACATTGGGACGAAGACATTCTACTCGGTTGTATCCTTCCTTGGAAACCAGAAGCCTTTGAAAAACTCAAAGCTTATGGGGATGGCCGTGAAGAACTCATGACTGACGTGCGTGGTACTAGCTGTTTTGTTATCAAATTCGGGAAAGCTGGAGAACAATTAGCTGCCAAACTTTGGGAAGAAGGTAAAATGGTTTATGCCTCATCTGCAAACCCATCTGGAAAAGGAAACCGTGGTAAGGTTGAAGGTATCGGAGAACGTATCGAAGGAGCAGTGGACCTTGTCATTGAAGCAGACGACTATGTGGCATCTATCCAACCTGACAAAACGATTGAAACTCGCTACGAGCAAGGCGTGATGGTGTCTATGGTCGATAAAGATGGTAAACTTATTCCAGAACAAGGAGGAGCACGTTCAACTTCACCAGCCCCAGTTGTGATTCGTAAAGGGCTTGACATTGATAAAATCATGATGCACCTGTCAGATACCTTTAACTCATGGGACTACCGTCAGGGAGAGTATTATTAAGATAAAAAAGAAGTCTAGTGTTAAGAGACATTACAGCTCATAATACTAGGCTTTTTTATAGAAATTCTTTGCTTTTTCTATAGAATATGGTATTCTATTTATAAAATATATGTTAATAAGTAATGCTAATATTTAAACATCATTAGTAAAAGGAGTTAGATTGATGAATAAAAGAAAAGTTAGTTTAGAAGATTTTTATAAATGGTATAGTCTAAATAAAGAAGAGTTATTAAATAAGGCAGCTGCTGGTGAAAAGTTTAATGATAAATTAAAAGAAGAGTTTCTCCAGGAATGGCCTTTAGATAGGATTTTAACAATGTCAATCGATGAATATGTAATAGGAAAGGGACAGCAAAATAAGTCTTTGTGCTACGCTCTTGAGAAGGGAAAATACAAAAATCTATTTCTTGGAATTTCTGGTGGCTCAGCTTCAAAATTTGGTATTTATTGGAATAAAAAAACAAACAAATATAAAGATCAAGCTAATAATGAGATTTCAGAGTTGGATCAACGATTTTCAAAATTAAAATCAGATTTGTATGAAATTATCAAAGAAGGTATTCGTTTTAACTTTGAAAATCCTATTTTTGATATGAAAAGATCAACAAATGAATTTATTGGTCGTTCTGCTATGGTGACAAAATTACTTTGTATCTATTCTGAGGGGAATCCTTTCTTTGGTGTAAATATTAATAGTCAGAAAGAATTTTGGAGCCACTTTGTTTCTCAGACAAATCAAGGTGGACCTTATCTGCAAAATCATAAAATAATTGAACTGGTGTCCAAAACTTATCCTGAGTTGGAGCCATCGAAATTAGGAACTATGCTTTTTGAGTATTCTAAGCTTTTTATGGAAAATAAGGAAGAAAATAGTACAATGGATTCATCAAACAATTTTCGTCATCAATTAACTCAATCTCTATTAAAGTCTCCAAATCTCATCCTTCGTGGTGCGCCAGGGACGGGAAAAACATACCTTGCTAAAGAAATTGCCTTAGAATTAACAGGTGGCAATGAAGATCAAATAGGCTTTGTACAGTTTCACCCATCTTATGACTATACTGATTTTGTAGAGGGGTTGAGACCGGTATCAAATGGGGATGGAGCTATTGAGTTTAAGCTCCAAGATGGCATTTTTAAGAAGTTTTGTCAGAAAGCTAGAGACGCTAAGAAAACCGGAGGTCAAGATAATTTTGTCTTCATCATTGATGAAATTAACCGAGGTGAGATTTCTAAGATTTTTGGAGAACTCTTTTTCTCAATTGATAAAGGCTATCGTGGTGAAAAGGGAAGTGTATCTACCCAATATGCTAATTTACATGAAACTGATGAGAAATTTTATATCCCTGACAATGTCTATATTATCGGAACTATGAATGATATAGATAGATCTGTTGATACTTTTGATTTTGCTATGCGTCGTCGTTTCCGATTTGTTGAAGTTACGGCTGAAAGTCAACTTTATATTCTAGATAAAGAACTAGGTGAGTGTGCTGAAGAAGCTAAAACTAGACTAAGAAACTTGAATGCTGCTATTGAAAACGTTCAAGAATTAAACAGTCATTACCATATTGGACCAAGTTATTTCTGTGAGTTGCAGTATATAAATTTTGACTATGAATTACTCTGGTCTGATTATCTCAAACCGCTTTTGGAAGATTATGTACGTGGTTCTTATGATGAAGCTGAAACTCTAGAAACATTGAAAAAAGCATTCGATCTGACAAAGAATGAGCAAAAAGATCAGACAGTAGCTGATGACAATGAAGGCGATGAAAACGATGATGCGGATCACTGATAATCAACACAAGATTGTTAAAGAAGAATTTGTTGAAGAATATCCTAAACTAAGCAATCTTCTTTTAGACAGAACATTGGAAAGTCTATCCCAAGATGAACGTGTTTTCATTTTTCCAAATGATTTGAAGAATTCTCCTGACTTAGAAAAGGACCAAAAAATCTTTGAAACAGTTAATCAGGAAATCAAGACAGGAAATGTGATTGGTTTTCTGGGTTGTGGTCAGGAAAGATTAACGATTTCCTCTCGTTTTTCTGATGAGAGTAATGACCATTTTTTGCATTATCTCTTACACAAGGTTCTTCATATCAATCTCACTAGTTTAGATGTTGCTTTGTCTCGTGAAGAGAGGCTTTATCAACTTTTGATGTATCTCTTCCCCAAGTATCTACAAGCTGCTATTCGAAAAGGTCTTTATAAGGAATACCATCGATTTTCTCATAATGACAGTAATGTTAAGGGAGTGATTGATGTAAGAAACCATCTCAAGAAAAACCTTCCTTTCACAGGAAATATTGCCTACACAACGAGAGAGTTCACCTATGATAATCCCCTCATGCAGTTGGTCCGTCATACTATTGAATACATTAAGAACCAGAAAAGTATTGGTCAAGGGGTACTAGATAATCTCTCAACTAGTCGTGAAAACGTAGCTGAAATCGTGCGTGTAACGCCCTCTTATAAACTAGCTGATCGTGCTAAGATTATTCGGGTAAATCAATCTAAACCTATACGTCATGCATATTTTCACGAGTACAGAAAGTTACAAGAACTTTGTCTGATGATCCTAAACCAAGAAAAGCACGGTTTAGGGTATCAAGATCAAAAAATTCATGGTATTCTTTTTGATGTTGCCTGGCTTTGGGAAGAGTATGTTCATACCTTGTTGCCAGAAGATTTCATCCATCCACGAAATAAAGATAAGACGGACGGAATTTCAGTATTTTCTAGTCAAGAAAGAAAAGTATATCCAGATTTTTATCAAGAAGAGCTTAAAATAGTATTAGATGCTAAGTATAAAAAACTGGAATTGACTGAAAAAGGAATCAACCGTGAGGACTTATTCCAGCTGATTTCCTATTCTTATATTTTGAAAGCTGAGAAGGCTGGTCTTGTTTTTCCGAGCAAGGACAAGATTGTTGATAATGAGATAGGAAAGTTAGCAGGTTATGGAGCTTTGTTGAAGAAATGGTCTATCCAAATTCCTCAGGAGTCTTCATCTTATAGTGAATTTTGTGAAATGCTGGAAAACTCCGAAGAAATATTTAAAAGGAATATTGCTAACGAAGTGGGGAGAAAATAATCTCTCCTCTTTCTTTTATTATTTATACAATAAAAACCGAACAATATATTTTAATTTATGAAATTATTTGACAGAAACTGTACTTTAGTTTATAATAAATCAAGGAAACGTCGTAAAAGACGTAGTGATGCGAGAGCATAGGTAGGTCATTACAAAAGAAACGAGACATCGATATGTTAAATGAATTTCCAATTTTTGATTACGAAGATATTCAATTGATTCCAAATAAATGTGTCATTAAAAGCCGTGCAGAAGCTGATACAAGTGTCACTCTAGGAAATCATACCTTTAAACTACCTGTTGTACCAGCAAATATGCAGACGATTTTGGATGAAAATGTAGCAGAGCAACTAGCTAAAGGGGGCTACTTCTACATTATGCACCGTTTTGATGAGGAAGGACGCATTCCTTTTATTAAACGCATGCACGAGCAAGGTCTCATTGCTTCTATATCTGTCGGTGTTAAAGACTATGAGTATGATTTTGTTAGCCAGCTCAAGGCTGATGCTCCAGAATACATCACGATTGACATTGCTCATGGTCATGCAGATAGCGTGATTTCTATGATTCAACACATCAAGAAAGAATTGCCAGATACTTTTGTCATTGCTGGAAATGTGGGAACACCAGAAGCAGTGCGTGAATTAGAAAATGCAGGTGCGGATGCTACTAAAGTTGGAATCGGTCCTGGTAAGGTTTGTATCACCAAGGTCAAGACTGGTTTTGGGACAGGTGGTTGGCAGTTGGCTGCTCTACGCTGGTGTGCCAAGGCTGCCCGTAAACCGATTATCGCTGATGGAGGGATTCGTACTCACGGCGATATTGCCAAGTCTATCCGTTTCGGAGCTAGCATGGTTATGATTGGTTCCCTCTTTGCAGGACACATCGAAAGTCCAGGAAAAACGATTGAAGTTGATGGTGAACAGTTCAAAGAATACTATGGTTCAGCTTCTCAATATCAAAAAGGTGCTTACAAAAATGTGGAGGGTAAACGTATCTTGCTTCCTGCCAAAGGTCATTTGCAAGACACTTTAACTGAGATGGAACAAGACCTTCAAAGTGCTATTTCGTATGCAGGCGGGCGTCAGGTTGCTGACCTTAAACACGTTGATTATGTGATCGTGAAAAACTCCATCTGGAATGGGGATGCTTCCCACTAAGACGGGCTATCTGACCAGAAAAAAACTTGTTATTAGAGCAAATTTTTGTTATAATAAAACAAGTTTCCACCCTTAGTGTAATGGATATCACGTAAGATTCCGGTTCTTGAGATGGGGGTTCGATTCCCTCAGGGTGGATGTAAACATCCTAAAAAAGCCTTTAATAGGGCTTTTTTCTTTATCCGGCCCTAAATTTGCCCCTAAAACTGAAAATCTCATTCCAATGAATGCCCAAATCCCCTCCAGTCCCGTTTTAAAGTGACTCAGGGGGCTTTTTTTGATATAATAAAAAGGACTGTTATCAGTTAGAAAGAGGTTGGTATGAAAGAATTACAAACTGTACTAAAAAGCCGTTTTGCAATCGAATTTGCAGACAAAAATTTACTGGAAACTGCCTTTACTCATACGAGTTATGCCAATGAGCACCGCCTCTTAAAAATTTCACACAATGAACGCTTGGAATTTTTAGGAGACGCTGTTCTACAGTTATTGATTTCAGAATATCTGTATAAAAAATATCCTAAAAAGCCTGAAGGCGACTTGTCCAAACTCCGTGCCATGATTGTCCGTGAGGAAAGTTTGGCTGGCTTTGCGCGTGATTGCAAGTTTGACCAGTTTATAAAACTTGGTAAAGGGGAAGAAAAATCTGGTGGTCGCAATCGTGACACCATTCTTGGTGATGCCTTTGAAGCTTTTCTTGGTGCCCTTCTTTTGGACAAGGATGTGGCCAAGGTCAAGGAATTTATCTATCAAGTCATGATTCCTAAGGTTGAAGCAGGCGAATTTGAAATGATTACAGACTACAAAACCCATCTCCAAGAGTTACTTCAGGTCAATGGGGATGTGGCTATTCGTTATCAGGTGATTTCTGAAACGGGTCCTGCTCACGATAAGGTCTTTGATGTAGAAGTTCTAGTTGAAGGTAAGAGCATTGGTCAAGGTCAAGGTCGTTCTAAGAAATTAGCAGAGCAGGAAGCTGCCAAAAATGCCGTTGAGAAAGGGCTGGATTCATGTATTTAAAGGAAATCGAAATTCAGGGATTCAAGTCTTTTGCTGACAAGACTAAGGTTGTCTTTGACCAAGGTGTGACGGCAGTTGTTGGACCCAATGGATCTGGAAAGTCGAATATTACAGAAAGTCTGCGTTGGGCCTTGGGGGAGTCAAGTGTTAAGAGTCTCCGTGGTGGCAAGATGCCAGATGTCATCTTTGCTGGAACAGAAAGTCGCAAGCCACTCAATTATGCTTCTGTAGTTGTGACTCTGGATAATCATGACGGATTTATCAAGGACGCTGGTCAAGAAATCAGGGTGGAACGTCATATCTATCGTAGTGGAGATAGCGAATACAAGATTGACGGTAAGAAAGTCCGTCTACGTGATATTCATGACCTTTTCTTGGATACAGGTTTGGGACGAGATTCCTTCTCCATCATTTCCCAAGGGAAGGTTGAGGAGATTTTCAACTCCAAACCTGAGGAACGTCGTGCTATTTTCGAAGAAGCTGCAGGAGTTTTAAAATACAAGACTCGCAGAAAAGAAACTGAGAGCAAGCTGCAGCAAACTCAAGATAATCTAGACCGCTTAGAGGACATTATCTACGAGTTGGATAATCAAATCAAGCCTCTTGAGAAGCAAGCTGAGAATGCCCGTAAATTTCTAGACTTGGAAGGTCAACGTAAGGCCATTTATTTAGATGTTTTGGTTGCTCAAATCAAGGAAAATAAGGCTGAACTAGACTCGACAGAAGAAGAGTTGGCTCAGGTTCAGGAACTATTGACTAGTTATTACCAAAAGCGTGAAAAATTAGAAGAGGAAAATCAAACTCTTAAAAAGCAACGCCAAGATTTGCAGGCTGAAATGGCCAAAGATCAAGGAAGTTTGATGGACTTGACCAGTCTGATTAGTGATTTAGAGAGAAAATTAGCCTTATCAAAACTGGAGTCCGAGCAAGTAGCCCTGAATCAACAGGAAGCACAAGTTCGTTTGGCTGCCTTAGAGGATAAGAGAAATTCACTCAGCAAAGAAAAATCTGATAAAGAAAGCTCTTTAGCTCTGTTAGAAGAAAATCTAGTCCAAAATAATCAAAAACTCAATCGTTTAGAAGCTGAATTGCTAGCTTTTTCAGACGATCCAGATCAGATGATTGAGCTCTTACGTGAACGCTTTGTATCTCTTTTACAAGAAGAAGCGGATGTCTCAAACCATCTGACCCGTATTGAGAATGAATTGGAAAATAGTCGTCAGCTTTCTCAAAAACAAGCAGATCAACTAGAAAAGTTGAAAGAACAGTTAGCTACAGCTAAAGAGAAGGCTAGTCATCAAAAAGAAGAGCTTGAAACTGCCAAGGAGCAAGTTCAGAAATTATTGTCAGATTACCAAATCTGTTCCAAGGAGCAAGAGGAACAGAAAACTTCCTATCAAGCTCAACAAAGTCAACTCTTTGACCGTCTGGATAGTCTCAAAAACAAGCAGGCTAGAGCCCAAAGTTTGGAAAATATCCTGAGAAATCATAGTAACTTTTATGCAGGTGTTAAGAGTGTTCTCCAAGAAAAAGACCGCCTTGGTGGGATTATTGGGGCAGTCAGTGAGCACCTGACCTTTGATGTGCATTATCAAACTGCTTTAGAGATTGCGCTAGGAGCCAGCAGTCAGCATATCATCGTAGAAGATGAACAGGCGGCAACCAAGGCGATTGATTTCCTCAAACGAAACAGAGCTGGTCGTGCAACATTCCTTCCTTTGACAACGATCAAGGCGCGTACGATTTCTAGTCAGAACCAAGATGCTATTGCTGCAAGTCCAGGATTTCTGGGTATGGCAGATGAGCTGGTTACTTTCGATACTAGATTGGAAGCTATTTTCAAGAACTTGCTAGCTACGACGGCTATTTTTGATACCGTGGAACATGCGCGTGCAGCAGCGCGTCAGGTTCGTTATCAGGTTCGTATGGTGACACTGGATGGGACAGAGCTGCGTACAGGTGGTTCCTATGCAGGTGGAGCTAATCGTCAGAATAATAGCATTTTCATCAAGCCAGAACTGGAGCAATTACAAAAAGAAATTGCTAAAGAAGAAGCAAGCTTGCGTTCAGATGAAGCGAGTTTGAAGACCTTGCAAGATGAACTGGTTTCATTGACAGAAAGATTAGAAGCCATCAAATCTCAGGGAGAGCAGGCTCGTATTCAGGAGCAAGGCTTGTCCCTCGCTTATCAGCAGACTTGTCAACAAGTCGAAGAATTAGAAACTCTTTGGAAACTCCAAGAAGAGGAATTAAATCGTCTTTCTGAGGGAGATTGGCAAGCGGATAAGGAAAAATGCCAAGAGCGCCTTACTACTATCGCCAGTGACAAGCAAAATCTGGAAGCTGAGATTGAAGAGATTAAGTCTAACAAAAATGCCATCCAAGAACGCTATCAAAACTTGCAGGAAGATGTGGCGCAAGCTCGATTGCTTAAGACAGAACTGCAAGGACAAAAACGTTATGAAGTGGCTGATATTGAGCGTTTAGGCAAGGAATTGGATAATTTAGATATCGAACAAGAGGAAATCCAGCGCCTCCTTCAAGAAAAGGTTGATAATCTTGAGAAAGTTGATACGGATTTGCTCAGTCAACAGGCTGATGAAGCCAAAACTCAGAAAACAAATCTCCAACAAGGTTTGATTCGTAAGCAGTTTGAGTTGGATGATATAGAAGGTCAGCTGGATGATATTGCCAGTCATTTGGATCAGGCTCGTCAGCAGAATGAAGAGTGGATTCGCAAGCAAACTCGTGCTGAAGCCAAGAAAGAAAAGGTCAGCGAGCGTTTGCGCCATCTACAAAGTCAATTAACAGACCAGTACCAGATTAGCTATACTGAAGCTCTAGAAAAGTCTCATGAGTTGGAAAATCTCAATCTGGCAGAGCAAGAGGTTAAGGATTTAGAAAAGGCTATTCGCTCACTGGGGCCTGTCAATTTAGACGCTATTGAGCAGTATGAAGAAGTCCACAGCCGTCTGGATTTCCTAAATAGCCAACGTGATGATATTTTGTCTGCGAAAAACCTGCTTCTTGAGACTATTACAGAGATGAATGATGAGGTCAAAGAACGCTTTAAATCAACCTTTGAGGCTATTCGTGAGTCCTTTAAAGTGACCTTCAAGCAGATGTTTGGCGGAGGTCAGGCTGACCTGATTTTGACTGAAGGAGACTTGCTGACAGCTGGGGTTGAGATTTCTGTCCAACCACCAGGCAAGAAAATCCAATCTCTCAACCTCATGAGTGGTGGGGAAAAAGCCCTATCAGCTCTAGCCTTGCTTTTCTCCATTATTCGAGTTAAGACTATCCCCTTTGTTATCTTGGATGAGGTAGAGGCTGCGTTAGACGAAGCCAATGTCAAACGCTTTGGAGATTATCTCAATCGCTTTGACAAGGACAGCCAATTTATTGTCGTGACCCACCGTAAGGGGACCATGGCAGCGGCCGATTCCATCTATGGAGTGACCATGCAAGAATCAGGTGTCTCAAAAATTGTTTCGGTGAAGTTAAAAGATTTGGAAGAAACAGTAGGCTAGTTATCAAACGATAGCATCTCTTAGGGGATGCTATTTTTAAAAACTAACATTTTGAAAAGTTTTTTAAGGTCAGTTCAGGGGCAAAAAACGACATTTGGGATTTCCTTTTAGCGAAAAGGCTTTCTCTATGATATAATAGTTTCATGATTACAACAGTACCTATAAAAAATGAAAAAGACATTGCAGTACCTGATAAAACAGTTCTTGTATTAGGCTATTTTGACGGTATTCATAAAGGACATCAGAAACTTTTTGAAGTAGCCAACAAGGCTTCTATGAAAGATTATCTTCCAGTTGTCGTGATGACCTTTACAGAGTCCCCTAAGCTCGCATTACAGCCTTATAAGCCAGAATTAATGCTTCATATTGTCAGCCATGAAGAACGAGAACATAAGATGAAGTGGCATGGAGTAGAGGCTCTTTTCTTACTTGACTTTAGTAGTAAATTTGCTAGTTTAACGGGTCAAGAGTTCTTTGATACCTATGTTAGAGCTTTAAAACCAGCGATTATTGTAGCAGGATTTGATTACACGTTTGGTTCTGATAAGAAAACTGCAGATGATTTGAAAGACTATTTTGATGGAGAAATCATCATTGTTCCGCCCGTTGAGGATGAAAAGGGGAAAATTAGTTCTACTCGTATTCGTCAAGCTATTCTTGACGGAGATGTCAGAGAAGCTGGTCATTTACTTGGCACTCCTCTACCATCACGTGGAATGGTTGTTCATGGCAATGCTCGTGGACGGACTATCGGTTATCCAACAGCCAATCTAGTCCTAAGAGATCGAACTTATATGCCAGCAGATGGTGTCTACGTAGTTGATGTCGAAGTGCAGCGTAAAAGATATCGTGGAATGGCGAGTGTCGGGAAAAATGTTACTTTCGATGGAGAAGAGCCACGTTTTGAAGTCAATATTTTTGATTTTTCAGATGATATTTACGGTGAAACAGTTATTGTCTACTGGCTAGACCGTGTCCGTGAAATGGTCAAATTTGACTCTGTTGAAGAACTGGTAGATCAACTCCAGAAAGATGAAGAAATTGCTCGGAATTGGAAGGATGGAGAGTAGGAAATCGGAGTTTTATATAAAATCATCCATACTTTAGATCTTATTTCTAAATAGAAAAAGTAGCCCTTTCTAGGCTACTTTTTTAAAACACTCGATACACGTAGGGATTTTCTGGTTTATCGACTTTGGTAAAGCTGTCAATTTCCAAGGTTGGGAGGTTTTGTTTAAGTTCTTTATGGTAGTGATTGACCAGTTTTCCTTTGGCTGTAATCCAGGTGTTATTTTCATACTGTCGGGTATTTCCCTTGGTCAGCAATCCATAGACACCTGAATCTGCGATACAGTGGATAATGCCGAAGCGGAACAAAAATTGACTATTGGCATGACTGGGGTCGTTATAGACAAAGCCTGTGAACTGGACTGTCTTGCCCTCAAATTCATCTGGATAGTCGTAGATAGCCTCCATGACCTCCATATAGTTTTCGTTGGTGATCTGAATACTATCTTGGGACAAGTATTTATCCGCCGCCGTTCGCATCTCCTTTTCATAGGCTGATTTTGAAAAGTAAGAACTGGTATCTGGTTTCAAATATTGGCTTGTCGTCCCTTCACTCGTCTGAATGGCTTGATCCGTTCCTTCCGATAGGGGGAAATGATAGCCTTTAGCTGAAACGGTCTGAGAATCCAAGCTAACAGTTGGAAAAGTTAAGCCAACGACAATTGGAATAGCCAGAAGAGCAATACTAGTTCCTTTAGCTAATCGGCTATTCAGATGACTATGGGTTTTGACTTGCTTCATCCAAATATACAGTTGAACAATTGCCAAAATAAAGGAAAGTACCATGGAAATATAGGCCAGATAGGAATAGTGCATGTTGATGTACTGGTTTAATTTGCCCGACAGATGGAGATAAATGGTCAGTTCAAAATAGCCAGTTAAAACTAAAAATCGAATCATAGGATGACTCCAATCAAGAGAGAATACACTAAGACGACAAGAGTCACAATCGTTATGAAGTGACTGATAAATCGTGCTTTCAAGTAATTTTTCATCATGAGAATATTTTTGATATCCAGCATTGGGCCAATCACGAGAAAGGCCAGAACTGGTGCCAAGCCGAAACTTGAGAGAAGAGAAGCACCGATAAAGGCATCCGCCTCACTGCAGAGAGAGAGAAGAAAGGCCAAAAGCATCAAGAGCAAGATGGCAAAAAGAGGGGTTGCGCTGATAGAAGTCAGAATACGAGTCGGAACATAGACCTGTATCATAGAGGCAAAAAGACAGCCAAATACCAAATAGCGTCCCATATCAAAAAACTCATCAATTGCTTGCACAAAGACTTGAAAAACTTTTTTTGCAGGACTCAAGTGAGAAAAATTGTGCTCATGACAAGCCAAACGATTTTCTTTTTGAATCGGTTCTTGCCAGAAAAATCCAAGAAAAATCCCAAGTATCACAGCTACAAGAATGGAGCCCAGAGCTCGTAACAGAGCGATATGGAAGGAGTTGCCAAAGGCAGAATAGGTCGCAAAGAGAACAATAGGATTGATAACAGGTGCTGTCACAAGAAAGGGAACGGCCGTGTAACTGGGAACCTTTTTTTCCAGGAAACGATTGATAATGGGGACGATTCCACATTCACAAGAGGGAAAAAGTATCCCCACGAAGGTGCCAAAAAAGATTCTCCCCCAACGATTTCGAGGGAGAAAATGATAAACCTTGTCAGGTGTGATATAGACCTCAATTAGTCCTGAAACAATACTTCCTATCAGAACGAAGGGTAGGGCTTCAATGATTATAGAGAGAAAAATAGCCCCAGTCTGAAGCACACTCGATGGGAGTTGTTGGAAAGCAGTCATCTAGTTTTTCTTTTCTGCTTTGGCTTTTTTCTCTTTGTCATCGGGGAAAGTAACTTGTTTCAAATCAGGGAGTTTCGCAAACTCTTCAAACATCTTGTCTAAGTCGTCCGTTTTTGTAAATTTTACAGCCATAGGTGTACCTCGATTCTAAATTCTACCTCTATTATACTATTATTTTGAGGAAAAGGGAAAAGTTAAAATTGAGTATCTAACGAATAATAGAGCGTGATATTTCCTAATATACACTATGATTGTAATATAATAATTGTGGAATAATGGAGGAAATGATGGAACACGAAAAAATCGGTCAGGTTACCGATGAAGTAAAAGAAATTTTTGATATCGTTCTTGAAGCGAGCCACATAAAGGTCAACAAAGACGGTTTGAGAAGCCATATGATAAAACGCCATCACAATGATGTGATTCATCATATTGAAGACCTGGAACTCATACTAAGGAACCCAGATTTCGTCGACATCAATCCACGAGAGAAAGACACCAGTTTTGAATATGTTAAAAGATTTGATGATAATGTTCTTGTTGCCATCAAGTTACATAAAAGTGGAGATTTCTTTTATGTTCCGACCATGTATCGCTTACAAGATTTCAAGTTACAAAGTCGTATCAAGTCTGGTAGATTGAGAAAACTTGACAAAAAAAGTAGATAGTGCTAGAATAACATTAACGAAAGACATTTGAGGGCAGAAAGGTTCCTGCCGCACCTTGAAAAAGGTATCTGAGATGCTGGGTACACCGACCAGCCAAGTGTCCGTTATTTCAAATGAGGGGCTTGAATGCTCCTTTTTTATTTAAAATTTCAAAATAGATTACACCCACCGCAGGCTCAGACTTTCGGTTTTTTATTTCTCAAAAACACGCATTTTGAACGATTAGAAACAGAAATTACAATCCTATTCTTCAAAAAAGCGTTTTCTTGAAGAATAGGGAGGTAGAATCGTGGCGCATTATTGTCAAAAATAAAAACAGTGCAATTAATCACTGATCCTTTTGTAAACTATTAGAATTAAATTGTAATCTTCTCAATAAATAGAATATTGAAATGAAGGAAATTTATTCACCAACTTATGTTTTAAAATTGTAAGAGCTAATTTGAAACGTTTAGCTTGTGGTATAATAGATTCATGGATAAAAAATATGAAAAAATCTCCCAGAATTTGGGAGTGACTTTAAAGCAAATTGATACCGTTCTAAGTTTGACAGCTGAAGGGGCGACTATTCCCTTCATCGCGCGTTACCGCAAGGACATGACTGGTAGTCTGGATGAGGTGGCGATTAAGGCCATTATTGACTTGGATAAAAGTATGACCAACCTCAACGACCGTAAGGAAGCTGTTTTAGCTAAGATTCAAGAACAAGGCAAGTTGACCAAGGAGTTGGAAGAAGCTATCTTAGCAGCCGAAAAATTAGCAGACGTAGAAGAACTCTATCTTCCATACAAGGAAAAGCGTCGAACCAAGGCAACCATTGCTCGTGAAGCTGGACTCTTTCCTCTTGCTCGCTTAATCTTGCAGAATGTAGCGGACTTAGAGAAAGAGGCTGAAAAGTTTGTCTGTGAAGGATTTGCGACTGGTAAGGAAACCTTGGCTGGTGCAGTTGATATCTTGGTTGAAGCCTTATCGGAAGATGTGACCTTGCGTTCCATGACTTATCAGGAGGTGCTGAGACACTCTAAACTCACTTCTCAAGTCAAGGATGAAAGTCTTGATGAAAAGCAGGTTTTTCAGATTTATTATGATTTTTCTGAGACAGTTGGGAACATGCAGGGTTATCGTACCTTGGCTCTCAATCGTGGGGAGAAGCTAGGTGTCTTGAAGGTCGGTTTTGAACATGCGACGGACCGTATTCTTGCCTTCTTTGCAGCTCGTTTCAAGGTGAAAAATGCCTACATAGATGAAGTAGTTCAGCAATCTGTTAAGAAAAAGGTCTTGCCTGCTATCGAGCGTCGTATTCGGACAGAATTAACTGAGAAAGCAGAAGAAGGAGCTATCCAACTCTTTTCTGACAACCTGCGCAATCTGCTCTTGGTTGCTCCACTGAAAGGGCGCGTGGTTTTAGGATTTGACCCTGCCTTTCGTACAGGTGCAAAGCTAGCTGTCGTTGATGCAACTGGGAAAATGCTGACAACACAGGTCATTTATCCTGTTAAACCAGCATCAGCTCGTCAAATCGAAGAAGCCAAGAAAGATTTGGCAGATTTGATTGGTCAATACGACGTGGAAATTATTGCCATCGGAAATGGAACGGCTAGTCGTGAAAGTGAAGCCTTTGTAGCGGACGTTCTTAAAGAGTTTCCAGAAGTCAGCTATGTCATTGTTAATGAAAGTGGTGCTTCGGTCTATTCTGCCAGCGAACTTGCTCGTCAGGAGTTTCCGGACTTAACCGTTGAAAAACGCTCTGCCATCTCTATCGCACGTCGTTTGCAAGATCCTCTTGCAGAATTGGTCAAAATCGATCCTAAGTCAATCGGTGTCGGTCAGTATCAGCACGATGTTAGCCAGAAAAAATTGTCTGAAAGTCTGGACTTTGTCGTGGATACCGTGGTCAACCAAGTCGGTGTCAATGTCAATACAGCCAGCCCAGTCCTCCTTTCCCACGTTGCTGGACTTAATAAAACCATTTCTGAAAATATTGTCAAATACCGTGAGGAAGAAGGAAAAATCACTTCACGCGCTCAAATCAGGAAGGTTCCTCGTCTGGGAGCCAAGGCTTTTGAACAGGCCGCTGGTTTCCTCCGTATCCCTGAAAGTAGCAATATCCTTGACAATACAGGGGTTCACCCAGAAAATTACGCTGCTGTCAAGGAACTTTTCAAACGCTTGGATATCAAAGACTTGAATGAAGAGGCCCAAAGCAAACTCAAGTCCCTTTCAATCAAAGATATGGCGCAAGAGCTAGACCTTGGTCCTGAAACTCTTAAAGATATCATTGCAGATCTTCTCAAACCAGGTCGAGACTTCCGTGATTCCTTTGACGCACCTGTGCTTCGCCAAGATGTCCTAGATATCAAAGACTTAGTGGTTGGGCAGAAGTTAGAAGGAGTAGTGCGTAATGTCGTTGACTTCGGTGCTTTTGTTGATATCGGAATTCATGAGGATGGCTTGATTCACATATCCCATATGAGTCGCAAATTTATCAAACATCCTAGCCAAGTGGTGTCCGTCGGAGATTTGGTTACCGTTTGGGTTAAGAAAATCGATACTGAACGTGAAAAAGTCAATCTGTCGCTCCTAGCTCCAAATGAAACTGACTGATTATGTTAAGCAGGTTTCGTTAGAAGATTTCGGAAGACCTTTTAGCCATCATGCCCAATGGAATTCTCGTCTGCGAACGACAGGTGGTCGATTTTTCCCAAAGGATGGGCATTTGGATTTTAATCCCAAGGTTTATCAGGAACTAGGTTTGGATGTTTTTAGGAAGATTGTCCGCCATGAACTCTGTCATTATCACCTCTATTTTCAAGGGAAGGGTTATCAACACAAGGATCGGGAATTTAAGGAACTTTTGAAAGCAGTGGATGGGTTACGCTTTGTACCAACCTTGCCAAATAGAAACTCCAAGCCAATCAAGCTCTATCGTTGCCAATCCTGCCAGCAAAGTTATCAGCGCAAGCGTAGGATTGATACCAAACGCTATCGTTGTGGACTTTGTCGAGGAAAGTTGCTACTAGTAAATCAGCCTGAGGACTGATGAAAGTCTAGACTATCCGTGATATACTATGTCTAACCTAGCAGAAAGAGGAAATATCATGAATAGTAAATTTTATAAAATGAGACGAAATCGCATGATTTCAGGAGTTCTGGCAGGCCTTTCAGACAAGTGGAACTTTGATGTCACTCTTGTTCGTTTCTTGTTTGCCATTTTTACAGTTGCAAACTTTGGACTTGGCGTGATTATCTATATCATACTAGCTTCTATCATGCCAACCAAGGAAGAAATCGAAGCAGAAATGTACGGAACAGGCCCACGAAAACGCAAAGAAGCCCAAGCTATTGAAGAAAATGATGGATGGTTTTGGTGAGGTAGAAACAGTTATTTTACTGTTAGTCTATGAATTCGACTAATCTATTTTAAAATTTTTGAACCCTTGTATCTGCGAGGGTTTTCTTCTTACTTTCTTTTTATGGTAAAATATTTTTAATGAACTGGGTACATTTCCCCCAATCTTACAAAAATGTAAGATTAAAGTCCTTTTTGTAAGGTTAAGTTATGGCAAGCAGTCTTTTTTTGATGTAAACTAGACTCATAAAGAACAAAGGAGTAACATCATGAAACAAATCTTACATAAGAAAACTAGAAAACCAAGCCATAAAGATATCGAGCGTGTTCAGCTGGGATGCGCTATGATGCAAGCGACATTTCATTTGATGGGATATTAAGAAAGGAGATTCTCATGACACTTTTAGATGTAAAACACGTTCAAAAAATTTATAAAACCCGTTTTCAGGGCAACCAAGTAGAAGCCCTCAAGGATATTCACTTTACCGTGGAAAAGGGTGACTATGTTGCCATCATGGGTGAGTCTGGTTCTGGTAAATCAACTCTTCTCAATATCCTAGCTATGCTGGACAAACCAACTCGTGGGCAGGTTTACCTGAATGGAACTGACACAGCAACCATTAAAAATTCACAAGCTTCTAGCTTCCGTCGTGAAAAGCTAGGATTTGTCTTCCAAGACTTTAACTTGCTAGATACTCTGTCTGTCAAGGACAATATCTTGCTTCCCCTTGTCTTATCAAGAAGACCGATTACGGAGATGATGAAAAAATTGGTGATGACAGCTGAGAATCTAGGCATCAACCAATTGCAAGAGAAGTACCCTTACGAGATTTCAGGAGGGCAGAAACAGCGTGTAGCAGTAGCCCGTGCCATCATCACAGAGCCTGAAATTCTTCTTGCAGACGAACCGACAGGAGCTCTTGATTCCAAGTCATCTGCAGCCTTACTGGATGTTTTTGACGAAATCAATGAGCGTGGGCAAACCATTCTCATGGTGACTCACTCAACGGCAGCGGCTAGCAGGGCCAAACGTGTACTCTTTATCAAAGACGGCATTCTTTACAACCAAATCTACCGTGGAGAGAAGACAGAGCGTCAGATGTTCCAAGAAATCTCTGATACCTTGACTGTCATGGCAAGCGAGGTGAATTAGTATGTTTCGATTAACCAATAAGTTAGCGGTATCGAACTTGATTAAAAACCGCAAACTCTACTATCCCTTTGCGCTGGCTGTTCTATTGGCAGTCACCGTCACCTATCTCTTTTACTCCCTAACCTTCAATCCCAAGATTGCGGAAATCCGTGGAGGTGAAACGATTCAAGCTACACTTGGATTTGGTATGTTTGTCGTCACCCTTGCGTCAGCTATTATTGTCCTCTATGCCAATAGTTTTGTTATGAAAAACCGTTCCAAGGAACTGGGGATTTATGGCATGTTGGGTTTGGAGAAGCGTCATCTGATCAGTATGTCCTTTAAAGAGTTGGTGCTATTTGGAATTCTAACTGTTGGTGCAGGTATCGGTATTGGAGCCTTGTTTGACAAGTTGATTTTCGCTTTCCTACTCAAACTGATGAAATTGAAGGTAGAACTGGTCGCTACCTTCCAGATGAAAGTTGTCATTTCAGTGCTAGTTGTCTTTGGATTGATTTTCCTAGGCCTCATGTTCCTGAATGCCCTTCGAATCGCCCGTATGAATGCTCTCCAGCTCTCTCGTGAGAAAGCTAGTGGTGAGAAAAAAGGTCGCTTCCTACCTCTCCAAACTATTCTTGGTTCCATTAGTTTAGGAATTGGCTATTATCTTGCCCTTACGGTAAAAGATCCTCTCACAGCCCTAACAACTTTCTTCCTAGCTGTTTTGCTGGTTATAATTGGAACCTATCTCTTGTTTAATGCAGGGATTACCGTTTTCCTACAAATTTTAAAGAAAAACAAACAATACTATTACCAACCAAATAATCTTATCTCAGTGTCTAATTTGATTTTCCGTATGAAGAAAAATGCGGTTGGACTAGCAACTATAGCTATTTTATCAACAATGGTTTTGGTAACCATGTCTGCAGCGACTAGTATTTTCAATGCCTCAGAAAGCTTTAAAAAAGTTCTAAATCCTCATGAATTTGGGGTTTCAGGGCAAAATGTTGAAAAAGAAGATTTGGACAAACTCTTGAGCCAGTTTGCAAGTGATAAAGGTTATAAGATAAAAGAGAAAGAAGTGCTTCGTTACACTTACTTTGGTGTTGCGAACCAAGAAGGAACCAAGTTAACCCTTTTTGAAAAAGGACAAAATCGTGTTCAACCTACAACAGTTTTCATGGTATTTGACCAAAAAGATTATGAAAATATGACTGGTCAAAAACTGTCTCTATCAGGAAATGAGGTCGGACTCTTTGCAAAGAATGAGGGAGTTAAAGGACAAAAGGCTCTAACTCTAAATAACCATCAATTTTCTGTCAAAGAAGAATTTAATACAGATTTCATTGTCAACCATGTCCCAAATCAGTTTAATATTTTGACTGCTGATTACAATTACCTTGTTGTACCTAATTTGCAAGCCTTTTTGGACCAATTCCCAGATTCGGCTATCTATAATCAGTTTTACGGTGGCATGAATGTAAATGCCAGCGAAGAAGAACAACTCAAGGTTGCTGAAGAATATGATAAATACCTCAATCAATTTAATGCTCAATTAAACAAGGAAGGTAGCTATGTTTATGGTAGCAATCTAGCAGATGCTAGTGCTCAGATGAGTGCCCTCTTTGGTGGTGTCTTCTTTATCGGTATTTTCCTATCCATTATCTTTATGGTCGGAACCGTTCTAGTCATCTACTACAAACAAATTTCTGAAGGCTACGAAGACCGTGAACGCTTTATTATCTTGCAGAAAGTCGGTTTAGATCAAAAGCAAATCAAGCAAACCATCAACAAACAAGTTTTAACTGTTTTCTTCCTTCCTTTGCTTTTTGCCTTCATACATCTAGCCTTTGCCTACCATATGCTTAGTCTGATTTTAAAAGTAATTGGTGTAATAGATACGAATATGATGTTGATTGTGACCTTGTCTATCTGCGCTATCTTCCTCATCGCCTATGTCTTGATTTTTATGATTACTTCTAGAAGCTATCGCAAGATTGTGCAAATGTAAAAAAGATACCTCGATATATACTGACCCCCAAAAGTTAGACAATTAATTTATCCAAAGGATTTAGTTCTGTATTGTACAGGTCTAAGTCTTTTTAGTTTGGCTTTGATTCGTTTGTTATAGAAAAATATAGTTAATAATTGCTTTATTAATTTTTTAAAGAACTGCAATTTCTAGTGAAATAACAATGTATTGCCAATTTCAAAATTTTGAGGTTGTATTCAATCATATTTGGAGAATATTAAAATATTTTTAAATTTTTATGATATAATCATGATAGTTAAATATTTTAGAGGAACCCGATAATGAGTGAAATAAAAAGTGTAACATCTTTAGCTGTTCAAAGAGCAACGGCGATTGCAAAAGCTACAGAAAGTCTTGCTAATCTTATAGCAATTGAAAAAGATAATCAGACAACTGTAGCGGGGAATGTAAAAGCTTCCTCTGCAATTGATTTAGCGCAAACTACTGCGAGTCAAATTGGTAATGTATTATCAGCGATGTCAACGAATATTCATAATCTTTCTTCAGCTTTTCATGCTATGGATCAGAAAGTAGCAAACCAATTGTCACGCATTGACGATGCTAGCACGAGGTTTACGTTAAATGGTTAATCGTGATATCATTAATTTAGAGTTATCACTCAAACAAAGAGAAGAATCTCTAAAAGTAAAGAAACGTCATCTATACATTGTACGAGATGAATATGATCAACTTACTAAAAAAAGTAAATTCTTTTTTAGTGAAGTTGCAGAGTTGATGAGTAAATCTGACGATAGTTATTATTTTAAAGATTTAGAATCACAACATCTCCAGGCATCGCAAAAACTTCAAACCTATTTTCAAGAACAGGAAGAGTTACTTAAACAGTCACAAAAACTATTAGAAGTTGATAAAGAACAATTGAAACAATTAGAAAGAGAGGTGAGAGAAAAAAATGGGGGTTGATATGTATTTATGGAAATCCAAGAATCAGGCAAGTAGTACATCAAGAGCACTACAGAATCAAAATCAAGCCTATCAATCTTTACAGAAGGCTCTTAATGATTTTTCATCAAACAGTGGAGATTTATCTGGTTTAGCTTATGATTCTGCAAAAGTTTATTGTAGTCAAATATTGATTCCATTAACAAAAGCTTGCATTTTATTAAATGAGGAAATAGAAAAAGCAACATTGAGTCTTCCGGATAAATTCATTAGTGAAGTGGATAGTGTAAGTTTAAGAGAAGATGAGTTGCGTCAAAAAATTGCGCAAGCACATAAAAGTATTGTTTACTATCAGAAACTACGAAACATGGAATATCGTGTGGAACAACCAGACTATTTTTTTATTAATAGTTTAACAGAACATATTGAGATTCAACAGAAAGTCAAACAAAAATTGGAGGATAAGCTTCAAAAACTTTTGACATTTCATAATTCATCATCAGGTCTTTTTTCAAATATAGATGGTCTTTATCAAGTAGTAAGGCAAGGGTTATTTCAAGCAAAAAGCTCTTGGAATGAAGAAACAAAAACATTTGTAATTCCACCTCAAGAGGAATTGATGTGGGTTAAACAGGTCCACGAGTCTTGGGGAAGACGATTGGACAAAGAAAAGTTGAAATCAGGAGAGGGATTAACAATAGAGGACATTGAAGCTTTACTTACCTATGCTCGGTCCCATCCAGAAGAGTTAGTTTCACCTGAGTTGATTCAGCAATTAAAAAGTGCATTAGAGTTAGTTCGAGAGAATTATGATAAAAATAGCACGCAGTTTGACTTACTTGCAACTATAATTGAGCAACTTGGAATAGGGGTTCAACGTTTTGGTGGTTTAGCTACTATTTTAGAAGGAATTAAAGGCCCTAGTACATTTGCTTTAAACGGAGCCTCAACTTCATTTGTTTTAGTTAAACAAACTGGTATAGGTCAAGCTTTGGTTCAAAAAGGTACAAATATAGCGAACTGGGGCAAATGGGGTGGCCGTTCCTTAATGGGAATTGGCTTTGGTCTTGGAATGTATGATGATATTGTTAACAAAGATAAAAGTATTGGTCAGGCAGTTGTGCATAATGGTTTGTCAACAGGGATTGGTTTTGGAGCTGCGGAGCTAACTACAGTAGCTTTAGGAGCATTTTTGGGAAGTAATCCTGTTGGTTGGGCTGCTGTTGGTGTAGCGACTGCATCATTTGCTATTGGAGTTGGAGTTACTTGGTTGTTTAATAAAGCCTATGAAAATAACTTTTTAGGGCTTAAAGATGGTTTAGACACTACAGGGGCATTTTTGGATGATGTAGGGAAAAACGTAGGTCAGGCAATATCAAATAGTGTTGAAAGTGCAAAAAATTGGGCCAGTGAGATGGTAAGTGATGTAGGAAATGCCATTTCAGGTGGGCTAAGTGCCCTTAACCCCTTTGACTAATGAGAAATGATGGAAAAAATTCGTTTTACTTATGGAAATTTTCGTTATTTAGTATTTGAATTCAATCATCAATACTATTTACTTGATAGAAGACCATGTCATTTGAGAGGATATCTTTTTCCACCTATAAATTGGCTTTTCTTTCAACATGTGTATCCCATTACATCGGATGAGTACTGTAAAATAAAAGAAAAAACTGGACGTGCTACAAAACTCACTGTTTCAGCTTCTCTCGGTGCTGGGCTGAGTATCTTTTTATATAATTGGTTACGGGTTAACAAGATTGATATCACTAAGTATTTTGAAACGAATCTTTCAAGTTTTACGAAAGTGGCACTCTTTTTAATGACTTTTCTTTTAACATATGTTCTGGTTGAATTATTTTACTATTCTCGGAAAAGAAGGATGGCCTTCTTGATAGGGCACGAACTTAGGCATTTACAATATTATAAAATTACGCCAGTAAAAATTGACTTTAAACAATTGCTAGGATTTATAGTGGTTATTGGTGGGCTAGCATTTTTTATGCCAATGTATTATTTCTACTCAGGTAACTTACTTTTTGGCTTAATGGCCAATGCAATCATCTTTCTATATTTGTCGGCTTCTAATGTTGCATTTGGAACTGAAAGCCATCACTTATATAAAATAAATGATAAAAAACTAAAATAAGATGTAGCCGATATCAAGATACTCCTCATAGCTTGGGAAAACTCATGTTTTCTTAGATTAGTAAGGATTAAAATGCAAAAAATAAAATTATATTATAAAGGGAATTTTCGATACCTATTATTTCATTATCAGGGGAAACAGTATCTATTAGATAGATCTCCTAAACATTTTCTCGGATATTTCTGTTTGCCTTTAAACTGGTATTTTTATCAGAAAGTTTATGCTATCTCAGATGAAGAACTTTTTAAAATCGAAGAAAAAAACTCTAAGGCGAGCAAATTTATCCTTCCAACATCATTAGCTGCAGGATTGGCAGTTTTTGTGAATGCCTGGGCTCGTATGAATCATATTGATTTATTTGCCAACTTTTATGTGAATTTTTCGATAGTAACTAGTTTGCTTTTAGTAGTTATTGGTTTATTATTGTCTTTTAGTTTGCTTCAGCTTTTATATTCTAAAAAGAAAAAAAGTTTGGAGGAATTACTTAATAGATCATTGGAACAATCTATTTATTTTAAGATAAAACCAGTAAATTCATCGCGTTTTTACGTAAAAATGCTTCTTTTACGAGTATGTTTCTTTGCTTTAGCTCTTATATTTGCCTTAGCTTTTATTTATATAAAAAATGTTGCCATGCTTTTGATAATGATTTTAACAATGTTCATTTCTCTAGCAACCATAAATGTTGCCTTTGCACCTGGAGAAGAACGGGAATATGAGATAGTTGATGTTTTATCAAAGTTGAAATAAAATGTTGTTTTACCTAAATTCAGTGCTATATTTTTTATATTATTGAGATTTATTATTTAAAAAAATAAAATTATCACTTAAATATCGAAAGGAAGAAAAGATTATGTTACCTATTGGAAGTATTGTTTATTTAAAAGATGGAACCCGTAAAATTATGATTCTTAATCGGGGAGCTTTCATTGACAATGATGGAGAAAAAGTAATTTTTGATTATTCAGGATGCATATACCCAGTAGGGCTTGATGCTGAACAAATTTTATATTTTAATAAAGAAAATATTGATAAAGTTCTTTTTAAAGGTTACAGTGATAACGAAGAGGAACGATATCAAGAACTTTATAGTCAGTGGCTCTTAGAAAATGAGAATAATTTTCAAAGGGGCAAGGTCGATTAATAGATTAGCTTCCGTTGAAGCGTTTATCTCTTATAATAGGAGTCGATTTGACATTATTGAGAATACTATCACTTTTAATGATTGATGTTATTGATTAAAATAATTGCAAATAAAGTAAATAACTTTCAACTATTCAGGCGGATGATTTTTTCTGGTAACGTTATAAAATCTTAGAAGACATCAAAACGTTATTAGAAAAACACACATTATAGAATCATTGTCTACGATTGTAGATATAATAAAAGAGAGAATCAAGTTTCTCTCTTTTATTATATCTAAGTAGATGTGAATCTTTTATTTTGTAGGTAGTGCAATTTCATTTAGATATTTCTTATATACTAAATGCTGAAAAGTTGTCCTAGCAGAAAGGTAACTCCCATAGTTAAGAGACCAATAGCAAGGTTCCGAATCATAGCTGTTTTGGTAGGTGCTTTTCCAAGTTTGGCACTAGTGTAACCAGTGAGAAGAAGGGCCACACCGACGATAAGGACGGTAGCAGGGATGCGGTATTCACTTGGGAAAATGGTAATTGAAAGCATTGGTGGTAAGCTACCAAGGAAAAAAGAAATAAAGCTAGAGATAGCAGCATGCCAAGGATTGGTAAACTCTTCATACTCAATCCCATATTTTTCCTCTACCAAAGCCTTGAGCGGATTTTTAAGAAAGGCCTTGTTGGTGAGAAGTTGGGCTGATGTTTCACACTCGCCATTTTGGATATAGGCAGCATAGAGAGATTTTTTAGCTAGTTCCATATCTTGGTCTAGCAAGAGTTGCTCACGCGCAACGGCTGCTTCCTCAGTATCTTTTTGAGTTGAAACGGACACATATTCTCCACCTGCCATCGAAAAGGCACCGGCCAAAATAGCCGCAAATCCTGATAAAAAGATAATCCATATATTGCTCGTAGCACTGGCAACCCCAATAACCACACCAGCGATGGAAATAATCCCATCATTAGCACCAAGAACACCCGCACGCAGGATATTTAAACGACCTGCAAAATTTGAATCGATTTCGTGATTTGTTTCTGACATACTATTCTCCTTTTTATCCAGTATAAAGGAAAGAGGTAATGAAATCAATCTTTTAAAAGTATCTGAAAAAAGTTGCACGATTTTAATTTTACGAGCTTTTTTAAAAGTTAGAAACACCACTAGCTAGTAGAGAAGGATAAAAGAGATGCAAAGCTGATAGACTCGTCCTTTTTCTAGTTATCTATGGTATAATAGGAGGTAGATTTACTAATCGGAGTAAGAAAGATTTTATGATTAAACTAGTAGCAACGGATATGGACGGAACCTTCCTAGATGAGAATGGACGTTTTGATATGGACCGCCTCAAGTCCCTTTTAGCTTCTTACAAGGAAAAAGGGATTTACTTTGCGGTGGCTTCAGGGCGCGGATTTCTATCTCTAGAAAAATTATTTGCTGATGTTCGTGATGACATTATTTTCATCGCGGAAAATGGCAGTTTGGTAGAATATCAAGGTCAGGACTTGTATGAAGCGACTATGTCTCGTGAGTTTTATCTATCAACTTTTGAAATGCTGAAAACTTCACCTTATGTAGATATCAATAAACTGCTCTTGACGGGAAAAAAGGGAGCTTATGTTCTAGATACGGTTGATGAGACCTATTTAAAAGTGAGCCAGCACTATAATGAAAATATCCAAAAAGTAGCGAGTCTGGAAGATATTACAGATGACATTTTCAAATTTACAACCAACTTCACAGAAGAAACGCTAGAAGCTGGGGAGGCTTGGGTCAATGAAAATGTCCCTGGTGTTAAGGCTATGACAACTGGTTTTGAATCCATTGATATTGTTCTGGACTATGTTGATAAGGGTGTGGCCATTGTTGAATTAGTTAAAAAACTTGGTATCACAATGGATCAGGTCATGGCTTTTGGAGACAATCTAAATGACTTGCATATGATGCAGGTTGTGGGACATCCTGTAGCTCCTGAAAATGCACGACCAGAAATTTTAGAATTAGCAGAGACTGTGATTGGTCACCATAAGGACCAGTCGGTTATAGCTTATATGGAGGGCTTATAATGGCAGATATAAAATTGATTGCATTGGACTTGGACGGGACCTTGCTGACTACTGATAAAAGGTTGACGGATCGTACCAAGGCAACTTTGAAAGTTGCGCGTGATCGTGGTATCAAGGTCGTATTGACAACTGGTCGTCCCTTAAAAGCTATGGATTTCTTTCTCCATGAGCTAGGGACTAATGGTCGGGAAGATGAGTATACCATTACTTTTAATGGTGGTTTGGTTCAGAAAAATACAGGTGAAATCCTTGATAAAACAGTCTTTTCATATGATGATGTGGCACGCTTGTATGAGGAAACAGAGAAATTATCACTGCCTCTTGATGCCATCTCAGAAGGAACTGTTTATCAAATTCAATCAGACCAAGAAAGTCTTTATGCCAAATTCAATCCAGCTTTGACTTTTGTTCCAGTGGACTTTGCAGACTTATCTAGTCAAATGACTTATAATAAATGCGTGACCGCCTTTGCTCAAGAACCCTTGGATGCAGCTATTCAGAAGATTTCTCCAGAATTGTTTGACCAATATGAAATCTTTAAATCACGTGAAATGTTGCTAGAGTGGTCACCAAAGAATGTTCATAAAGCAACAGGTTTGGCAAAACTAATCAGCCATCTAGGAATCGACCAAAGCCAAGTTATGGCTTGTGGCGACGAGGCCAATGACCTCTCTATGATTGAATGGGCAGGGCTCGGTGTTGCCATGCAAAACGCTGTTCCTGAAGTTAAGGCAGTCGCAAATGTGGTAACTCCAATGACCAATGATGAAGAGGCTGTCGCCTGGGCTATCGAAGAATATGTGCTAAAGGAGAACTAAGATATGGGATTATTTGACCGTCTATTCGGAAAAAAAGAAGAACCTAAAATCGAAGAAGTTGTAAAAGAAGCTCTGGAAAATCTTGATTTGTCTGAAGATGTTGAGCCTGCCTTAACAGAAGCTGAGGAAGTTCCTCAAGAAGAAGCAGAGGTTGAAAGTTCTGAAGAAGTTGTGTTTGAAGAAGAGGAAATCCAAGACACAGTTGAAGAAAGTCTGGATTCAGAGCCAGTTGTAGAAGTTTCTCAAGAAGAAGTCGAAGAATTGCCAAACTCAGAAGAAGTCACAGAGGAAGAGAATACTGAGCTCCTAGAGACTGTAGAAGGAAATAGTTCTGAAGTTCTTGAAGAAGAAACGCCTCAAGTAGAAGAGACTGTTCAGGAAAAATATGACCGCAGTCTTAAGAAAACTCGTACAGGATTCGGTGCTCGCTTGAACGCCTTCTTTGCCAATTTCCGCTCTGTTGACGAAGAATTCTTCGAGGAACTGGAAGAACTACTGATCATGAGTGACGTTGGTGTCCAAGTCGCTTCTAACTTAACAGAGGAGCTACGCTACGAAGCCAAGCTCGAAAACGCCAAGAAACCTGACGCCCTTCGCCGTGTCATCATTGAGAAATTGGTTGAGCTTTATGAAAAGGATGGCAACTACGATGAAAGTATCCACTTCCAAGATGACTTGACAGTCATGCTCTTTGTAGGGGTCAATGGCGTTGGGAAAACAACTTCTATCGGAAAACTAGCCCACCGCTATAAACAAGCTGGTAAGAAGGTCATGCTAGTTGCAGCAGATACCTTCCGTGCAGGTGCAGTTGCTCAGTTAGCTGAATGGGGCCGTCGTGTGGGTGTTCCAGTAGTAACTGGACCTGAAAAAGCTGACCCAGCCAGTGTAGTCTTTGATGGCATGGAACGTGCCGTAGCGGAAGGTATTGATATTCTCATGATTGATACCGCTGGTCGTCTGCAAAACAAGGACAACCTCATGGCTGAGCTAGAAAAGATTGGTCGTATTATCAAACGTGTTGTGCCCGAAGCTCCGCATGAAACTTTCTTAGCACTTGATGCATCAACAGGTCAAAATGCCCTGGTACAGGCCAAAGAATTTTCAAAAATCACGCCATTAACTGGAATTGTCTTGACTAAGATTGATGGAACTGCTCGAGGTGGTGTTGTTCTAGCTATCCGTGAAGAACTCAACATTCCTGTAAAACTGATTGGATTTGGTGAAAAAATCGATGATATTGGAGAGTTTAACTCAGAAAACTTTATGAAGGGTCTCTTGGAAGGCTTAATCTAATCAGAAGTAAAAATCCTGCAAGACAATCTTGCAGGAAATTTTTTATTCTAGTCTACCATCTTGACGATAGGCGATATCTGGTTGCCAAGTCCATTTGGCATCGAATTTTTCAAGTAAGTCAAAGCTGGCTTGAGGTCCCATGCTTCCAGCTTTATAATCATGAAGTGGGGCACCATTTTCAGCCCAGAGCTCTTCGATACGGTCAATCAACTTCCATGACGCACCAACTTCATCCCAGTGGCTAAAGTTAGTTGAGTTGTTGTTTAGGACATCATAAATCAATTTCTCGTATGGTTCTGGAGAAGCACCAGTTGCGGTCGCATCTGTACGGTAATCAAGTGAGTTAGGAGCCAAGTTAAATTCTTCTCCTACTTGTTTCCCATTTAGGCTAAGAGAGAAGCCTTCTGTTGGTTGGATATAGATGGTCAAAATGTTTGGAGCAAGTGGTTCTCCAAAGATAGAATCCATTTGTTTAAAGACGATGTTGACATGAGTTCCTTTTTCAGTCAGACGTTTACCAGTACGGAAGAAGAAAGGAACGCCACGGAATCGATCGCTGTTTACAAAGAAGGCACCAGATGCAAAGGTTTCAGTTGTTGATTCTGGATTTACATTTGGCTCGCTACGATAAGAGATATATTTCATGCCATCAATCTTACCAGAGCGGTATTGACCACGGATAAAGTGTTCTTTAAGCTCTTCATCTGTTGGATGATAGAGGTTTTTAAAGACCTTAATCTTTTCGGCACGAATCTCGTCTTTTGTGAAGCTTGCTGGCTTGTCCATGGCAAGGAGAGAAAGAAGTTGTAGTGTATGGTTTTGTACCATGTCGCGGAGGGCACCAGATTGGTCATAGTAGCCACCACGTTCTTCTACACCCAAGCGCTCTGCAAAAGTAATTTGAACATTATCGATAAAGTCCTTGTTCCAAACATTTTCAAAAATCAGGTTTGCAAAGCGAACTGCAAAGATACTTTGGATCATTTCCTTACCAAGATAATGGTCGATACGGAAAATTTGTTCTTCATCAAATGTTGCTAGGAGTTCGTCATTCAACTTGCTTGCAGTTGCGTAATCTGTACCAAATGGTTTTTCAACGATTAAGCGCTCAAAACCTTTACCATCCACAATGTTTTCAGACTTGAGGTGTTTTGCGATAGTACCAAAGAACTGAGGTGCCATAGACAAGAAGAAGAGCTTGTTGTGTTCAGCTTGGTACTTGTCATTTAGTTCAGCCTGCAATTGACGTAGAGCAATGTAGTGTTCTGTATCATTGACATCATGACTTTGATAGTAGAAGTGGCTAGCGAACTCTTGAGCCTGTTCGGTACTGTCTGCCAAATCAAGGATCGATTCAACCACTACAGATTCAAAATATTCCTTGCTCCAAGGACGACGGGCAGTTCCAATAACGGCAAAGTGCTTGGAAAGATTGCCGGATTTATATAGTCTAAAAAGGGAAGGGTAGAGCTTGCGTTTAGCCAGGTCTCCACTCGCACCGAAAATTGTAACAATAACCTTAGATGACATCTAGCTACCTAATTTCTATTTTTATTCCTAGTCTTGCTAGGTATGAGGAAATCTCATTTCATAAATTTAATTCTAACATAATTTTCCGAAAAATCAAAAAATCCAATACGAGATAGAAAAAAACTGCAAGGAAATCCTTACAGTTTGAGTTTAGACGTTTAAGACCTTGTCCAAGAACTCTTTCAGACGTGGGTGCTGTGGGTTATCAAAGATTTGATCAGGTGTTCCGTCTTCAAGGAATTCACCATCTGCAGTAAAGATAACGCGGTTGGCAACCTGACGAGCAAATCCCATCTCATGGGTTACGATAATCATGGTCATACCTTGCTCAGCCAATTCCTTCATAACGTTTAGTACGTCTCCGACCATCTCAGGGTCAAGGGCAGAAGTTGGTTCATCAAAGAGCATGATGTCTGGATTCATTGCTAGTCCACGAGCGATGGCCACACGTTGTTTTTGTCCCCCTGATAGGCTATCTGGGTTGGCATTAGCTTTATCTGCTAGACCAACCTTGTCAAGCAGCTCCATTCCCAATTTCTCAGCTTCTTCCTTAGTCATCAACTTGTGCTCAATAGGAGCAAAGGTAATGTTGTCCAATACAGACATGTGTGGGAAGAGGTTGAAGTGTTGGAAAACCATTCCAATATTTTCACGGACGTGGTCAACGTTGGTAGTTTTTTCAGTTAAGTCATAACCGTTCACAGTGATGTGACCACTCGTAACTTCTTCTAAAAGATTAAGGCTACGGAGGAAAGTTGACTTACCAGAACCTGAAGGACCAATGATACAAACAACATCTCCTTCATAGAACTTAGTCGTGATTCCTTTTAAAACCTCATTTTTTCCATAGTGCTTGTGTAAATCATTTACATCAATTTTTAGTTTTGCCATTAACGAATCCTCTTTTCTAAGCGTTTCGCTAGTCTAGTCAAAAGTGTGATAATTACAAGATAGAAGATAGCAAGGATTGCATACATCTTGAAACTTTGGTAGTTACGGGCGATGATAATCTTACCAGTTTGGAAGAGTTCAACCAAACCGATAGCAGATACGATGGTTGTATCTTTAAGAGCGATAACGAATTGGTTAACAAAGTTTGGCAACATCAATTTAGTTGCTTGTGGCAAGATAATCTTACGCATGGTTTTTCCATAAGAGATACCCAAGCTTCGGCTGGCTTCCATTTGACCAACCGGAACAGCCTGAATACCACCACGAACGATTTCAGCGATATAAGCCGCTGCATTGAGTGAGAGGGCGATAGTACCAGCTACGAAGTCGTTAATTGGACTTTGTTGGCCTGTGATAGACTCGATGAAGTTTGGAATTCCCCAGAAGATGAAGGCCGCAAGAATCATCAATGGAATACCACGGATAACGTCAACGAAAATCTCAGAAATCACACGAAGAGATTTGTAGGGGCTGACACTGAACATACCGAAGATAATCCCGATAACAATAGCAATAGCAAATGAGATAAGAGCTAGAGCAAGAGTGATACCAAGACCGCTAAGGAGTTGTTTGTAGTTGTTTTGAAGCAAGCCCCAGATAGTTGTCTCATCAACAGTACTTGTTGATGCAGATGAAGATTCGCTAGCTAGGTATTTATCAAGAATCTTTTGGAATTCTCCGTTTGCTTTAAGGTTTGCAAGTCCGTTATTGAACATTTCAATCAATTCTGGATTTGCTCCTTTTTTAACGGCAAAGGCTGTTTCACCGATTGGAGTTCCAGCGATTGGTGTTTTCAATTTTTGGCCTTGGCTGATAGAATATTTGAGAACAGGCTCATCATCCATAACGGCATCAATGGCACCAGTGTTTAAACTGTCATACATTGACGAACCATCAGCGAAGGTTTTGATTTTGTAACCGTATTTACTTTGATTTTCTGTTAGGAAGGTTTGAGAGGCAGTTCCGTTTTTAACACCAACTGTCTTTCCTTTTAAATCTTCATAAGAAGCAATGGTGCTTGATTCTTTGACACCAAGGATTGTATTAGCAGTGTAGTATGATTCTGAGAAGTCAAAAGTTGCCTTACGAGCATCTGTGACAGACATACCAGCAATGATACCATCAGCTTGACCAGCTTGGACAGCACTGATAGCTGCATCGAAACCAGGATTGGTAATTTCAATTTCAAAACCTTGGTCTTTAGCGATTGCCTTAATCAAGTCCATATCAATACCAGTAAATTGGTTGCTTGAGTTTTGGAACACAAATGGTGCAAAAGAAGAATCACTGGCAATGATGTATTTAGCTTTAACAGGAGTTGCTTTTAGACCAGCTGCAGTAGTTGTGGTTGGCACTGCTGAAGATGATGAAGCAGTCCATTTCTTGATGATTTTATCAAGACTACCATCTTTTTTCATTTCAGCCAAGGCTTGGTTAAATTCAGTCACCAGGTGCTCGTATTTGCTACCTTTTTTAACACCGAAAGCAAAGCTACCTACAGCTTCACCATCCATTTCAATATGGAGGTCTTGGCCTTGGTTAATGGCATACTCGATAACAGGTTTGTCATCCATCATGGCATCGATGGCACCAGCAGCCAAGCTGTTGTTCATCAAATCTCCAGTGTCAAATGTTTTAATAGTAAAGCCGTATTTGTCTTTGATTGTTTCAAGAAAACGTTGAGCAGCAGTTCCATTTTTAACACCAACAGTTTTACCTTTTAATTGGTCATACTGACTAATCTTGTGTGCCTTAGTAGTGGCAATGACAACTTTTGTATCATAGTAAGTATCAGACATGGTGAAAACTTTTTCACGTTCTGCAGTTTTTGTCATTCCTGCCATGATAGCGTCAGCTTGACCAGCTTGAACCGCATTTACCGCTGCATCAAATCCAGGATAGGACATCTGAATATTCCATCCTTTAATCTCAGCGACTTTGTTGATAATGTCAACATCAATTCCTTTATAAGTTTGATCTGAATCTTTAAACTCAAAAGGTGCATAGGCTGTGTCAGATACAATCTTAATCGTTTCTGCTTTCGCAATACCTAATGAGAAAATTGGGAATAAAATTAGCAAAAATGCTAGAAATTTTTTCTTCATTTTTAGTCTCCTTTTCCGAATATTTTCCCATTATATCAGAAAAAACAAAAAAATGCAAATCTAGGGACCTTTATGTTAGAAGATATAACATAAAAGCTCTTTATTTCTTTCTTGAACTGCTACCACAAAGTGCTATAATAATAGTATATAATGGAAGAAAAGAGGACGGAGATGTGAAGAACAAAAGAATTTTTAAAGACTTCCAAGCTTCTCAAATGCGGTTAAACCTCTACACAAGCCCCTTGTTAGCCTTTGCTTTTGTCTTTATAGGAGAGTTTGTGGCTTATACTTTATATGGTATTAGTTTGTTAGCTCTCATCGGACTTGCTAGAAATTTTGGAGAGGCTGGTCAAGTTTTTGCAATCTACTTGCAGACCTTGCAGCAGAGCTTGATGGATAAAACAAGTGACTTTCGTTTAATTTTAGAATTGCTGGCCTTTGGTTTTATACTTAACACTGTGTTCAGATGGACTAGAAAAGTTGAGAAGAGGCCTATTCGAACTTTAGGATTTTATAGAGAGAATTTCCTCAGCAATCTTCTGAAAGGATTTGGTCTAGGCCTGGCACTTTTTCTTCTGACCTTGTTAGGTTTAGTAGCCTTAGGTCAATATCGTTTTGAGTCCATTCACTTGAATCCTTATTCGCTTACCTTTGTTGTCTTTACTATCCCATTTTGGATTTTACAGGGGACAGCAGAAGAAGTGGTATCCCGTGCATGGCTCCTTCCTCAATTGGCCTCAAGAACCAATCTAAAACTTGCTGTTATTATATCTAGCCTGTTCTTTACCCTGCTTCATATGGGCAATTCTGGTCTAACACCACTATCTTTAGTAAATCTCTTTTTATTCGGAGTTGCCATGGCTCTTTACCTTCTCAAAACTGATACAGTTTGGGGTGTTGCGGGTATTCATGGAGCCTGGAATTTTGCTCAGGGAAATCTATTTGGGATTTTAGTTAGCGGTCAGCCGTCAGGAACATCGCTGATGACCTTTTTACCACAAGGTAATCAAGATTGGCTATCAGGTGGTTCTTTTGGGATAGAAGGATCTATCATGACAAGTCTGGTTTTGCTACTGCTGATTGTCTATCTCGCTTATCGATTAAAGAAAGAAAATGAAAGGATGTGACTTAGGTCCGTCCTTTTCTTCGTGAAAATGTTACAAGTATGCTAAAATAGGAATAGCACATGGAGAGAGGATTCTTATGATCAATCGCATTACAGACAATCAATTTAAACTAGTATCAAAATACCAACCATCAGGAGATCAACCCCAAGCTATCGAGCAGTTGGTAGATAACATTGAGGGGGGAGAAAAAGCTCAGATTCTGATGGGGGCGACTGGTACAGGGAAGACCTATACCATGAGTCAGGTCATTTCCAAAGTCAATAAACCAACTCTGGTCATTGCTCACAATAAAACTCTAGCAGGACAGCTCTATGGGGAGTTTAAGGAATTTTTCCCTGAAAATGCTGTTGAGTACTTCGTATCCTACTATGATTATTACCAACCCGAGGCCTATGTCCCTTCTAGCGATACCTACATTGAGAAGGACAGTTCAGTCAATGATGAGATTGACAAACTCCGCCACTCAGCGACTTCAGCCCTTTTGGAGCGTAATGATGTCATCGTTGTGGCTTCTGTCTCTTGTATCTATGGTCTGGGTTCGCCCAAGGAATACGCTGATAGTGTCGTGAGTCTGCGTCCAGGTCTTGAAATTTCTCGTGATAAACTTCTTAATGACTTGGTTGATATTCAGTTTGAGCGCAATGATATTGATTTCCAACGGGGGAGATTTCGTGTTCGTGGGGATGTAGTGGAGATTTTCCCAGCTTCCCGTGATGAACATGCCTTTCGAGTAGAATTTTTCGGAGACGAAATTGACCGTATTCGTGAAGTTGAGGCTCTGACGGGTCAGGTGTTGGGAGAAGTGGATCATTTGGCGATTTTCCCAGCCACTCACTTTGTGACCAATGACGATCACATGGAAGTTGCCATTGCCAAGATTCAGGCGGAGTTGGAGGAGCAGTTAGCAGTTTTTGAAAAGGAAGGAAAATTGCTTGAAGCCCAACGTTTGAAACAGCGGACAGAGTATGATATCGAAATGTTGCGTGAGATGGGCTATACTAACGGGGTTGAAAACTATTCACGCCACATGGATGGACGTAGTGAAGGAGAGCCTCCTTATACCCTTCTCGACTTCTTCCCAGATGATTTCTTGATCATGATTGATGAGAGCCACATGACCATGGGACAAATCAAAGGCATGTACAATGGAGACCGTTCTCGTAAAGAAATGTTAGTAAATTACGGTTTCCGTTTGCCGTCTGCTCTGGACAATCGTCCTCTCCGTCGGGAGGAGTTTGAAAGCCATGTGCATCAGATTGTCTACGTTTCAGCGACACCTGGTGACTATGAAAATGAACAGACCGAGACAGTGATTGAGCAAATCATTCGTCCAACGGGACTCTTGGATCCAGAGGTGGAAGTCCGTCCGACAATGGGACAGATTGATGACCTCTTGGGTGAAATCAATGCCCGTGTTGAGAAAAATGAGCGTACCTTTATCACAACCTTGACCAAGAAAATGGCAGAGGACTTAACCGACTACTTCAAAGAAATGGGCATCAAGGTCAAGTACATGCACTCGGATATCAAGACTTTAGAGCGGACGGAGATTATCCGTGACCTGCGCTTGGGTGTCTTTGATGTCTTGGTCGGAATCAACCTACTACGCGAAGGGATTGACGTTCCTGAAGTAAGCTTGGTTGCCATTCTTGATGCTGACAAGGAAGGTTTCCTTCGAAACGAACGTGGACTCATCCAGACAATTGGTCGTGCTGCTCGTAATAGTGAGGGACATGTCATTATGTATGCGGACACTGTTACTCAGTCTATGCAACGAGCTATTGATGAAACGGCCCGCCGTCGGAAAATCCAGATGGCTTATAATGAAGAGCATGGTATCGTTCCACAAACCATTAAGAAAGAAATCCGTGACCTGATCGCTGTAACTAAGGCAGTTGCTAAAGAAGAGGATAAGGAAGTCGATATCAATAGCCTCAACAAACAAGAACGCAAAGAACTTGTTAAGAAACTCGAAAAACAAATGCAAGAAGCCGTCGAAGTGCTTGACTTTGAACTCGCAGCTCAGATCCGCGATATGATGCTGGAAGTCAAGGCGTTAGATTAGGGGAATTTTATGAATATTTTAGTTATCAATGGACATCCTGATAAAGAAAGTTACTGCCAAGCAATTTTTCAAACGATTGTAGAAAATATAGACTCAAAGAGACATGAACTTGAAATGATTAATCTTAATGAGGAAGAGTTTGATCCTGTTTTACGTTATGGTTACCGACAAAGGATGGAGGACGATCCGTTTATTCTACGCTCTCAAGAATTAATCCAGTGGGCAGATCATTTCATTTTTATTTATCCTATTTGGTGGAGTAGTATGCCTAGTCTATTAAAGGGGTGGATTGATCGTGTTTTTACGCCAGGCATTGCATACTCTGCAAATAATCGAGGAAGCTTTATTTTGAATTACTTGAGAGGTAAACAGTTCAAAAAGTTATTAAAAGGAAAAACAGCTAGTATCTATGCAACTTCTATGGCACCAACTTGGTGGTACAAAGTATTTTCAGGTCCGATTAACATTCCAGACAGTTATGGAATATCAGTATTAAAGAATGCTGTATTGAATCACTGTGGCATAAAAACAAAGAGGGTTTCAATCTTGGGAGAGTTAGGCCGTGAAGTAAATACAAGTTCAACAAGACAAAAATTTCTACAAAAAGTAGCAAAGGAAGTCAGGGTGTTGGATTAAGGAAAAGAAAGTAAATGACGGTTATTATCAAATCAATGGAAACTCCTGAAGAGATAGAAGGTAAATCCCTCGTTCACTGGCAAACGTGGAGAGAGGCTTATGATGACCTTTTGCCTGCAGAATTTCAGGAGACAATGACATTAGAAAGGTGTCGATTCTTTAGTAAAAAGTATCCAGAAAATACATTGATTGCGATGGATGGTATGAAGGTAGTTGGTTTTATCAGTTATGGCAACTTTCGTGATGAGACTATTCAAGCTGGCGAAATTATTGCCTTATATGTTTTAAAAGACTATTATGGAAAAGGCATCGCACAAAAGTTAATGAAAGTAGCTTTGACTGCTCTTGATCATTTTTCTGAAATTTTCTTATGGGTATTGAAAGATAATAAGCGAGCCATTGCTTTCTATCAAAAAATGGGTTTTACTTTTGATGGACAAGAAAAAATACTTGAACTTGGAAAGCCTATAAAGGAAAAACGAATGGTATTTTATTCTAAATAATTTTAAAAAGTAGAATCTAGAATCTCTGGTACCAAGTCTGAAAATTTAATAAATTAGAAAGCGAGAAAATATGTCCCGTTCCCAATTAACGATTTTAACAAACATTTGTCTGATTGAAGACCTCGAAACTCAGCGCGTGGTTATGCAGTATCGCTCTCCTGAAACCAATCGCTGGTCTGGTTATGCCTTTCCTGGAGGTCATGTAGAAAATGGCGAAGCTTTCGCAGAGTCTGTCATTCGTGAAATATATGAAGAAACAGGGTTGACTATCCAAAATCCTCAACTTGTCGGTATTAAAAATTGGCCTCTGGATACAGGTGGGCGCTATATTGTCGTTTGTTATAAGGCGACTGAGTTCTCTGGTAGCCTTCGCTCTTCAGATGAAGGAGAAGTTTCTTGGGTGCAAAAAGACCAGATTCCAAACTTGGATCTGGCCTATGATATGTTACCCTTGATGGAGATGATGGAAGCTCCTGACAAATCTGAATTTTTTTACCCTCGCCGTACAGAAGACGATTGGGAAAAGAAAATTTTCTAGTCTTTTACTAAATAACCGAGCTGATCCAAGGCCTCCTCGATATAGCGGAGGTCTTGTTGTGTTTCAGCTTCGACTAGGTGGTAATGGATGCCATCTGTCAATTCAGACAGAGGTCTAAAGTCAGAATGTTCGACTTGTTCTAGAAAATGTTGCACATCTCTGCGACAAGACAGTTTAAGCAAGGTTTCAATTTCTCCATAAACGGGATGGTCAATCAAGGTATTTTGAACACGTCCACCATTATCTACGATAGCAAGGAGTTCTTGACCGATTTCTTCAACTTCATGTTTCACTTTGAAAAGTTTGTGAACATAAGGATTGGTATCAATTTGCTTATAGACGTAGCCACGATTAGTGGATAGGATAGGAGCGCCATCGGCTCTCAAAATTGCAATGTCTTGTACAATGACCTGACGTGTGACATGAAAATGTTCCGCCAAACTTTGGCCGTTGAGGGCTTTAGGAGCTTCTTTCAAGAGTTGGAGCAGGGCTTGTTTGCGATTTTTTGTCATAGTTCTTCCTTTTAACGGCGTTTTCGAAGCACTTTATAAACAGCTAGTGCTAATGTATAGTCTATCATACTATGGATAATTGTACCAAATCCAACTAGCACAAATAGAACATAAAACATATTTTCTACATTGGTACCGGAAGTTGCATAAAAAATGACACAGGCCAATACTTCAGCAAGGGCATGGACAAGCGCTAACACAAAGTTGAAAATCCAGGAAGCTTTTGGTTTATCAAGGGTTTCGGGGAATTTTTGTAGGTAAAGAGCTCCTAGAGTCCCAAAAAAGATATGGGAAAAAGCTCGAAATACGATAACCATTGGATAGCCAGCCATCAAAAATCCAAAACTAGAGGCTAGGATGACAAAAACAGCCATCAAGGGCGACAAGAACATGGCAATAAAAATAGCGATGTGGCTTCCCAAAGTGTAAGAAGCAGGAGGAATGACAATCTTAAAAGGCATAACAATTGGAATCAAAATTGCAATAGCCGTTAAAAGGGCAGTCATTGTCATAAATTGTGTTTTTTTCCGTATATTCATAAGAATCTCCTTTTTATCTGTATATACACTAGTATAGTACAATAAACAAGACAATAAAGCAAGGATTTACTTGAGTTTATAGGTCGTTTTTTTGTTAAAAGTTAGTAAAGATTTCACTAAAAAGAAACTGTATAGAGCAACATCTCCACCTTCAAGCTTGAAAGTGGAGATGTTTTTATTTTTTCAAAGTCTGTAGTCTTGGAACAATGGCTAGGGTTAGAACTGCGGAAATGACTAATTCGGCAATCGAATTTGTTGAGATAACAGTTGCTAGGAGTTTTTGGATATTACCATCAAAAACATTTCCAAAAAGGTAGAAAATTCCACCAAGTACAAAGACTGTGTTGGTAAGTGAACCTAGGGCACCAGCTAGAATCAGACCAGTTTTATTTTTCATCAGTTTATAGACTAGATACGGAGTTAAACCAATCAAAATACGTGGGACGATGGCAATGATAGCTGAGTAGATGTTTCCGTTTGGTACAAATGGTGAGAAGAGGTAGCTTGTAGGTAGAATCGTAATCGTATTAACTGTCAAGCTAAGAAGCCCCATCAAAAATCCAAGTGTAACCCCAACTCGTGGACCGTAAATAATGCTGGCAATAATGACAGGAATATGAACGATGGTCGGTTTGATTGGGAATGGAAAAAGGTTAAAGATAAGTGAGCTCAGAAAGTGAATCACGAGCATGGTTGCAAAAAAGATAGCAATAGGTGCAATGTTAGAGCGTTTTTTCATCGATAGTTTCCTTTATTCTTTCTAAAATAATTGTGAGGTCGGCTAAAGCTCCTCGTCCATAGTCTCCACAAGCTAGTAGGGATTCTTTTGGAGCAATCAGCTGATAGCCGTAGGTTTCTAATGTTTTCAGATTAGCCTGAGTTGCTGGATGGTCGTACATCTTTGTATTCATAGCAGGAGCTATTAGTTTGGGAATATGACTTGGCAAGGCTAAAGCTGTACTGGTCACCATGTTGTCCGCAAAGCCAAGGGCTAGTTTTGCGATAGTGTTAGCAGTTGCAGGGGTCACGATGAATACATCCGCCTTTTTTCCAAGTTCGATATGATTAACCTGTTCAGGATAGGGTTCCTTCATGACATCCAGGTGGACAGGATTCTGTGATAAGACCTGTAGAGTCAAAGGTTGGATAAACTCTGTAGCAGCCTGGGTCATTAAGACAGTGACTTGATGGCCTTGTTTTTTAAGCGAACTAACTAAATCTGCCGACTTGTAAGAGGCGATTGAGCCCGTTACAGCCAAGAGAATGTTTGACATAGTTTTCCTTTCTATGAATGACAGGCTTGAATTTTTTCAAGGAGGAGTTCTGCAATTTCTTCTTTAGTGTTAACTGTTTGGAGATAATCTTTCTCAACAAAGATTGCACGATGCTGGTTTGCTGAAATTTGAGTCAGGTCATTTGCGATAATCAAGTCTGCTTGGTTCTTGATAAGACTTTTTCTAGCAATCTCGATGAGATAATCCTCAGAGACATCAACCAGCAGTTTGAAGCCAATCAGATGAATAGCAGGATTCCATTCTTTGACTAGGGATATGATTTTAGGTGTTTTTTTCAGGAATAAAACCTGAACCTCATCAGTCGAAGAAATCTTAGCTTGATGATTTTGCTTGCTTAAAAATTTTTCCAAATTGGAGCTAGACTGAACTTCCTCTAGACTTGTCATATAAACAGGAGTGTAGTCGGATACCGCCATTGAGTGAATCAAGACTTGATAATCCTGAACACGTTCTTGCATTTCTAGTAGAAGGTTCTTGGTATTGTTAATTTCTCGAATGCTTAGGTTGGGATGGGCTTCTGGCTTCAGAGCTCGTTTTGTTGTTATCAAACAAACTTCATGCCCTGCAGCAAGCAAGGTTTCTGTGATGATTTTCCCCAAGCGTCCTGTAGAATGGTTAGTGATAGAACGGACGCTATCGATAGCTTCACTGGTACCGCCCGATGTAACTAAAATTTTCATAGCACTATTGTACACAAAAATAAACGGTAAGTAAAATGAAAGCAATAAAAATTTGGTAAAAGGAAAGAATATAGTTTCAAACTATAAAGCCATATAAAATTTAAGAAAGGACTCTAAAAACCTTAAAAATAGGGATATTTACGAACGTTTAGAGAGTTTTAGGATGTTAAAAATCTTGTTTTGTGTTATAATGAATTATCATATAAGAGGTTAGAGGAGTTTTGAATGAAAACAGATATTGAAATCGCACAGAGTATTGAGTTGAAGCCAATCGTTGATGTTGTAGAGAAACTTGGTATTTCTTACGATGATTTAGAGTTGTACGGAAAGTACAAGGCTAAGCTCAGCTTTGATAAAATTCGTGCAGTTGAGAGCTATCCAGTTGGAAAATTGATTCTGGTTACTGCCATCAACCCAACACCTGCAGGTGAAGGAAAATCAACCATTACCATTGGTCTTGCGGATGCCTTGAATAAGATTGGCAAGAAAACCATGATTGCTATTCGCGAACCATCTCTTGGTCCAGTAATGGGAATTAAGGGGGGGGCAGCTGGTGGTGGTTATGCTCAAGTTCTGCCAATGGAAGACATCAACCTCCACTTTACGGGGGACATGCATGCCATTACAACTGCCAACAATGCGCTTTCTGCCTTGATTGACAACCACTTACACCAAGGAAATGAGTTAGGAATTGACCAACGTCGTATCCTCTGGAAACGTGTAGTGGACTTGAATGACCGTGCTCTTCGCCATGTGACCGTTGGACTTGGTGGTCCTCTAAATGGTATTCCGCGTGAGGATGGCTTTGATATTACAGTTGCTTCCGAAATCATGGCAATTCTTTGCTTGGCAACAGACATCGAGGACTTGAAACGCCGTCTGGCTAATATCGTTATCGGTTATCGCTATGACCGTACACCTGTTTCTGTTGGTGATCTGCAGGTTGAAGGTGCTTTAGCATTGATCTTGAAGGATGCTATTAAGCCAAACTTGGTGCAGACAATTTACGGTACACCTGCCTTTGTACATGGTGGTCCATTTGCCAATATTGCTCACGGATGTAACTCTGTCTTGGCAACGACTACAGCCCTTCACTTGGCTGATTATACAGTTACTGAAGCTGGTTTTGGTGCAGATCTCGGTGCTGAGAAATTCCTTGATATTAAGACACCAAATTTGCCAACTTCTCCAGATGCAGTTGTCATTGTCGCAACCCTTCGTGCCCTTAAAATGAATGGTGGTGTGGCTAAAGACGCTTTGACAGAAGAAAACGTAGAAGCTGTTCGTGCCGGTTTTGCCAACTTGAAACGCCACGTTGAGAACATCCGTAAGTTCGGTATTCCAGCAGTTGTGGCTATTAACGAATTTGTATCTGATACAGAAGCTGAAATTGCAGCCTTGAAAGAACTTTGTGCCTCAATCGATGTACCAGTTGAATTGGCTAGTGTCTGGGCTGATGGTGCAGAAGGTGGAGTAGCACTTGCTGAAACAGTTGTTAAGACTATTGCTGAAAACCCAGCTAACTATAAACGTTTGTATGACAATGACCTTTCTGTTCAAGAAAAGATTGAAAAGATTGTTACTGAAATTTACCGTGGTAGCAAAGTGAACTTTGAGAAGAAAGCTCAAACACAAATCACTCAAATCGTTCAAAATGGTTGGGACAAATTGCCAATCTGTATGGCTAAAACTCAATACAGTTTTTCAGATAATCCAAATGCACTTGGAGCACCTGAAAACTTTGAAATTACCATTCGTGAATTGGTACCAAAATTAGGTGCAGGCTTCATCGTTGCCTTAACTGGTGATGTCATGACTATGCCAGGACTTCCAAAACGACCAGCAGCTCTCAATATGGATGTTGAAAGCGATGGAACAGTCCTAGGTTTGTTCTAGTATATTGTAATTGACTTTGTACTCTTCGAAAATCAAATTCAAACCACGTCAGCTTCACCTTGCCGTACTCAAGTACAGCCTGCGGCTAGCTTCCTAGTTTGCACTTCGATTTTCATTGAGTAAAAAATGAGTTTGGAAATACTATCCAAGCTCATTTTTTATCTAGATATAAGAAGTTGCCTTCTACACGTAACCAGTCTAGGTAAAGATATTTTCCCTAAATTCTGATATAATAGAAATATTGACTTCAAGAGTAAGGAAGAGAATATGAACGCATTATTAAATGGAATGAATGACCGTCAGGCTGAGGCGGTGCAAACGACAGAAGGCCCCTTGTTGATCATGGCGGGGGCTGGTTCTGGAAAGACTCGTGTTTTAACCCACCGTATTGCTTATCTGATTGATGAAAAGATGGTAAATCCGTGGAATATATTGGCTATTACCTTTACTAATAAGGCTGCGCGTGAGATGAAAGAGCGTGCTTATAGCCTCAATCCAGCCACTCAGGACTGTCTGATTGCGACCTTCCACTCCATGTGTGTTCGTATTTTGCGTCGCGATGCGGACCATATTGGCTACAACCGCAATTTCACTATTGTAGATCCTGGTGAACAGCGAACGCTCATGAAACGCATTCTCAAGCAGTTGAACTTGGATCCTAAAAAATGGAATGAACGGAGCATCTTAGGGACTATTTCCAATGCCAAGAATGATTTGATTGATGATGTTGCCTATGCTGCCCAAGCTGGAGATATGTACACGCAAATTGTGGCCCAGTGTTATACAGCCTATCAGAAAGAACTGCGTCAGTCGGAGTCGGTTGACTTTGATGATTTGATTATGCTGACCCTGCGTCTCTTTGATCAAAATCCTGATGTCTTGATCTACTACCAGCAGAAATTTCAGTACATCCATGTTGATGAGTACCAAGATACCAACCATGCCCAGTACCAGTTAGTCAAGCTTCTAGCTTCACGTTTTAAAAATATCTGTGTGGTTGGGGATGCGGACCAGTCTATTTACGGTTGGCGAGGTGCTGATATGCAGAATATTTTGGATTTTGAGAAAGATTATCCCCAAGCCAAGGTTGTTTTGTTGGAGGAGAATTACCGCTCAACTAAAACCATTCTCCAAGCGGCCAACGAGGTCATTAAAAACAATAAAAATCGCCGTCCTAAGAATCTCTGGACTCAAAACGTTGATGGGGAACAAATCGTTTACTATCGTGCCAATGATGAGCTAGATGAAGCTGTATTTGTAGCCAGAACTATCGATGAACTTGGTCGGAGTCAAAACTTCCTTCACAAGGATTTTGCAGTTCTCTATCGTACAAATGCGCAGTCTCGTACTATTGAAGAAGCCCTACTCAAGTCAAACATTCCTTATACCATGGTTGGCGGAACCAAGTTCTACAGCCGTAAGGAAATCCGAGATATTATCGCTTACCTCAATCTTATTGCCAATTTGAGTGACAATATCAGTTTTGAGCGTATTATCAACGAGCCTAAACGTGGAATTGGGCCAGGTACAGTTGAGAAAATCCGTGATTTTGCGAATATGCAAGATATTTCCATGCTAGATGCTTCTGCTAATATCATGTTGTCTGGCATCAAAGGAAAAGCAGCACAATCTATCTGGGATTTTGCCAATATGATTCTAGATTTACGAGAGCAGCTAGATCAATTAAATATTACAGACTTGGTTGAGGCTGTTTTAGAAAAAACAGGTTACGTCGATATTCTAAATGCTCAAGCGACTCTAGAAAGCAAGGCTAGGGTTGAAAACATAGAAGAGTTCCTCTCTGTGACGAAAAACTTTGATGACACCTCTGATGGGCCAGAAGAGGAAACTGGTTTGGACAAACTGAGTCGTTTCTTAAATGATTTAGCCTTGATTGCGGACACAGATTCAGGTAGTCAGGAGACATCAGAAGTGACCTTGATGACCCTGCATGCTGCCAAAGGTCTCGAGTTTCCAGTTGTCTTTTTGATTGGGATGGAAGAAAATGTCTTCCCGCTTAGTCGCGCGGCTGAGGATCTAGATGAATTAGAAGAAGAACGCCGTCTGGCCTATGTAGGAATTACGCGTGCAGAGAAAATTCTCTATCTGACAAATGCCAACTCGCGCCTGCTTTTTGGTCGTACCAACTACAACCGTCCGACTCGTTTTATTAACGAAATCAGTTCAGACTTACTTGAGTATCAAGGATTGGCCCGTCCAGCCAATACAAGCTTTAAAGCATCATATAGCAGTGGTAGTATTTCCTTCGGTCAAGGTATGAGTTTGGCTCAAGCTCTTCAAGACCGTAAACGCAGTGCTGCCCCAAAATCTATCCAGTCAAGTGGTCTCCCATTTGGTCAATTTACAGCTGGCACAAAATCAGCGTCTAGTGAGACAAATTGGTCCATTGGTGACATTGCTCTCCACAAGAAATGGGGAGAGGGAACCGTTCTGGAAGTTTCAGGTAGCGGTGCTACGCAGGAATTAAAAATCAATTTCCCAGAAGTAGGTTTGAAAAAACTTTTAGCCAGTGTGGCCCCAATTGAGAAAAAAATCTAATTTTCCATCCTTCTCACGAATAATAAAGTGAGGAGGATTTTTATGTACAGTATTTCATTCCAAGAAGATTCATTATTGCCAAGAGAAAGACTTGCCCAAGAAGGAGTGGAAGCACTCAGTAACCAAGAGTTACTAGCTATTCTACTCAGGACAGGCACACGTCAAGCTAGCGTTTTTGAAATTGCCCAGAAAGTCTTGAACAATCTTTCAAGTCTAACAGATTTGAAAAAAATGACCCTGCAGGAATTGCAGAGTCTGTCTGGTATCGGGCGTGTTAAGGCCATAGAATTACAAGCTATGATTGAACTGGGGCATCGTATTCATAAACACGAAACTCTTGAGATGGAAAGTATTCTTAGTAGTCAAAAGTTAGCCAAGAAGATGCAGCAGGAGTTGGGACATAAAAAACAAGAGCACCTGGTGGCGCTCTATCTCAATACTCAAAATCAAATCATCCATCAACAGACCATTTTTATCGGTTCTGCAACTCGTAGTATTGCTGAACCACGAGAGATTCTTCACTATGCTATCAAGCATATGGCGACTTCTCTCATCTTGGTTCACAATCATCCTTCGGGAGCGGTAGCCCCTAGTCGTAATGATGATCATGTCACCAAACTTGTCAAAGAAGCCTGCGACCTGATGGGGATTGTCCTCTTGGACCATTTGATTGTCTCCCATTCTAATTACTTTAGCTACCGTGAAAAGACAGATTTAATCTAAAGTTCATTAACGATATAGTCAAAGAGGTTTTTATCTTTGGGACGATTTTCAAATAGAAACTCTGGATGCCATTGGACACCGAGAAAGGCGACATCATCCGTACTCATGACAGCTTCAATGATACCATCCTTAGGGTCATGAGCTGCAATCTTTAAGTTAGGTGCTAAATCCTTAATACTCTGATGGTGGAAGGAGTTGATATGGGAGATTTCTCCATAGATTTCTCGAAGAACAGTATCAGGTTCTGTCACCAAGCGTTGAGTTGTGTATTCGGCAGAACAATCTTGCCAGTGATCTTCGATATCTTGATACAAAGTTCCACCCATGGCAACGTTAAAGAGTTGAGTTCCACGACAGACAGAAAAAATTGGCTTTTTCTGTTTAATAGCTTCCTTGATGAGGGCCAGTTCAAAGATATCCCTTTGAAGGTGGTAGTCATCGCTATCGATGGTTTTTGGTTCACCATAGAATTTTGGATCAACATTTTGCCCACCTGTCAAGATGAGCTTGTCAATCATACTGATATAGTGGCAGGCCATTTCTTGATCACCAATCGGTAGGATGATGGGAATACCTCCAGCGTCTTTAACGCCTTCAACAAAGCCTTTTGCTACGTAGCTCATCATGATGTCATCATCTGGATGAGTTTTTTCGTTTCCTGTAATCCCTATAACTGGTTTTTTCATAAAATGATTTTCGCTTTCTAATCCTCTTTTCGCATGAAGTAGAGGAGGGTTTGGAGTTCACTTGTCAAATCGACATACTGAACGACCACGTCTTTTGGTAAATGCAGATGGACTGGTGAAAAACTAAGAATTCCTTTCACACCAGCATCCACCAAGAGATTGGCAACCTCTTGTGACTTGACGCTGGGAACTGTCAGGATAGCAGTCTTCACATCAGCATCCTTGATTTTATCCTTGATTTGAGAAATCCCGTAAATGGGAATCCCGTCAGGAGTTTGGGTACCGACTTCAGGATGGTCATCTAGGTCAAAGGCCATGATAATCTTCATCTTGTTACGTTCGTGGAAGCGGTAGTGGAGAAGGGCATGACCCATATTTCCAATACCTACCAGCATGACATTGGTAATGGAGTTATCATTGAGCAAATCGGCAAAAAATGTCATCAGTTTTTTGACATCGTAGCCAAAGCCACGACGACCCAGTTCACCAAAATAGGAAAAATCACGACGTACGGTCGCTGAGTCAATACCGATAGCCTCTGCAATTTGCTTAGAGTTGGCACGTTCAATCTTTTCTGCATGAAATCTCTTAAAAATTCGATAGTAGAGAGAGAGTCTTTTCGCTGTTGCTTTTGGAATAGCAGACTGTTTATCTTTCACAAAATCACAACCTTTCTATTCTTCTATTTTATAGAAACATTGTGAAAAAATCAACAAAAATAAGAAAAAACTAAGAAAAATCTTAGTTTTGATGTAAAAAATCTGCATGTGATAGAAATCGGTAGAGGTCTCCGACCAGACCCTGATAAACTTTCTGGCCATTAAAAGTCAGAGAAGTCACATAAAGTGTATCTGGTAGGGTCACACATCCTGACAGAGCCAGCATGAGAGCTTCATAATCCTCATACTTGAGTGTACGCTCTACATGATAGCTGTCTTTATAGGTCAGTTCAAACATATGGGACCTATCTTTCCGATTTTGTAAAGACACCACGTTCTACCAAGCTATCCATGAGGAAGTAGAATTTTTCCTGATGAATGTGGTGGTCTTCTGATTTGAAAATATCAACTAGGCGTAGCCCAAACTTGTCAGTGATATTGATTTTAGCACCTGTAAGTTCCTTGTTAATGATGATTTTGAGTTGGAATCCCTCACCGCTGTTCGGAACTTTTTCCAAAAGGCGAGTCAATTCATAGTTACCAACCTTAGTCTCAAAAAAGGTGTTATCTTTGAGGGTGAATTTTTTAACAGAAGGGCTAAGAGTGTAGTCGTAACGACAATTTTTTAACTGAATGGTTTTTTCAAATGCCATATGGCTAACCTCCGATAATTTCTTTTAAGGTTTTTGCGAGGGTATGTAGGTCTTCAACAGTATTTTCTGGCGACAAACTGATACGAACGGATTCCTTCAAGCGTTCTGAATTTGCCCCGTACATGGCTTCAAGAACATGGCTGGATTGTACAATGCCTGCAGTACAGGCTGAACCAGTAGAGATAGAAATTCCGGCCAAATCTAGACGAAGGAGTAAGAGGTCATTTTTTTGGCTAGAAAATCCAATATTGAGAACATAAGGGAGATGATGTTGTCCTCTATTCAAGTAATACTGAATGCCCTCTAGCTCTGCCAGAAAGACAGTTTCTAGATTTTGTATATGTTGAAAATGTTCTTCTTGTTTTTCTAGGTCTTCTTTTAGAGCTGCAACCATGCCTACGATGGCAGCTAGATTCTCAGTTCCAGCACGTTTTTTCTGTTCTTGGTCTCCACCATGGAGATAGGAATCAAAGTCCATGCTAGATGCGTAGAGGAAGCCGATTCCCTTAGGACCATGGAATTTATGGGCTGAAGCAGTGAGAAAATCAATGCCCAATTCTTCTGGGTGAATAGGGATTTTGCCGATTGCTTGAACTGCATCAACATGATAAGCAGCAGGGTGTTGCTTGAGTATTTGTCCAATTTCAGCAATGGGAAGTAGGTTTCCTGTCTCATTATTGGCAAACATGGTAGAAACCAAGATTGTATCTTTACGTAAGGCCTCTTGAATTTGCTGGGCCGTGATTTCTTGATTTTTTGGCTGGATAATGGTTACTTCAAAACCAAAGTGTTGAACCAAGTAATCAATTGTTTCAAGGACAGCATGGTGCTCAATGGCAGTTGTGATGATATGTTTTCCTTGTTCTTGGTGACGAAGGCAGTAGCCAATGATAGCAGTATTGTTGCCTTCAGTCCCACCAGAAGTGAAAAAGATATGTTGAGGTTTTGTCTCTAGTAATTGAGCTAGTTCCTGACGGGCTTCACGCAAAAGTTTGCCAGCTTGACGACCATGACCATGGATACTAGATGGATTGCCATGGGTTTCTTGCATAACCTTGGTCATAGCTGAAATAGCAACTGCTGACATAGGAGTCGTTGCAGCATTATCCAAATAAATCAAAGAATCACCTTATTTCTTTTTGTTGTAGGCAAAGAGTGGGCTGACTGGTTTTCTTTCGTGAATACGGACGATGGCATCACCAATTAACTCACTAGCAGTGATGTAGCATACGTTTTTAGGAGTTTTTTCTTTTGTTGCTACTGAATCAGTCACAAGAATTTCTTTAATATTAGTATTGTCAAGAAGTTCAGCAGCACCTTCGACGAAGAGACCATGACTAGAAACAGCATAAATTTCTGTAGCCCCTTCACGTTCAACGATTTTAGCAGCTTCAGAGAAGGTACGTCCTGTATTTAAAATATCGTCAATCAAGATAGCTTTTTTACCTTCAACATCACCGATAATATAACCTTCGTTGCGAGTTGCATCGTCTTGAGGGTAGTCTATAATGGCGATAGGAGCATCAAGATATTCAGCTAAGCTACGAGCACGCTTTACACCTGAATTTTTAGGGCTAACGACAACAACATCTGAACCAAGTAGACCCTTATCGCAGTAATGTTTTGCAAATAGGGGCACTGTGAAGAGGTTATCAACAGGAATATCAAAGAATCCTTGAACTTGAACGGCATGTAAATCAAGTGTAAGGATACGATCAACACCAGCCTTAACCAGCATATTGGCAACTAGTTTCGCTGTAAGTGGCTCACGAGGTGAAGCGATGCGGTCTTGACGTGCATAGCCAAAATATGGAAGAACAACGTTGATGCTGTGGGCACTTGCGCGCACACAAGCATCGACCATGATAAGCAATTCCATTAGGTGGTTGTTAACAGGGAAACTTGTAGACTGGATGATGTACACATCATAACCACGGACACTTTCTTCGATATTTACTTGGATTTCTCCATCTGAAAATTGACGTGATGATAGTTTTCCAAGTGGGACACCAACAGCTTGTGCAATTTTCTGTGCAATCTCTTGGTTAGAGTTGAGTGCGAAAAGTTTCATGTTTTTTCTATCTGACATTATAGACCGTCCTCTGTAAACTTTTTAAATCCTAGCTATATCTGCCTAGCCTATATGAACTTGGATTTTTGTATTTTATCTTTTCTATTTTACCAAAAAATAGAGATTATTTCAGCTATTTTTCATCCTTTTAACAAATCGAACCAATTTTGAAGGGGCTTTTTGATAATTAATCTGATTTTCTTCTAAAAATTGCTGGAAATCTTGTTTCCCTTGCTCGTGATTCTCAACTTCAAGCTCTAATTCGTAATCTGTAATATCAAAGTACTGATTTTCATCCAGCGCCATGAGACCAATAGCTGTTTGCATTTCATAGCGAAGTGTCGTTAGACAACCAAGGATCTGCCATTCACTTGTTTTAATACCATGTTTCGCCAATTCATTAAGAACCAATCCCTGAGGAAGTTCTTCCTTAGCCAGATAGTTTTCAGCATCTTTTAGTTGCAATTTTTGATTGTATTCCATGTTTCCAACACTTTGCGGGACTTTGAGTGTCAATTCAGCCCAGTCTTCAAAGGTTCGAATGCGCATAGCAACTTTCTTTTCTCGCAGTTCAAAATCAGGCGTGTCTATGTAGTAATTTTTTTGAAGAACAGGAGTGACGTCTGTGAACTGGCCTTTTAGACGATTGTATTCATCTTTTTTCAAGAGTGTTTTCAATTCAATTTCTAAATGTTTCATTTTTCTTACCTTTTCTTTATCGTTGAAAGCGGATTTATGGTATAATAAGCATTGTATTTATTGTATATGAATCTGGAGAAAAAATCAAAGATATTTTTGAAGGATAATATGAGAACAAGGGAGAATATATGACCTTAGAATGGGAAGAATTTCTAGATCCTTACATTCAAGCTGTTGGTGAGTTAAAGATTAAACTACGTGGTATTCGTAAGCAATATCGTAAGCAAAATAAGCATTCTCCGATTGAGTTTGTGACTGGTCGAGTCAAGCCGATTGAGAGCATCAAGGAAAAAATGGCTCGACGTGGTATTACTTATGCGACATTAGAACACGATTTACAGGATATTGCTGGTTTACGTGTGATGGTCCAGTTTGTAGATGACGTCCAAGAAGTTGTGGCTATTTTGCGCAAGCGTCAGGATATGCGGATCGTACAAGAGCGAGATTACATTACTCATCGAAAGGCTTCAGGCTACCGTTCCTATCATGTGGTAGTAGAATATACGGTTGACACTATCAATGGAGCCAAGACCATTTTAGCAGAAATTCAAATTCGTACTTTGGCCATGAATTTCTGGGCAACGATAGAACATTCTCTCAACTACAAGTACCAAGGGGATTTCCCAGAGGAAATTAAAAAGAGACTGGAAATTACTGCCAAAATTGCTCATCAGTTGGATGAAGAAATGGGTAAAATTCGAGATGATATTCAGGAAGCCCAGGCTCTTTTTGATCCTTTGAGTAGAAAATTAAATGACGGTGTAGGAAACAGTGACGATACAGATGAAGAATACAGGTAAACGAATTGACCTGATAGCTAATAGAAAACCGCAGAGTCAAAGGGTTTTGTATGAATTGCGAGATCGTTTGAAGAGAAATCAGTTTATACTCAATGATACCCATCCGGACATTGTCATCTCCATTGGTGGGGATGGTATGCTCTTGTCGGCCTTTCATAAGTATGAAAATCAACTTGATAAGGTCCGCTTTATCGGTGTTCATACTGGACATTTGGGCTTCTATACGGACTACCGTGATTTTGAGTTGGACAAGCTAGTGACTAATTTGCAGCTAGATACCGGAGCAAGAGTCTCTTACCCTGTTCTGAATGTGAAGGTCTTTCTTGAAAATGGTGAAGTGAAGATTTTTAGAGCACTAAATGAAGCCAGTATCCGCAGGTCTGATCGAACCATGGTGGCGGATGTTGTGATTAACGGCGTCCACTTTGAACGTTTTCGTGGAGATGGGCTAACAGTTTCGACACCGACTGGTAGCACAGCCTATAACAAGTCGCTTGGTGGAGCTGTTTTACACCCTACCATTGAAGCTCTTCAGTTGACGGAAATTGCCAGCCTTAACAATCGTGTTTATCGAACGCTGGGTTCGTCCATTATTGTTCCTAAGAAGGATAAGATTGAACTTATTCCAACAAGAAACGATTACCATACTATTTCGGTTGACAATAGCGTTTATTCCTTCCGCAATATTGAACGAATCGAGTATCAAATCGACCATCATAAGATTCACTTTGTCGCATCACCTAGCCATACCAGTTTCTGGAATCGTGTTAAGGACGCTTTTATCGGCGAGGTAGACGAATGAGGTTTGAATTTATCGCAGATGAGCATGTCAAAGTCAAGACCTTTTTGAAAAAGCACGAGGTTTCTAAGGGGTTGCTGGCCAAAATAAAGTTTCGAGGTGGAGCTATACTGGTCAATGACCAACCGCAAAATGCAACCTATCTATTGGATATTGGAGACCGAGTTATCATCGATATTCCTGCTGAGGAAGGCTTTGAAACCCTAGAAGCTATCGAGAGACCATTAGATATTCTCTATGAGGATGACCATTTTCTAGTCTTAAATAAACCCTATGGAGTGGCTTCTATTCCTAGTGTCAATCACTCTAATACCATTGCCAATTTTATCAAGGGTTACTACGTCAAGCAAGACTATGAAAATCAGCAGGTTCACATTGTAACCAGACTTGATAGGGACACTTCTGGCTTGATGCTCTTTGCCAAGCACGGCTATGCCCACGCACGATTAGACAAGCAGTTGCAGAAGAAGTCCATTGAAAAACGCTACTTTGCTTTGGTTAAAGGTGATGGATACTTGGAGTCAGAGGGGGAAATTATTGCTCCGATTGCGCGTGATGAAGATTCCATTATCACCAGACGGGTGGCTAAAGGTGGAAAGTATGCCCATACTTCTTACAAGATTGTAGCATCTTATGGGAATATTCACTTAGTTGATATTCGCCTGCATACTGGACGAACCCACCAAATCCGAGTCCATTTTTCTCATATTGGTTTTCCTTTGTTGGGAGATGACTTGTATGGTGGTAGTCTAGACGATGGAATTCAGCGCCAAGCCCTGCATTGCCATTACCTATCCTTTTATCATCCATTTTTAGAGCAAGACTTGCAGTTAGAAAGTCCCTTGCCGGATGATTTCAGTAACCTTATTACCCAGTTATCAACTAATACTCTATAAAAAATGATTCAGAGTATAATTATTATCTTAAAGGAGAAAACTCATGGAAGTTTTTGAAAGTCTCAAAGCCAACCTGGTTGGTAAAAATGCTCGTATCGTTCTCCCTGAAGGGGAAGAACCTCGTATTCTTCAAGCAACTAAACGCCTGGTAAAAGAAACAGAAGTGATTCCTGTTTTGCTTGGAAATCCTGAAAAAATTAAAATTTATCTTGAAATCGAAGGCATCGAGGATGGTTATGAAGTCATCGACCCTCAACACTACGATAAATTTGAAGAAATGGTTGCTGCCTTGGTAGAACGTCGCAAGGGTAAAATGTCTGAAGAAGATGCACGTAAGGTTTTGGTTGAAGATGTCAACTATTTTGGTGTTATGTTGGTTTACTTGGGCTTGGTTGATGGAATGGTGTCAGGAGCGATTCACTCAACAGCTTCAACAGTTCGCCCAGCCCTACAAATCATTAAAACTCGTCCAAATGTGACTCGTACTTCAGGTGCCTTCCTCATGGTTCGTGGTACGGAACGTTACCTGTTTGGAGACTGTGCCATCAACATTAATCCAGACGCAGAAGCTTTGGCTGAAATTGCCATTAACTCAGCAATCACAGCTAAAATGTTTGGAATCGAGCCTAAAATTGCTATGCTAAGCTATTCTACTAAAGGTTCAGGATTTGGAGAAAGCGTTGATAAGGTTGTTGAAGCAACTAAAATTGCTCATGACTTGCGCCCTGACCTTGAAATCGATGGTGAGTTGCAATTTGATGCGGCATTTGTTCCAGAAACTGCAGCTCTGAAAGCTCCTGGAAGTACAGTAGCTGGTCAAGCAAACGTCTTCATCTTCCCAGGTATCGAGGCAGGAAATATTGGCTACAAGATGGCAGAACGTCTTGGTGGCTTTGCGGCAGTAGGTCCTGTTTTGCAAGGTTTGAACAAGCCAGTTAACGACCTCTCTCGTGGATGTAATGCGGATGATGTTTACAAGTTAACCCTTATCACAGCAGCTCAAGCAGTTCATCAATAAGATTTAGTCCTCTTTCCCTTGGGAAGAGGTTTTTTATACTCAATGAAAATCAAAGAGCAAACTAGGAAACTAGCCGCAGGCTGTACTTGAGTACGGCAAGGCGACGTTGACGTGGTTTGAATTTGATTTTCGAAGAGTATTAATACTAGGAAAAGGACAGTTAGGGTCTTCTGTGTTATACTAGAGATATGTTAGATTTGAAAGAATACGGTATCGTCATGTGGCCGGATGAGAAGATTGTTTCTTTCCGTGAGAAACTTCTTACCTGGTATGATGAAAACAAAAGAGATTTACCCTGGCGTAGAAGTAAAAATCCTTATCATATCTGGGTGTCTGAAATTATGCTCCAGCAGACTAGGGTGGATACAGTTATCCCTTACTACGAACGATTCTTGGCCTGGTTTCCAACAGTTGAAAGTTTGGCAACTGCCCCTGAAGAGCGTTTGTTGAAGGCTTGGGAAGGTTTGGGTTATTATTCTCGAGTTCGTAATATGCAGGCTGCAGCCCAGCAGATTATGACTGACTTTGGTGGTCAATTTCCAAATACCTATGAAGGAATTTCCAGCTTGAAAGGAATTGGACCTTACACTGCAGGAGCCATTTCCAGTATTGCTTTTAACTTGCCTGAGCCAGCTGTAGATGGTAATGTTATGCGAGTGCTGGCCCGTCTGTTTGAAGTTAATCATGATATCGGAGTTCCTAGCAATCGCAAAATTTTTCAGGCAATGATGGAAATCTTGATTGACCCAGAACGTCCGGGTGACTTTAATCAAGCTTTGATGGACTTAGGATCTGATATTGAGGCGCCTGTAAATCCCAGACCAGAAGAAAGCCCAGTTAAGGACTTTAGTGCGGCATATCAGAATGGCACAATGGACCGTTATCCAATTAAGGCTCCCAAGAAAAAGCCAATTCCCATTTATCTTAAAGCCTTAGTTGTGAAAAATTCTCAGGGACAATTTTTACTTGAAAAAAATGAAAGTGAAAAGCTCTTGGCAGGTTTTTGGCATTTCCCACTGGTAGAAGTAGATAACTTTTCACAAGAAGAGCAGTTTGACCTCTTTCACCAGGTTGCAGAAGAAAATGTGAACTTTGGTCCTAGTCCAGAAGAGAGTTTTCAGCAGGACTATGAGTTAGAAGTTGATTGGCTTGATGTTTATTTTGACACTGTCAAGCATGTCTTTAGTCATCGCAAGTGGCATGTTCAAATTGTAGCAGGCCAGGTGACTGACTTTCATAACTTTTCAGATAGGGAAGTTCGCTGGCTTTCACCAGAAGAGTTTAAGAATTACCCACTTGCCAAACCCCAACAAAAAATCTGGCAGGCTTATGCACAAGCCAACTTAGACAATAGCAAAGACTAGCTATTGTGTCTTCTTGTTATTTTTTTGATATAATAGTAGAGAAAAAGGTGAACAAATGAAAAAAATATTAATTGTAGATGATGAAAAACCAATCTCGGATATTATCAAGTTTAATATGACCAAGGAAGGTTACGAGGTTGTAACTGCTTTTAATGGTCGTGAAGCACTAGAACAATTTGAAGCAGAGCAACCGGATATTATTATTCTGGATTTGATGCTTCCAGAAATTGATGGTTTAGAAGTTGCTAAGACCATTCGTAAGACAAGTAGTGTGCCTATTATCATGCTTTCTGCTAAAGACAGTGAATTTGATAAGGTTATCGGTTTAGAGCTTGGAGCGGATGACTATGTAACCAAACCCTTCTCAAATCGTGAGTTGCAGGCGCGTGTTAAAGCTCTTCTTCGTCGTACGGACTTGGTTTCTGTAGATAATCAAGAGTCAGATGAAAAGAAAACCCAACCCTTGCAAATTGGGGACTTGGAGATTGTACCAGATGCTTATGTAGCTAAAAAATACGGTGAAGAACTAGACTTAACCCACCGTGAATTTGAGCTTTTGTATCACTTGGCTTCTCATATTGGTCAAGTGATTACCCGTGAACACTTGCTTGAAACGGTCTGGGGTTATGATTATTTCGGAGATGTTCGGACTGTTGACGTAACTATCAGACGTTTGCGTGAGAAGATTGAAGATACACCAAGTCGTCCAGAGTACATCCTAACACGTCGCGGTGTTGGTTATTATATGAGAAATAATGATTGAATTTATTAGAAAAAATATTCTTACTAGTGATTTTATCTTCATTTTAATTTTATTGGGTTTTATCTTGATTGTTACCTTGCTTTTGCTAGAAAATCGGCGAGATAATATTCGGTTGAAGCAAATTAATCAAAAGGTGAAAGACCTGATTGCAGGAGACTATTCTCAGGTATTGGATATGCAGGGAAGCTCTGAAATCACTAATATTACCAATAATCTCAATGATTTATCAGAAGTAATCCGTTTGACTCAAGAAAATCTGGAACAAGAGAGTAAACGATTACATAGTATCCTCTCTTATATGACGGACGGAGTCCTTGCGACCAATCGTCGTGGCAAGATTACCATGATTAATGACATGGCTAAGAAACAGTTAGGTGTTCAGAAAGAAGATGTTCTAAACAAAAGTATCCTAGAATTGCTTGAGATTGAAGATGAGTATGAACTTCGTGATTTGATTACCCAAGTTCCTGAGCTTATGATTGATTCTCAGGATGCCAATGGTGAATATCTGAGCCTTCGTGTACGTTTTGCCTTGGTTCGTCGAGAGTCTGGCTTTATCTCAGGTTTGGTTGCAGTTTTGCATGATACGACGGAGCAGGAGAAGGAAGAACGGGAACGGAGACTCTTTGTTTCCAACGTTAGTCATGAGCTACGAACGCCTCTGACTAGCGTAAAATCCTATCTTGAAGCCTTGGATGAGGGTGCCTTGTCAGAACCTGTCGCTCCAGACTTTATCAAGGTGTCTCTAGACGAAACAAACCGTATGATGCGGATGGTGACGGATCTTCTCCATCTTTCACGTATTGATAATGCAACCAGTCATCTAGATGTGGAACTGATTAACTTTACAGCTTTTATTACTTTTATTCTTAACCGTTTTGATAAGATGAGGGGATCAGATGAAGAGAAGAAATACGAATTGGTTAGAGATTATCCGATTACGTCTGTCTGGATTGAAATTGATACAGACAAAATGACGCAGGTGATTGATAATATTCTTAACAATGCCATTAAGTATTCACCAGATGGTGGGAAAATCACAGTGACCATGAAGACAACTGATGATCAGATGATTTTATCTATCTCAGACCAAGGTTTGGGTATTCCTAAGCAGGATTTACCACGTATTTTTGACCGTTTTTATCGTGTTGATCGTGCCAGAAGTCGTGCCCAAGGTGGTACAGGCCTAGGACTGTCTATTGCTAAAGAAATTATCAAACAACATAAGGGCTTTATTTGGGCCAAAAGTGAATACGGTAAGGGATCAACCTTTACCATCGTGCTCCCTTATGATAAGGATGCAGTGAAAGAAGAAGTATGGGAGGACGAAGTAGAAGACTAGAATGAGTGAAACAGGCTTTAAATACAGTATTTTAGCGTCGGGTTCCAGTGGAAATTCCTTTTATCTGGAAACCCCAAAAAAGAAACTTTTAGTGGATGCGGGCTTGTCAGGAAAGAAAATTACCAGCCTACTTGCTGAAATAAATCGCAAACCAGAAGACTTGGATGCTATCTTGATTACCCATGAGCATTCAGACCATATCCATGGAGTCGGTGTGTTGGCTCGCAAGTATGGTATGGATTTGTATGCTAATGAAAAGACCTGGCAGGCTATGGAAAATAGCAAGTATCTTGGCAAGGTGGATTCATCTCAGAAGCATATTTTTGAAATGGGCAAAACCAAAACCTTTGGAGATATCGACATTGAGAGTTTTGGTGTTAGCCACGATGCTGTTGCACCGCAGTTCTATCGCTTTATGAAGGATGATAAGAGTTTTGTAATGTTGACTGATACAGGTTATGTTAGTGATCGAATGGCAGGAATTGTCGAAAATGCGGACGGATATCTTATCGAGTCCAACCATGATGTAGAGATTTTACGAGCAGGTTCTTACGCTTGGCGACTCAAACAACGAATCCTATCGGATCTGGGTCACCTTTCTAACGAGGACGGTGCTGAAGCTATGATTCGGACACTTGGGAATCGCACTAAGAAAATCTACCTTGGACATTTATCTAAGGAAAATAATATCAAGGAACTGGCTCACATGACCATGGTCAATCAGCTGGCACAGGCTGATCTAGGTGTAGGAGTAGACTTTAAGGTATATGATACCTCACCAGATACCGCAACACCATTGACAGATATATAAAAAAGAAGGCGAGGGCCTTCTTTTTTATTTATCTAGTAGCGATTTGGTGTGGTATAATGTTTAAAAATGTTATAGGAGAAATGATGTGAAAAGAAAATGGTTATTTAAGGATTACTATGACACAACGATTATCATCCTTGCGTTGATATCTGTTGTTCTAGTCTTGCTTGGATTTGCTGAAATGATTGATTTAGACAGTCCTCCATACAGTATTATTGACTTACTACTTTGGTTTGTGTTTGTGGTAGATTATGGTTGGCGGTTCTTTTTAAGTAAAGGGAAATGGCGATTCATAATTGAAAATATTTTTGATCTGCTAGCTATCCTTCCTTTAAATGCTATTTTTACAGTATTTCGATTAGGGCGTATCTTCCGCTTAGCAAGACTGACAAAATTATTGAAACTGACTCGTTTACTTAGAATAATTGGACTTACAGGTAAATTAGAAAGAAAAATTAGTAAATTCTTACGGACAAATGGCCTGATTTATATATTTTATGTTAATATCTTTGTTGTTCTAGTAGGAAGTTCAATTTTATCTGTAGTTGAAGAAAAATCTTTTTCAGAAAGTCTTTGGTGGGCTCTTGTGACTGTAACGACAGTTGGTTATGGGGATATTGTTCCGACTTCGATCTTTGGTAAATGGTTAGCTGTTTTATTAATGCTTGTTGGTATTGGAACAATAGGAATGTTAACGAGTGCCTTGACGAACTTTTTTGTAAAAGATAATCCAGATGAACAGATAAAACTTGATAAACTCCAAGATGAATTGTCTAGTCAGAGAATACTACTTGAGAAGCAATCTGAGAAGATAGAAGAACTACATAGAATGATACAAGATTTGCTTGAAAAAACGCAATTTTGACCATTTAAAAACCACTCGATGAGTGGCTTTTTTACAATCCTGCAAATTCTTTGATTTCTTGTGCTGACATTGAAGAGTCGCAACGGACATTGATTTGTCCATCTGCAATATGAACGAAGCCTGGTACAGTTGGGATTCCGTAGCGTGAGCGGAATACTTGCAACTCATTGAGTTGGCTTGGTTCTTCACTGTTGATGAAGTAGATGTGAGCTTTAGTTTCAGCTACGACACCTGCCAATGTGCCAGCAAATTTACGGCAGTAAGGGCAAGTTTTACGACCAATAAAGAAGGTTGCAGTTTCTTTTTTATCAAGAGCTTCTTGCGCACGCGCAACTGTAGTGACTTCAAGGTCTTTGATATTATCTAAAAATTGTTCCATGAGATTACCTCGCTTTCATTGATAAGTCTAGTATGCCATAAAGTTTCTAAAATTGCTTAGATTTGATACGAAAAAAGATGAGATTGGCTGGTCTCATCTTTTATAGGGCTTTATTTTACAAAAGCATTGATTTCTGCTTCGATGTTAGCAATTTTAGCTTGTGATTCTTCGTTGGTTTCACCTACAACTGCAATGTAGAACTTGATTTTTGGTTCTGTCCCTGAAGGGCGAACGGCAATCCACGAACCGTCAGCAAGTGTGTATTTCAACACATCACTTGGAGGAGTTGTCAAGTTTGTAACAGTGCCGTCAGCAGCAGTAGCTGTTTGAGCTTTGAAGTCTTCTACGACAGTGATAGCTGTTGCATTCCATTCTTTTGGAGCATTGTTGCGGAATTTAGTCATAATCGCTTTGATTTGTTCAGCACCATCGACACCTGAAAGAGTAACAGAGATTGTTTTTTCTGCGTAGTAGCCATACTCTTTGTAGATTTCTTCGATACCGTCAGCAAGGGTCAAACCACGTGAACGGTAGTAGGCAGCAAGTTCAGCAACGACAAGAACAGCTTGGATAGCGTCTTTATCACGTACGAATGGTTTAATCAAGTAACCGAAGCTTTCTTCAAATCCCATCATGTAAGTGTGATTGTGTTTTTCTTCGAATTCTTGGATTTTTTCAGCGATGAATTTGAAACCAGTCAGAACGTTGAACATAGTTGCGCCGTAGCTTTCAGCAATCTTCGTTACCAAGTCAGTTGATACGATAGATTTGCAAAGGGCTGCATTTTCAGGCAGAGTTCCGGCATTTTTGTGGGCTTCCAAGATGTATTTTGCCATGATAGCACCGATTTGGTTACCTGAAAGGTTGAGGTAGCTACCATCTTTTTGAAGAACTTCAACACCAACACGGTCAGCATCAGGGTCAGTTGCCACAAGAACATCTGCACCAACTTGACGACCAAGTTCTTCAGCAAGGGCAAAGGCTGCTTGGCTTTCTGGGTTTGGAGATTTTACAGTTGAGAAGTCTGGGTCAGGAGTTGCTTGCGCTTCAACGACTTGAACAGAGTCAAATCCTGCTTGGGCAAGAGCACGACGAGCCAACATTTCACCAGTACCATGAAGTGGTGTGTATACAATTTTCATGTCTTTACCGAATTCTTCAATCAAGGCTGGGTTGATGTTTACGTCCTTAACCTCTTTAAGGTATTCTACGTCAACAGCTTCGCCGATAACTTCAATTAAGCCAGAAGCTTTTTCAGCTTCCACATCAGCAACTTCAACTGCAAATGGATTTTCGATTGCACGAATGTATGTTGTCAAAGCGTCTGCATCGTGTGGAGGCATTTGTCCACCGTCTTCACCGTAAACCTTGTAACCGTTAAATGGTGCTGGGTTGTGGCTAGCTGTGACCATGATACCTGCGAAACAGTTGAGGTGACGAACTGCAAATGATAGTTCTGGAGTTGGACGAAGGCTTTCAAATACGTAAGATTTGATGCCGTGTTTAGCAAGAACGGCCGCAGACTCAAAGGCAAACTCAGGTGAGAAGTGACGGCTATCGTAGGCAATTGCCACACCACGTTCTTTTTCATTTCCACCTTTTGACTCGATCAAACGAGCCAATCCTTCAGTAGCTTGGCGAACAACGTAGATGTTGATGCGGTTTGTACCAGCACCAATCAGGCCACGCATGCCTGCAGTACCAAATTCAAGATTTGTATAGAAGGCATCTTCCTTTGTTTTTTCGTCCATATTTTCCAAATCTTGACGAAGGTAGTCAGGAAGCTCCGCAAAATCAACCCATTTCTGGTAATTTTCTTGGTAAGACATTAAAATTCTCCTTTTTGTAAATTGTTTTAACCGTTCACATTATAGCACTTTTTAGCGTTTTAGTAAAACGGTAGCATAATTTTCAGAAAAGTGGTATCATCTGCCGGCTTATCAAGTCTTGAATGCCTTAGGGAAACATGCTATACTACTCTTATGATTATTTTACAAGCTAATAAAATTGAACGTTCTTTTGCAGGAGAAGTTCTTTTTGATAATATTAACCTACAAGTTGATGAACGAGATCGGATAGCCCTTGTTGGGAAAAATGGTGCAGGTAAGTCTACTCTTTTGAAGATTTTAGTTGGAGAAGAGGAGCCAACTAGTGGAGAAATCAATAAGAAAAAAGATATTTCTCTGTCTTACCTAGCCCAAGATAGCCGTTTTGAGTCTGAAAATACCATCTACGATGAGATACTTCATGTCTTTGATGACCTGCGTCAGACTGAGAAACAACTTCGTCAGATGGAGTTGGAGATGGGTGAAAAGTCTGGTGAAGATTTGGATAAACTGATGTTAGATTACGACCGCTTATCTGAGAATTTTCGCCAAGCAGGTGGCTTTACCTATGAAGCTGATATACGAGCGATTTTGAATGGATTCAAGTTTGACGAATCTATGTGGCAGATGAAAATTGCCGAGCTTTCGGGTGGTCAAAATACTCGTCTGGCACTTGCCAAAATGCTCCTTGAAAAGCCAAATCTCTTGGTCTTGGACGAGCCAACCAACCACTTGGATATTGAAACCATTGCCTGGCTAGAGAATTACTTGGTAAACTATAGCGGTGCCCTCATTATTGTCAGCCACGACCGTTATTTCTTGGACAAGGTTGCGACAATTACGCTAGATTTGACCAAGCATTCCTTGGATCGCTATGTGGGAAATTACTCTCGTTTTGTCGAGTTGAAGGAGCGAAAGCTAGCTACTGAAGCAAAAAATTATGAAAAGCAGCAGAAGGAGATCGCTGCTCTGGAAGACTTTGTCAATCGCAATTTAGTCCGAGCTTCAACGACCAAACGTGCCCAATCTCGACGTAAACAACTGGAAAAAATGGAACGTTTGGACAAGCCTGAAGCTGGTAAGAAAGCAGCCAACATGACCTTCCAGTCTGAAAAAACGTCGGGCAATGTTGTTTTGACTGTTGAAAATGCAGCTATTGGCTATGATGGGGAAGTCCTGTCACAACCGATTAACCTAGACCTTCGTAAGATGAATGCTGTCGCCATCGTTGGTCCCAATGGTATTGGCAAGTCAACCTTTATCAAGTCTATTGTGGACCATATTCCTTTTATCAAGGGTGAGAAGCGCTTTGGCGCTAATGTTGAGGTTGGTTACTATGACCAAACCCAAAGCAAGCTGACACCAAGTAATACGGTACTTGATGAACTTTGGAATGATTTTAAACTGACACCAGAAGTTGAAATCCGTAACCGTCTAGGTGCCTTCCTTTTCTCAGGAGATGATGTTAAAAAATCAGTTGGCATGCTGTCTGGTGGCGAAAAAGCTCGTTTGCTTTTAGCTAAATTGTCCATGGAAAACAACAACTTCTTGATTCTGGATGAGCCAACCAACCACTTGGATATTGATAGCAAGGAAGTGTTGGAAAATGCCTTGATTGACTTTGATGGAACTCTTCTATTCGTCAGTCACGACCGTTACTTTATCAATCGTGTGGCAACTCATGTACTGGAATTGTCTGAGAATGGATCAACTCTCTATCTTGGAGATTACGATTACTATGTTGAGAAGAAAGCAGAAGTAGAAATGATTCAAACTGAGGAAGCTTCAACCAGCAATCAAGCAAAAGAAGCAAGCTCAGTTAATGACTATCAAGCTCAGAAAGAAAGTCAAAAAGAAGTTCGTAAGCTCATGCGACAAATCGAAAGTCTAGAAGCTGAAATTGAAGAGTTAGAAAGTCAAAGTCAAGCGATTTCTGAACAAATGTTGGAAACAAACGATGCCGATAAACTGATGGAATTGCAGGCTGAGCTGGACAAAATCAGCCATCGTCAGGAAGAAGCTATGCTTGAATGGGAAGAATTATCAGAGCAGGTGTAAGATGGAAAATCTTGGAAAAGTATTTCGTGAATTTCGAACAAGTGGAAATTATTCTTTAAAGGAGGCGGCAGGGGAGTCCTGTTCGACCTCTCAGTTATCTCGCTTTGAGCTTGGGGAGTCTGACCTAGCAGTCTCACGTTTCTTTGAGATTTTGGATAACATTCATGTAACAATCGAAAATTTCATGGATAAGGCTAGGGATTTCCATAATCATGAACATGTTGCCATGATGGGACAAATTGTACCCCTTTACTACTCAAATGATATTGCAGGTTTTCAAAAGCTTCAAAGAGAACAACTTGAAAAGGCTAAGAGTTCGACGAATCCCCTTTATTTTGAGCTGAACTGGATTTTGCTACAAGGTCTGATTTGTCAAAGAGATTCGAGTTATGATATGAAGCAAGATGATTTGGATAAGGTGGCAGATTATCTCTTCAAAACAGAAGAATGGACCATGTATGAGTTGATTCTTTTCGGGAACCTCTATAGTTTCTACGATGTGGACTATGTAACTCGGATTGGTAGAGAAGTTATGGAGAGGGAGGAATTTTATCAAGAAATTGGTCGCCATAGAAAACTGGTCTTGATTTTAGCCCTTAATTGTTACCAGCATTGTTTAGAGCATCTTTCTTTTGACAATGCAAGCTATTTTGAGGCTTATACAGAGAAGATTATTGGTAAAGGGATCAAACTGTATGAGCGTAATATTTTCCATTATCTAAAAGGCTTTTCCTTGTACCAAAAAGGACAGTGTAAAGAAGGCTGTAAGCAGATGAAAGAGGCCATGCATATTTTTGTCGTGCTAGGTCTTCCAGAACAAGTAGACTATTATCAGGAACACTACAAAAAATTTATCAAAGATTAATTTTCCCAAATAAGGGAAAAATGAAAAAGCTCCTTTCAGTTTTGATACAATAGTTTCAAAATTTGAGAGGAGTTTTTATATGAATCGCTATGCAGTACAGTTGATTAGTCGCGGAGCTGTTAACAAGATAGGGAATATGCTCTATGATTATGGAAATAGTGTCTGGTTGGCTTCCATGGGAACTATCGGAAAGACAGTTTTAGGAATGTATCAGATTTCTGAACTCGTCACATCTATTCTCGTAAATCCCTTTGGTGGAGTTATTTCAGACCGATTTTCTCGTCGTAAGATTTTAATGGTGACAGACCTTGTTTGTGGGATTCTTTGTCTGGCTATTTCTTTTATAAGGAATGACAGCTGGATGATTGGCGCTTTGATTTTTGCCAATATTGTGCAGGCTATTGCTTTTGCCTTTTCTAGACCGGCAAATAAGGCCATTATCACAGAATTGGTAGAGAAGGATGAACTGGTCCTCTACAATTCTCGTTTGGAATTGGTGATGCAGGTTGTCAGTGTGAGTTCCCCTGTACTCTCTTTTCTGGTTTTACAATTCGCAATTCTTCGCGTTACCTTGGTATTAGATGCTCTTAGTTTTTTTCTCGCTTTTGGCTTGGTAGCCCTGCTTCCAAAAAAAGAAGATAAAACTTTGGGGGAGAAGAAACTTACATTCAGAGTTATTTTTTCTGATATCAAGGAGGGGGTTCACTATATTGTAAAACAAAAGGAAATCTTCTTTTTGTTAGTCATGGCTTCAAGTGTCAATTTTTTCTTTGCAGCTTTTAATTACCTCCTTCCCTTTTCAAATCAGCTCTATGGAGTACAAGGTGCCTATGCCACTATTTTGACAATGGGTGCTATCGGATCTATTGTTGGGGCGTTGTTAGCTAGTAAGATTAAAGCTAGTATGGAAATGCTTTTATTTTTATTGGCACTGACTGGACTTGGAGTGATGATAATGGGATTTACCCTCCCCTCCTATCTTGCTTTTTCAGGAAATTTCATTTGTGAATTATTTATGACGATTTTTAATATTCACTTTTTTACTCAGGTACAAACTAAGGTTGAAGGTGAATATCTTGGTAGAGTTCTCAGTTCGATTTATACCTTAGCTATATTATTTATGCCTATTGCAACAGGTTTAATGACCTTGCTTCCAAGTGTACATCTTTATTCTTTCTTGATTATTGGACTTGGAGTTGTAGCCTTATCTTTCTTAGCTCTCGGATATGTTCGAACTCATTTTGAAAAAGAGACATAAGTTTGCTTGGACTTTAAAAATAATTCCAATCTAAGTGTTTTTTCCGCCCTTCTTGTTTGTGAGAAGGGCTTAATTTATGGTAAAATAGTTTTATGAATAAAAGAATGAATGAGTTGGTCGCCTTGCTCAATCGCTATGCGACTGAGTACTATACCAGCGATAATCCCTCGGTTTCAGACAGTGAGTATGATCGCCTTTACCGAGAGTTGGTTGAGTTAGAAACTGCCTATCCAGATCAAGTGCTAGCAGACAGTCCTACCCATCGTGTTGGTGGCAAGGTTTTAGATGGTTTTGAAAAATACAGTCATCAGTATCCTCTTTATAGTTTGCAGGATGCTTTTTCACGTGAGGAGCTTGAAGCTTTTGATGCGCGTGTTCGTAAGGAAGTGGCTCATCCGACCTATATTTGTGAGCTGAAAATCGATGGTTTGTCTATCTCGCTTACTTATGAAAAGGGGATTTTAGTTGTTGGTGCAACACGTGGAGACGGTTCTGTTGGGGAGAATATCACGGAAAACCTCAAGCGTGTTAAGGACATTCCTTTGACCTTGCCAGAAGAACTAGATATCACAGTTCGTGGGGAATGTTACATGCCACGCGCTTCTTTTGACCAGGTTAACCAAGCTCGCCAAGAAAATGGAGAGTCTGAATTTGCCAATCCTCGTAATGCGGCAGCAGGCACTCTGCGACAGTTGGATACAGCAGTAGTTGCCAAGCGCAATCTTGCGACTTTCCTCTATCAAGAAGCCAGCCCTTCAACTCGTGATAGTCAAGAAAAGGTTTTGAAGCACCTAGAACAGCTTGGTTTTGTGGTCAATCCTAAGCGAATCTTGGCTGAAAATATAGATGAAATCTGGAATTTTATCCAAGAAGTAGGACAGGAACGGGAGAATCTGCCTTATGATATCGATGGGGTGGTGATCAAGGTCAATGATTTAGCAAGCCAAGAAGAACTCGGTTTTACCGTCAAGGCTCCAAAGTGGGCAGTAGCCTACAAGTTTCCTGCTGAGGAAAAAGAAGCTAAACTCTTATCAGTTGATTGGACAGTAGGTCGTACTGGAGTTGTCACGCCAACTGCAAATCTCACACCAGTACAACTAGCTGGTACAACTGTTAGCCGTGCGACCCTGCACAATGTGGATTATATTGCTGAAAAAGATATCCGCAAAGACGACACGGTTATCGTCTATAAGGCTGGAGATATCATCCCTGCCGTTTTACGTGTGGTAGAATCCAAACGGGTTTCTGAAGAAAAACTAGATATCCCTACAAACTGTCCAAGTTGTGACTCTGATTTGTTGCACTTTGAAGATGAAGTAGCCCTGCGTTGTATCAATCCGCGTTGCCCTGCCCAAATCATGGAAGGTTTGATCCACTTTGCTTCTCGTGATGCTATGAATATTACAGGCCTTGGTCCATCTATTGTTGAGAAGCTTTTCGCTGCCAATTTAGTCAAGGATGTGGCGGATATTTACCGTTTAAAAGAAGAAGATTTCCTCCTTTTAGAGGGGGTTAAGGAAAAGTCCGCTGCTAAACTGTATCAGGCTATCCAAGCATCAAAGGAAAATTCTGCTGAAAAACTCTTGTTTGGACTAGGGATTCGCCATGTCGGAAGCAAGGCTAGTCAGCTATTACTTCAACATTTCCATTCAATTGAAAATCTGGCTCAGGCAGATCCAGAGGAAGTGGCTAGTATTGAAAGTCTGGGTGGTGTGATTGCCAAGAGTCTTCAGACATATTTTGCGACAGAAGGCTCTGAAATTCTACTTAAAGAATTAAAAGAAGCTGGGGTCAATCTGGATTATAAAGGTCAGACGGTAGTAGCGGATGCAGTCTTGTCAGGTTTGACCGTGGTATTGACTGGAAAATTGGAACGGCTCAAGCGCTCAGAAGCTAAAAGTAAACTCGAAAGTCTGGGTGCCAAGGTAACAGGCAGTGTTTCTAAAAAGACCGATCTCGTCGTGGCAGGAGCAGATGCTGGAAGTAAACTGCAAAAAGCACAAGAACTTGGTATCGAGGTTCGAGATGAAGCTTGGCTAGAAAACTTGTAATAATCGTTTAAAATCAGAGTTTGGATAATATTACTATGTTTGATAGTCGTGACAAAATTGGTCAAGAATTTATTAGTGAAATAGAAAGAAAATAGAAGTAAAAAGGAAAAATAAACAATGTATAACTACCCTATGCGCATTCATTACCATCGCAAGAATGGTGAATACGATACTTGCTCTTTTGTGAAAAGTCATGACCAGCGAATTGATTTGCTGACCTACAAAGAAGATTATTTTGGGGCTTTATTTAGTTTTGAACACCCAAGTGCTCATGCCCTAGAAAGCTTGAATTTTGTGGTTCATACAGGTCAAACCAGTAAGGAATATGCTATCCGTTTTAATCACTATCCCCTATTAACAGAGGTCTGGATTTTGGAAGGGGATGACAGAATTTATTATTCTGAAAATCCTGCTATTGCCAGTCCTTTCTATAAAAATCAAAATCCTTTTGCCTTTGATAAGGCCATTAACAGTGCTAGTTTTGACCACCATTGGGGTTACCAAGGTGAATTGGGGTGCCGTGTAGAGGATAATCAAGCTCATTTTGCTCTCTGGGCTCCAACAGCGACAGAAGTGCAGGTAGTTGTTTATGAATCTGCCGCTAACAATGCTCCTGTTTGGAAGACTTTTGAGATGGAAAGAGGCAATAGCTACTCTTATAACCATAAAGACAATACAATCGGTGTCTGGAGTTTGGATGTTGATGAAGATTTGACTGGTAAGGCTTATCAGTATCAAGTCCAATTCCCTCATCACCAGACACTGACACGTGACCCTTACACAATCGCGACCAGTCCTGATGGCAAACGTTCAGCTATCCTGAGTCATGCAGAAAAGCAAGTTGAAGGCTTCGAGGTCAAGCACGGTTCTGAGGCTACTTGGCGTTTGACAAATCCATGTAAGGCAGTTATCTGTGAAATGCACATTCGTGATTTGACCAAATCACCGACCTCGGGTGTGGATGAACATCTTCGAGGAACTTTCTTGGGTGCTGCTCAGACTGGAACGGTTAACCAGTACGGTCAAGCAACTGCTTTTGATTACATCAAAGAGATTGGCTACAATTATGTTCAGTTGCAACCAATTGCAGACCGTCACAAAGAATATGATGCTGATGGGAATGTAACCTACAACTGGGGTTATGATCCACAAAACTATAATGCACCAGAAACGAGCCTTTCAACCAATCCAGATGATCCAGCTCAGGTCATTCGTGATTTGAAGACCATGGTTCAAGCCTATCACGATGCGGGCATTGGTGTCATTATGGATGTGGTCTATAACCATACCTTCTCAGTTGTTGATGCACCTTTCCAAACAACTGTCCCTGATTACTATTATCGTATGAACCCAGATGGCACCTTCCAGAATGGAACAGGTGTTGGAAATGAAACAGCCAGCGAACATGAAATGTTCCGCAAGTATATGATTGATTCTCTTCTATACTGGGTGCAGGAATACAATATTGACGGCTTCCGTTTTGATTTGATGGGGATTCATGATGTTAAGACCATGCAGATGATTCGTCAGAGCTTGGATGAAATCGACCCTAACATTATCCTCTATGGAGAAGGTTGGGATATGGGAACAGGTCTTGCCCCTTATGATAAGGCTAAGAAAGACAATGCCTACCAGATGCCAAGTATTGGTTTCTTTAATGACAATCAGCGTGATGCTGTAAAAGGTGGAGAAGTTTATGGTGCTATCAAGTCAGGTTTTGTTAGTGGTGCTGCGACAGAGCCAATTCTTGCCAAAGCAATTCTAGGCAGTCGTGAATTAGGTACCTATACACATCCAAACCAAGTACTTAACTATGTGGAAGCCCATGACAATTACAATCTTCACGATTTGTTGGCAACCCTACATCCAGACCAAAGTTCAGAGCAAATCATGCGCAAGGTTGAGACAGCCACAGCTATGAACCTACTCATGCAGGGGATGGCCTTTATGGAAATCGGTCAAGAATTTGGTCGTACCAAACTGGTTGCGACTGGTGAAAATGGTGAGCTGACCCATGATGATAGAGAACGTGCTATGAATAGCTATAATGCTCCAGACAGTGTGAACCAAGTGAACTGGGACTTGCTTAATGAGCGTCAAGATAGTATTGAGTTTATCCGTCAGATGATTCGATTGAAGACAGAAAGCAGTGCCTTTTCTTACTCAACTTATGATGAGATTTACCATCATGTTTTTGTTCATTCAGCCAACGAACATAGTGGTTGGATTGTCTATGAGATTCAAGGGGAAGAACATTTACTGGTTGTATTTAATGCTAAAGGGCAAGACTTCCAGTTTGAAAATGCTGGAAATCTAGAACTATTGGTGACCAATAGCCATTTAAGTGATAAAGATATGGTTGGTGGCGTCAGTGCCAGCGTCTTTAAAGTTTTGTAGAATAGATTTACAATTTAAATTCATTTGTGGTGCTTTATCTGTTAATAAAATCAGGAGATTCGTTTCCTGATTTATTTTTTTACTTAAAATTATATTTTTGTTAGCTAAATAACGAACTTTATGATAGTATTATAAAAAAACAATTCGTTTTCAAAGCGTTTCTGAAAATTTCTTGATTTACAAGTGAACACATCAGTGAATTTGTTGAAGACTTTCAAAAGATTTTTTTGCAAATTCCGTAATTTACTTGAATCTTCCCTAAAAAGGTAGTATAATAAATCTATAGAAAACGCTTACAGAAATAGGAGGGTGTATGGATAAGAAAAAAGCTTTAAAAACCTTTATGACAGGTGAAAATTTTCACCTCCAGCACTATCTGGGAGCTCATAGGGAAGAAAAAAATGGAGAGTATGGCTATACTTTTCGTGTGTGGGCGCCTAATGCTCAGGCTGTTCACTTGGTAGGGGATTTCACTAATTGGGTTGAAAATCAAATTCTGATGGAACGGAATGAATTTGGAGTCTGGGAAGTCTTTACCAGCCTTGCTCAAGAAGGCCAAATTTATAAGTACCATATCACACGTGCAAATGGTCATCAGCTGATGAAGATTGACCCTTTGGCTGTACGGTATGAGGCACGACCTGGTACTGGGGCTATTTTAACAGATATTCCAGAAAAGAAATGGAAGGATGGTCTCTGGCTAGCCCGTAGAAAACGCTTGAGCTTTGAAGAGCGTCCTGTCAATATTTACGAGGCTCATGCTGGCTCTTGGAAGAGAAATCCTGATGGCAGCCCCTATAGTTTTGCTCAATTGAAAGATGAACTCATTCCTTACTTGGTTGAGATGAATTATACTCACATTGAGTTTATGCCCCTGATGTCTCACCCACTAGGTTTGAGTTGGGGCTATCAGCTTATGGGTTACTTTGCTCTAGAGCATGCCTATGGTCGTCCTGAAGAATTTCAAGATTTTGTTGAGGAATGTCACTTAAACAATATAGGTGTTATTGTAGACTGGGTACCTGGTCACTTTACTATCAATGATGATGCCTTGGCCTATTATGATGGAACACCGACTTTTGAATACCAAGACCATAATAAGGCTCATAACTACGGTTGGGGAGCACTTAATTTTGACCTTGGAAAGAATGAAGTCCAGTCTTTCCTGATCTCTAGTATTAAGTTCTGGATTGATTTTTATCATTTAGATGGTATTCGCGTAGATGCCGTTAGCAACATGCTCTATCTTGACTACGATGATGCTCCATGGACACCTAATAAAGATGGTGGCAATCTCAACTATGAAGGTTATTATTTCCTTCAACGCTTGAATGATGTGATTAAACTAGTTCATCCTGATGTGATGATGATAGCGGAGGAAAGTTCATCAGCTACTCAGATTACTGACACTAAGGATTCAGATGGTCTTGGCTTCGACTACAAATGGAATATGGGTTGGATGAATGACATCCTCCGTTTCTATGAAGAAGATCCGATTTATCGTAAATACGACTTTAACTTGGTGACTTTCAGCTTTATGTATGTCTTCAAAGAGAATTATCTCCTACCATTCTCACACGATGAAGTGGTTCATGGCAAGAAGAGTATGATGCACAAGATGTGGGGAGATCGCTATAATCAATTCGCAGGCTTGCGTAATCTCTACACTTACCAAATTTGTCACCCAGGTAAAAAATTGCTCTTCATGGGTAGTGAATATGGGCAATTCCTAGAATGGAAATCTGAAGAACAGTTGGAATGGTCAAACTTAGAAGATCCAATGAATGCTAAGATGAAGTATTTCACTTCTCAGCTAAATCAGTTTTACAAAGACCACCGCTGTCTGTGGGAAATTGATACCAGCTATGATGGTATTGAAATCATCGATGCGGATAATCGAGACCAGAGTGTTCTTTCCTTCATCCGTAAGGGTAAGAAGGATGATATGTTAGTCTGTATCTTTAATATGGCACCTGTTGAACGAAAAGATTTTACAATCGGACTTCCTGTTGCAGGGATTTACGAAGAAGTCTGGAATACTGAGTTAGAAGAGTGGGGAGGCGTTTGGAAAGAACATAATCAAACTGTGCAAACGCAAGAAGGACTATGGAAAGATTATGAGCAGACCTTGACCTTTACCCTACCGGCTATGGGAGCAAGTGTTTGGAAAATCAAACGTCGCTTGAAACCTACTAAAACCGTCACAAGTAAAAACCAAAAAGGAGTAGAAAATGAAGAATGAAATGTTAGCTTTGATTCTTGCTGGTGGGCAAGGAACTCGTCTCGGTAAACTCACTCAAAGCATTGCAAAACCAGCTGTGCAATTTGGTGGGCGCTACCGTATCATTGACTTTGCTCTTTCAAACTGTGCCAACTCAGGCATCAACAATGTTGGAGTCATTACACAGTACCAACCACTTGCTCTCAACAACCATATTGGGAATGGTTCAAGTTGGGGACTAGACGGTATCAATTCAGGTGTCTCTATTCTTCAACCTTATTCTGCAAGTGAAGGAAATCGTTGGTTTGAGGGAACTAGCCACGCTATTTACCAAAATATCGACTATATCGACAGTGTCAACCCTGAGTATGTTTTGATTCTATCTGGGGACCACATCTATAAAATGGACTATGATGATATGCTCCAGTCACACAAGGATAATAATGCTAGTTTGACAGTCGCAGTTCTTGATGTTTCTCTTAAGGAAGCTAGCCGTTTTGGTATCATGAATACAGATGCAAACAATCGTATTGTTGAATTTGAAGAAAAACCAGCTCAACCTAAATCCACCAAAGCTTCTATGGGGATCTATATCTTTGATTGGCAACGTCTCCGCAATATGCTCGTTGCTGCTGAAAAGAGCAATGTCGATATGTCAGACTTTGGTAAAAATGTCATTCCAAATTACCTTGAGTCAGGTGAAAGTGTTTATGCCTACGAATTTAATGGTTACTGGAAAGATGTTGGTACGATTGAGTCGCTTTGGGAAGCGAACATGGAATATATTTCACCAGAAAATGCCTTGGATAGCCGTAACCGTCAATGGAAGATTTACTCAAGAAACTTAATTTCACCACCAAACTTCCTTGGGGCAAATGCTCATGTGGAAGATTCCTTGGTTGTCGATGGCTGTTTCGTAGATGGAACTGTTAAACATTCTATCCTCTCAACAGGTGCGCAAGTTCGCGAAGGGGCAGAAGTAGTAGATTCAGTTATCATGAGTGGTGCAATTGTCGGTCAGGGAGCTAAAATCAAACGTGCCATTATTGGTGAAGGTGCAGTTATTTCTGATGGTGTCGAAATTGATGGAACAGAAGAAGTACAAGTTGTAGGATATGATGAAGTAGTGGGGGTAGCAACAGATGAAGATTGATAAATATTCTGCCATTTTAGGAAACACAGTTGGTTTTCATGATATGTCAACACTGACAGACCACCGTCCAGTAGCTAGTTTGCCATTTGGTGGTAAATATCGCTTGATTGACTTCCCGCTTTCAAGTCTTGCTAATGCTGGTGTCCGTAGTATTTTTGGTATTTTCCAACAAGACAATATCAGTTCAGTCTTTGACCATATCCGTTCAGGGCGTGAGTGGGGATTGTCAACTCTTCTTAGCCACTACTATCTAGGTATTTACAATACCCGTGTGGAAAGTAGTACAGTTGGGAAAGAATACTACCAACAGCTTCTTACTTATTTGAAACGTTCCGGCTCAAACCAAACAGTGTCACTTAACTGTGATGTTTTGATTAATATTGATCTGAACCAAGTATTCCACCTACACACTACAACAAAAGGTCCAATCACTGTAGTTTATAAAAAACTACCTAAAAAAGATATTTCAGAAGTAAATGCAATCTTAGAAGTGGATGAAACAGACCATGTCCGTTCTCATAAACTCTTTGATAGTAAATCATCAGATGAAGTTTACAATATGTCCACAGATATCTTTGTCGTCGATACACCTTGGTTGATTGAACGCTTAGAAGAAGAAGCTAAGAAAGAACATCCAGAGAAATTGCGTTATGTTTTACGGGATTTGGCGGCAAAAGAAGGGGCTTTTGCCTACGAGTACACAGGTTATCTGGCAAATATTCATTCTGTAGAGTCTTATTACCAAGCTAATAAAGATATGCTTGAATCTCAAAAATTCTACTCTCTATTTACTCCAAACCAAAAGATTTACACAAAGGTAAAAAACGAAGAGCCAACTTATTATGCTAATACATCTAAGGTAAGCACTTCTCAGTTTGCCTCTGGTAGTATCATTGAAGGTCAAGTGGCTAATTCTGTTTTATCACGTAATATTCATGTCCATAAGGATAGCTTGGTTAAAGATAGCATCTTATTCCCTCGTGTTGTTATTGGAGAAGGTGCTCAGGTAGAATATGCTATCTTAGACAAGGGTGTTGAAGTTGCGGATGGAGTTGTGATCCGTGGAACTGCAGAACATCCAGTCGTCGTTAAGAAAGGTGCTAAAGTAACAGAGGATATTCATTCATGAAAATTTTATTTGTAGCTGCTGAGGGTGCACCCTTTTCAAAAACAGGTGGTTTGGGAGACGTCATTGGCGCTCTTCCTAAATCACTGGTAAAAGCGGGACATGAAGTTGCAGTAATTTTACCCTACTATGACATGGTAGAGGCTAAATTTGGAAATCAGATTGAAGATGTTCTTCATTTTGAGGTGAGTGTTGGTTGGCGCAGACAGTACTGTGGAATTAAGAAAATAGTACTAAATGGTGTGACCTTCTACTTTATTGACAACCAATATTATTTCTTCCGTGGTCATGTTTACGGCGATTTTGATGACGGAGAACGCTTTGCCTTTTTCCAACTGGCTGCCATTGAGGCTATGGAAAGAATTGACTTTATTCCTGACCTTCTCCATGTTCATGACTACCATACAGCTATGATTCCTTTCTTGTTAAAGGAAAAATACCGTTGGATTCAAGCCTATGAGGGCATTAAAACTGTTTTAACCATTCATAATTTGGAATTCCAAGGACAATTTTCAGAAGGAATGTTATGGGATTTGTTTGGAGTTGGCTTTGAGCGTTATGCTGATGGCACCCTTCGATGGAACAACTGTCTGAACTGGATGAAGGCAGGTATTCTCTATGCGGATCGTGTTTCAACCGTTTCGCCTAGCTATGCTCATGAAATTATGACCAGTCAGTTCGGATGTAACTTGGATCAGATTCTTAGAATGGAATCTGGCAAGGTATCTGGTATCTTGAATGGGATTGATGCTGATCTTTATAATCCTCAGACGGATGCTCTTTTAGACTATCATTTTAATCAGGAAGATTTGTCTGGAAAAGCCCAAAATAAGGCAAAATTGCAAGAGAGAGTAGGCTTGCCAGTTAGAGCTGACGTTCCACTGGTGGGAATTGTTTCTCGTTTGACACGTCAAAAAGGTTTTGATGTGGTGGTCGAAAGTCTGCACCATATCTTGCAAGAAGATGTTCAGATTGTTCTTTTGGGAACTGGCGATCCAGCCTTTGAAGGGGCTTTCTCATGGTTTGCTCAGATTTACCCAGACAAGCTATCAGCAAATATCACTTTTGATGTCAAACTAGCTCAAGAAATCTACGCTGCTTGTGATCTCTTCCTCATGCCAAGTCGTTTTGAACCATGTGGCTTGTCTCAAATGATGGCTATGCGTTACGGAACCTTGCCATTGGTTCATGAAGTTGGTGGCTTGCGAGATACCGTTCGCGCTTTCAATCCAATCGAGGGAAGCGGTACTGGCTTTAGCTTTGACAATCTATCTCCTTACTGGTTAAATTGGACTTTCCAAACAGCATTGGACTTGTATAGAAACCATCCTGATGTTTGGAGAAATCTACAAAAACAAGCTATGGAGTGTGATTTCTCATGGGATACAGCCTGCAAGTCATACCTTGACTTGTACCATAGTTTAGTTAATTAATAGATAAAATCGTATGATGACTTCATACGATTTTTGGGCTGTTTAGAGAGGAGAAGATATGTCTCAAGTAAAAGGTTTGTGTGTCATGGATGTTGATGGAACCTTAATCCTAGAAGAAGTGATTGATCTTTTGGGTAGAGAGGCAGGTCGTGAGGAGGAAATTTCGCTGATTACAAGTCGGGCAATGCGAGGAGAGTTAGACTTTGAAAGCAGTTTAAGAAAAAGAGTGTCCTTGCTGGAAGGTCTTCCTGTTTCGGTTTTTGATAAAGTCTTCAACTCTATTCATCTAACGCCAAATGCCCAGGAATTCATTTCCATTCTCCAAAAGAATGGTATCCTAGTTGGTCTACTGTCTGGTGGCTTTACACCAATAGTTGCGAGACTAGCAAAATCTCTTGGAATTGCCCATTTCTCTGCCAACCAACTTGAAGTCAAAGATGGTCTTTTAACTGGAAAATTGATTGGACAAATTATAAGTCCTGAGGTCAAAAAAGAGACTCTGGAAAAATGGAGAGAGGGACTAAAACTTCCTCAAGAAAGAACTGTTGCAATCGGAGATGGGGCAAATGACCTATTAATGTTGAAATCAGCAGGACTGGGAATCGCCTTTTGTGGCAAAGAAGTACTCAAAAAAGAAATACCACATCATGTTGACAAGAGGGATTTTTTAGAAGTTCTTCCCTTGATTGACTGTTTAGAATGAGGGAAAATATGAAGATTGTAATTGCACCAGATTCGTTTAAGGAAAGCTTGTCCGCTCAACAGGTAGCTGAAGCAATAAAAAGAGGCTTCCAACAATCGATAGCAGATGTAGACTGTCTCCTCTGCCCTGTTGGTGATGGTGGCGAAGGTACAGTAGATGCTATTCGGCATTCTATTGACCTTGAAGAAAAATGGATCAAAGTGACAGGACCTTTTGGACAAAAAGAAGCCATGCGCTATTTTCAAAAAGGGGGACTGGCGCTATTTGAAGTTGCCGACTTGGTTGGCCTTGGAAAGATTCCGCTAGAGAAACGAAATCCACTTCAAATCCAAACTTGTGGTATTGGAGAGTTGATTCGTCATCTCATTGCTCAAGGGATTAAAGATATCTATATCGGCGTTGGTGGTACGGCCAGTAATGATGGCGGTATTGGTATTGCTGCTGGATTGGGGTATCAATTCTATGATAAGGCTGGAAATGTCTTGCCTGCTTGCGGTCAATCCTTACTAAACTTAGCTTCTATGTCAACAGAAAATCGCTATGAAATTCCTGAAGATGTGCAAATTCGTATTTTAGCAGATGTCGTGAGTCCCTTATGTGGTCAGCAAGGTGCGACTTACACTTTTGGAAAGCAAAAAGGTTTACATCCTACTATGTTTGCAGTCGTAGATCAGGCAATCCAAGATTTTTATGAAAAAGTCTCGCCTGCAACATTAGAAATTAAAGGTGCAGGAGCTGGTGGAGGAATTGCTGGCGGTTTGTGTGCCTTTGCTAAAGCAAGTATCGTATCTGGAATTGACACTTGTTTAGATTTGATTGACTTTGATAAGAAAGTTGCAGATGCTGACTTGGTAGTTGTAGGAGAAGGAAGGATAGATCGTCAAAGTTTAGCAGGTAAAGCGCCGATAGGCGTAGCAAAAAGAACCCCTGTCGGAGTTCCTGTCATTGCTATTTGTGGTAGTATTGCTGAGGATTTACCTCCCCTACCATTTGAGAATATCCAAGCGGCTTTTTCAATTTTGGAGAAAAGTGAACCTCTAGAAGATAGTTTGAAAAATGCCAGTCTCTATCTGGAGCGCACGACTGCCAATATCGGTCACTTATTAAATATGCGCAAGATTTAGCCAAACCATTTCTTCCAGATGGATGTTTTAGCTGGTTCTTCCTTTTTATCTTCCCAAAGTTTTGCAAAAGCAAGTCGAAGGTCCTTTTCTTCTACTTGTACTGGTGCATTGGTATGAATAATCAGTCCAAAAGGAGAAGAAGCGTGGTCTTCAGAAACTATTGTGGCTTGGCTATCAGTTTCTTTTGCTTCTTTCAAGTAGAAAACTTGCTTGTCAAATTCGATAGTTGGTGAAATCTTCACAAATAGTGGCTCTGCTTTTTCCTGAAGATTTTCTAAAATAGATAAAAAGCCTTTTTCTAACTGAGGACTATTTGCTGTGTCAATATCTGCATACCCAAGAACTCTTTCCTCAAAGGTACCAAGATAGCGTCTTTGCTCATCCGGATTAATTTTTGGCCCACCGTGAGCTTTTTCAAGTAATTGTTTTGATAAATCTGTCATGAAAACAGTATATCATAAAAGTTAGAATAAAACAGACAAAAGAAAGCGATTACTTTATAAAGTTAAGGAAAATTTGCACAAAGATAACGTTTTTTCTTGAAAAAGGAGGGGTTTTAAGGTATTATAGAGGTGTAAAAAATTTAACTCATAAGGAGAGTAAAAAATGTCAATTATTACTGATGTTTACGCTCGCGAAGTCCTAGACTCACGCGGTAACCCAACACTTGAAGTAGAAGTTTACACTGAATCAGGTGCTTTCGGACGTGGTATGGTTCCATCAGGAGCTTCTACTGGTGAACACGAAGCAGTTGAACTTCGCGACGGTGACAAATCTCGTTACGGTGGTCTTGGTACACAAAAAGCTGTTGACAACGTAAACAACATCATTGCTGAAGCTATCATTGGCTACGATGTACGTGATCAACAAGCTATCGACCGTGCTATGATCGCTCTTGACGGTACTCCTAACAAAGGTAAATTGGGTGCAAACGCAATCCTTGGTGTGTCTATCGCTGTAGCTCGTGCTGCTGCTGACTACCTTGAAATCCCACTTTACAGCTACCTTGGTGGATTCAACACTAAAGTTCTTCCAACTCCAATGATGAACATCATCAACGGTGGTTCTCACTCTGACGCTCCAATTGCTTTCCAAGAGTTCATGATCTTGCCAGTTGGTGCGCCAACATTCAAAGAAGCTCTTCGTTACGGTGCTGAAATCTTCCACGCTCTTAAGAAAATCCTTAAATCACGTGGTTTGGAAACTGCCGTAGGTGACGAAGGTGGATTCGCTCCTCGTTTCGAAGGAACTGAAGACGGTGTTGAAACTATCCTTGCTGCGATCGAAGCTGCTGGATATGTTCCAGGTAAAGACGTATTTATCGGATTTGACTGTGCTTCATCAGAATTCTACGATAAAGAACGTAAAGTTTACGACTATACTAAATTTGAAGGTGAAGGCGCTGCTGTTCGTACATCTGCAGAACAAATCGACTACCTTGAAGAATTGGTTAACAAATACCCAATCATCACTATCGAAGATGGTATGGATGAAAACGACTGGGATGGTTGGAAAGCACTTACTGAACGTCTTGGTAAGAAAGTACAACTTGTTGGTGACGACTTCTTCGTAACAAACACTGACTACCTTGCACGTGGTATCCAAGAAGGTGCTGCTAACTCAATCCTTATCAAAGTTAACCAAATCGGTACTCTTACTGAAACTTTTGAAGCTATCGAAATGGCTAAAGAAGCTGGTTACACTGCCGTTGTATCACACCGTTCAGGTGAAACTGAAGATTCAACAATCGCTGACATCGCAGTTGCAACTAACGCAGGACAAATCAAGACTGGTTCACTTTCACGTACAGACCGTATCGCTAAATACAACCAATTGCTTCGCATCGAAGACCAACTTGGTGAAGTAGCTGAATACCGTGGATTGAAATCATTCTACAACCTTAAAAAATAAAATAGTTCAGTGAACTATTTTATCCTGAACCTTGAAATTCAAAAGTTCAGCCGTTGATTTAACAACGTTTCTAGCCCCTCGGATTTTATCCGAAGGGCTATTTTTATGTTCAGGGTGCAAAAAAGGGGCAGTGTTTATGGTATAATAGACAAAAATACGTGAATTAGAAAGAAATTATGTCTAAAGAAATTGATATTGAGTATTACCACCAGCTAGCCTTGCAAAAGCAAAAGGAGCACCGTAAAATTTTAGCAAATCTAAAGAAAAAACCACCAAAAAATCTAGATAAGATAGCTCAACAGATTCACCAAGAAGTTTTTGAGGAGATTGATTGCACTGCCTGTGCCAACTGTTGCAAGACATTGGGACCTGACTTTAAAGAAGCAGATATTACACGAATCGCCAAGTATTTTAAGATGAAATTACCCGCTTTTGAAGCAGAGTTTCTGCAGGTAGATGAAGATGGTGACAAGGTTTTCAAATCTATGCCTTGTCCATTTCTAGGAGGAGATAATCTCTGTTCCATCTATGACGTTCGTCCAAAGGCCTGTCGTGAATTTCCTCATACAGACAGGAAAAAGATCCATCAAATCAACCATTTGACGATTAAGAATACTTTGACCTGTCCAGCAGCCTATCTCTTTGTTGAGAAATTAAAGGATAAGTTATAGAGATTTAAAGGATAAAAAATCTCTAATAATAACTAGAGATATGAAGGGAGAACTCTATGCCAAGACCTAAAACAAAAGAGGAGCTAGTACTGGCCTCTAAGGAAAACTATGAAAAGCTTAATCGTTTCATCTCCCAACTAAGTGAAGATGAGCTACAGACTCCATTTGATTTATCAAGAGACCCAAAGAAAAAAGAAGCTCACTGGAAAAGGGATAAAAATCTACGGGATGTCTTGATCCATCTTTATGAATGGCATCAGTTGCTTTTGACTTGGGTTCATTCTAATCAAAAAGATCACGAAAGACCTTTTCTCCCTGAACCTTATAATTGGAAAACTTATGGAGAAATGAATGTCACTTTTTGGAAGAAGCACCAGAAAACCTCCTTAGAAGAAGCGACTAGACTCCTAGAACAATCACATAGGAAGGTTTTAGAGTTGATAGAATTTTTTAGCAATGACGAACTCTTTGCCAAAGGTATCTATAAGTGGACGGGAGGGACAAATCTAGGTTCCTACTTTGTTAGTAGCACGTCAAGCCACTATGATTGGGCTAGCAAAAAACTCAAAGCTCATCAGAGAAATTGTAAGTGTCGTAGTTGAGGTGTAGATGGGCTCTTCTAAGTTTCGAATACCTTATTTTTCTTTGTTTTAGAGCAATTCTAGCTTTAGAATCCTTCAAAAATTAAAATTTAAGACTATCATGGACTTAGAATAGTACGAAAGCATTTAGTTTATAGGAGTTCTAGGTCTAGAATTACATGGATATTTATGTATTCAGAGTATTAGATAGTCAGGATAGTTCTATTCTGAAAGATTTGGGCTGTCAATTGGATAGGAGAGTGTTTTTTTATGTTAGATTCCAGTAAAAATGATTTGATAGATAATATTAAAGAAAAATCAAAATCATAATTTTGTTTAATATGGTATAATATTTCTAATAATTTAAACATAATGAGGTAGTAATTTATGGATGAAGTTTTATTTTTTGGCGAAGTTGACTTTGATATTCTTGATATTGACGGTTATGAACTAAAACCCTCAACGTTTTTTAATAAGTTACCAGAAATAGCCCAACCTTTAGCCAAAAATGCAAATAAAATCTTATCTGAAGTAGAAAAAATGTTATATTCTGCTCCAGCCTTTATCCATGTTGTCCAATCTAGTATACCTGAAGAGGTTTTTCAGGCAATTCTTTCTCCAGAACAACGGGAACAAATTGCTCAAGGAGTGCTAAAATTAATGACAAAGAAAGATGGCTCTCTCTTGGCGGTATTAGTAGATACTAATACTAATAAAGTCATTGGAAATGTACCATTGAAATCTGTTAAATTGACACCAGAATTAAATAAAGCGTTAGCTGATTATTCGTCACAAATTCAAATGGCTCAGATTGCAGAGGAGATTCAAAATGTACAATATGCTATTGAAGACGTCAGAAAAGGACAGGAGTCAGATAGACTTGCCATAGCCTATAGTTGTCAACAGAAACTCTTGCAGGCTAGAGAGATATCAGATCCAAACATTAGAACAATGATGTTACTGCAAGTTATTTCAGATGCAGAAGATAGTCGAAACCTTCTAATGCTTAGTCAAAAATCTAATGTAAATTTTATTAAAGAACAACCAGATTCTACTTGGGGGAAGTTATTAAAAGGGGATAAACCAGATAAAATTGAAGCTCGTATGAATGAGATTAGAGATGGATTAGCAGCCGTAAATATCGTTTCACTATCAGCAGCAATAGCTTATAATGAGTTGGGCGAGAAAAAGGCTGCTCAAAAAAGTTTGGATTACTTTGGGAAATTTATTAACGAAACTTATCTCAGTTCTCAAGAATTAGTAGAGAGACTTGATCTACTTGATCCTTCGCCTACAAATTACTGGACAAAAGAATTGCCAAAAATTGAAACTTCTATAATGAAATTGCCAAATAAACCAGATGCTATTGAGACAGAGGTGCTAGAATGAAAGAAATAAAAAAATGCAAGACATGTACTAGGGATTTACCATTAAGTTATAAGCACAATAAGTGCGAATCGTGTAGAAACAAAAAAATAGATGAAGCAAAAAAGATACTTAAAGTTGTTGGACAAGTTGGAAGTGTGGTTACTCCAGTTGTAGTTGGTATGTTGATGAATAAAACTAAGAAAAAGAAGAAATAAACTAATCTATTAAGTACCTAGAAAGGAAAACCTCAAATTGTCCTACAAATTTCTACTCTTCGACCTCGACCACACTCTTCTTGATTTTGATGCTGCTGAGGATGTGGCTTTGACGCAACTCCTAAAAGAAGAAGGGGTTACAGATATTCAGGCTTATAAAGACTATTATGTTCCTATGAACAAGGCTCTATGGAAGGACTTAGAGCAAAAGAAAATCAGTAAACAAGAGTTGGTTAACACGCGCTTTTCTCGTCTATTTGCTCACTTTGGACAGGAAAAAGACGGTAGTTTTCTAGCCCATCGTTACCAATTTTACCTCGCTCAACAGGGACAAACTTTTTCAGGCGCTCATGAACTCTTGGATATCCTCATCGAGCGAGATTATGACTTGTATGCTGCGACAAATGGCATTACTGCCATTCAGACAGGGCGTTTGACTCAATCTGGTCTAGCACCTTATTTCAATCAAGTTTTTATCTCAGAACAGTTGCAAACACAAAAGCCTGATGCTCTCTTTTATGAAAAAATTGGTCAACAGATTGTAGGTTTTAGCAAAGAAGAGACGCTGATGATTGGAGATTCCCTAACCGCCGACATTCAGGGTGGCAATAATGCTGGAATTGACACTATCTGGTACAATCCTCATCACCTCGAAAATCACACACTAGCCCAGCCGACTTACGAAGTTCATTCTTACCAAGACTTGCTGGATTGCTTAGATAAACTGTAAAAAGTGGTTTCCATAGCCACTTTTTGCTATAATAGAGGCAGTAAAAATGAAGGAGTCGGCTATGGAACACTCGTCTTGGCATGCTTTGATTAAGGCGCAATTACCTGAGGGTTATTTTGGGAAAATCAATCAGTTTATGGAGCAGGTCTATGCTCAGGGTACTGTTTATCCGCCCAAGGAAAAGGTTTTTCAAGCTCTCTTGACAACACCGCTTGAAGAAGTTAAGGTGGTGATTCTAGGGCAAGATCCCTATCACGGGCCAGGTCAAGCGCAGGGCTTGAGTTTTTCTGTACCTGACTCTATTCCAGCACCGCCATCTCTGCAAAATATCTTGACAGAATTGTCAGATGATATCGGCGTTAAGAAATCTCATGATTTGACAGCTTGGGCTGAGCAAGGAGTCTTGCTTCTTAATGCTTGTTTGACGGTTCCTGCTGGACAGGCCAATGGTCATGCTGGTCAGATATGGGAACCTTTTACAGATGCGGTTATTAAGGTTGTCAATAATCTGGATAGACCTGTAGTCTTTGTCCTTTGGGGTTCTTTTGCACGCAAGAAGAAGGCCTTAGTTACCAATCCTCATCACTTGATTATCGAATCAGCCCATCCTAGTCCTTTGTCAGTTTATAGAGGATTTTGGGGTTCCAAGCCTTTTTCCAAGGCCAATGCATTCTTAAAAGAGACAGGACAAGAGCCAATCGATTGGCTTAGATAAGGAGAAAATATGCCTCAGTTAGCGACGATTTGCTACATTGATAACGGAAAAGAACTGCTCATGCTCCATCGTAATAAGAAGCCTAATGATGTCCATGAAGGCAAATGGATTGGTGTGGGTGGTAAGCTAGAGCGAGGGGAGACCCCTCAAGAATGCGCGGCGCGTGAAATCCTCGAAGAAACAGGGCTCAAAGCCAAGCCAGTTCTAAAAGGCGTCATCACTTTTCCTGAATTTACACCAGATTTAGACTGGTACACCTATGTTTTTAAGGTGACAGAGTTTGAGGGGGACTTGATTGACTGTAATGAGGGAACGCTGGAATGGGTTCCCTATGATGAAGTCTTAAGCAAGCCGACTTGGGAAGGTGACCATACCTTTGTTGAGTGGCTTTTAGAGGATAAACCCTTCTTTTCAGCCAAGTTTGTTTATGATGGGGATAAATTGTTGGATACCCAAGTTGATTTCTATGAATAAAGGAGAAAGCAGATGCTACTAATCAAAAATGGTCGTGTAATGGATCCCAAGTCTGGTTTGGATCAAGTTTGTGATGTCTTAGTTCAAGATGGGAAAATTATCAAAATTGCGCCTGAGATTAAAGAAGAAGGAGCAGAGATAATTGATGCTACTGGTCTTGTAGTTGCTCCTGGCTTGGTCGATATTCATGTTCATTTCCGTGAACCTGGTCAAACCCACAAGGAAGATATTCATACGGGTGCCCTAGCAGCCGCTGCAGGTGGTTTTACAACTGTTGTCATGATGGCTAATACCAGTCCAACCATTTCAGACGTGGAGACTTTGCAAGAAGTTCTCCAGTCAGCTGCCAAGGAAAAAATCAATGTCAAGACGGTTGCGACCATTACTAAGAATTTTAATGGCCAAGATTTGACAGACTTTCAGGCACTCTTAGAAGCAGGTGCGGTTGGTTTCTCTGATGACGGTATTCCACTTGAAAGCAGTAAAGTTGTCAAGGAAGCCATGGAGGAAGCTAAAAAGCTTAATACCTTTATTAGTCTTCATGAGGAAGATCCAGGTTTGAATGGGATTCTTGGCTTTAATGAAAATATTGCTAAAGAACATTTCCATATCTGTGGTGCAACTGGGGTGGCTGAGTACGCTATGATGGCGCGTGATGTCATGATTGCCTATGCAACCAAGTCCCATGTTCATATTCAACATTTGTCTAAGGAAGAAAGTGTTAAAGTAGTGGAGTTTGCTCAAGGATTGGGTGCGCAAGTAACAGCAGAAGTAGCGCCACAGCATTTTTCTAAGACCGAAGCACTTCTTTTGACACAAGGTAGCAATGCTAAGATGAATCCGCCGCTTCGTTTGGAATCAGACCGTCGTGCTGTTATCGAAGGTCTTAAATCAGGCGTCATCACAGTTATAGCGACTGACCATGCGCCTCATCATGCAGATGAAAAAAATGTTGAGGATATTACCAAAGCGCCATCTGGTATGACAGGTTTGGAAACATCCCTATCTCTTGGCTTGACCTATTTGGTGGAAGCTGGTGAGTTAAGCTTGATGGAATTACTTGAAAAAATGACATACAACCCATCCAAGCTTTACAACTTTGAAGCAGGTTACTTGGCTGAGAATGGTCCAGCGGATATTACTATTTTTGATGCTAAGGCTGACCGCCTTGTGGACTCCCATTTTGCTTCAAAAGCAGCTAATTCACCATTCATTGGTGAAACCTTAAAAGGGCAGGTTAAATATACCATCTGTAAGGGACAAATCGTCTATCAAAACTAGGTGGGAGTCTGCTCTGTAAACAAAAAGAATAGAGAGCCTATATGTACCAAACCCATCATTTTAAAGACAAGTTTATCTTATTTTTAAAGATATTTTTCCCTATCCTGATTTATCAATTTGCCAATTATTCTGCATCCTTTGTTGATACGACTATGACAGGCCAATACAATACCATGGACTTGGCTGGTGTATCTATGGCAACCAGTATCTGGAATCCTTTCTTTACCTTTCTAACAGGTATTGTGTCAGCCTTGGTGCCCATCATTGGCCACCATCTTGGTCGAGGCAAAAAGGAAGAGGTTGCGTCTGATTTTTACCAGTTCATCTATCTGGCCTTGGGTCTATCTGTGGTCTTGCTGGGGATGGTGCTTTTCTTGGCACCACCAATCTTGAATCATATTGGACTAGAAGCACCGGTGGCGGCAGTAGCGGTTCGCTATCTCTGGTTTTTATCTATCGGAATTATCCCCTTGTTGCTTTTTAGTGTCATTCGTTCCTTGCTGGATTCGCTGGGCTTGACCAAACTGTCCATGTACCTCATGCTTTTGTTACTTCCCTTGAATAGTGGATTTAACTATCTCTTGATTTACGGTGCCTTTGGAGTTCCAGAGCTGGGTGGTGCTGGTTCAGGTTTAGGGACTTCTTTGGCCTACTGGGTCTTGCTTGGGATTTCTGTTCTGGTTTTATTTAAACAGGAGAAGCTCAAAGCCCTACATCTTGAGAAACGAATTCCACTTAATATGAATAAAATCAAGGAAGGAGTTCGCTTAGGTCTGCCTATTGGGGGAACTGTCTTTGCGGAAGTGGCTATCTTTTCCGTGGTTGGCTTGATTATGGCTAAGTTTTCGTCCTTGATTATCGCTAGTCACCAGTCAGCTATGAATTTTTCATCTCTCATGTATGCTTTCCCTATGAGTATCTCATCGGCTATGGCTATTGTCGTTTCCTATGAAGTTGGAGCCAAGCGATTTGATGATGCGAAAACCTATATTGGTCTAGGAAGATGGACTGCCCTCATTTTTGCGGCCTTCACCTTATCTTTTCTTTACATTTTTAGGGGAAATGTGGCCAGTCTTTATGGGAACGACTCAGAATTTATCGATTTGACAGCGCGTTTTTTGACTTACAGCCTTTTCTTCCAGTTAGCAGATACCTTTGCGGCCCCCCTTCAGGGAATTTTGCGGGGGTATAAGGATACAGTGATTCCTTTTTACCTTGGTTTGGTTGGCTATTGGGGCGTAGCAATCCCAGTGGCTATGCTATTTGATTCCCTAACAGATTTTGGAGCTTATTCTTACTGGATCGGCTTGATTATTAGTCTAATTGTGAGTGGGGTTCTCTACCGTTGGCGTTTAACTGTGATTATGAAGAGATTTGAATCTGTAGAAAAATCTAAACGCTAAAAAGTTTGTGAAAAAATATTCTTTATAAGTAAATCCCTTGTTTTCATGGGGTTTTCTTTTTTATTTTGTGAAATTTTCTTTAGAAAAACTTTGACAGTATTTGCCAAAAACGGTAAAATAGTAAGGTAAGAAGAAACTTAGAAAGGCAAGAAGATGTTAACTTTAGATAAAAATCTTTTGCTAGAGATGTTCCGTAAGATGGAAGAAATCCGTCGTATGGACTTAAAAATTGCACAATTGGTAAAGAAAGGGAAAGTGCCAGGAATGACGCACTTTTCTGTTGGAGAAGAGGCAGCTAACGTGGGTGCTATGTTGGCTCTCAATCCAGATGATCTGATCACCTCAAACCACCGTGGTCACGGACAAGCTATTGCCAAAGGGATTGACCTCAACGGAATGATGGCTGAAATCCTTGGCAAATACACTGGAACCTGTAAAGGTAAAGGTGGTTCTATGCATATCGCCGACCTTGATGCTGGTAACCTAGGTGCCAATGGTATCGTAGGTGGTGGTATGGGGATCGCTGTTGGTGCAGCCCTCAGCCAACAAATGCAACATACTGGAAAAATCGTAGTCTGCTTCTTTGGAGATGGTGCGACCAATGAAGGTGTTTTCCACGAAGCAGTGAACATGGCTTCTATCTGGAACCTGCCAGTCATTTTCTATTGCATTAACAACGGTTATGGAATCTCTGCGGATATCAAGAAAATGACTAATGTAGAGCATATCCATCAACGTAGTGCTGCATATGGAATTCCTGGAATGTTCATCGAAGACGGTAACAATGTCATCGACGTCTATGAAGGATTTAAGAAAGCTGTAGATCATGTTCGTGGTGGCAATGGGCCTGTATTGATTGAAAGTGTAACTTATCGCTGGCTTGGCCATTCATCATCTGACCCGGGTAAATATCGTACGCGTGAAGAGGTGGAGTTGTGGAAACAAAAAGATCCAATCGAAAACCTCCGCAATTACCTTATTGAAAATAACATTGCAAGTGCCGAAGAATTGGAAGAAATCCAAGCGCAAGTTAAGGAAGCAGTAGAATCTTCTGTTAAATTTGCTGAAGAAAGTCCATTCCCACCGCTTGAATCAGCATTTGAAGATATTTACGCAGACTAAGGAGAAAGAGATAAAATGGAAACAAAAACAATGTCCTTCCGTGACACCATTATCCTTGCTATGTCTGAGGAAATGCGTCGCGATGAAAATGTGTTCTTGATGGGAGAAGACGTCGGTGTCTTCGGAGGAGACTTCGGTACTTCTGTTGGAATGCTTGAAGAATTTGGTCCAGAACGTGTTCGTGACTGTCCGATTTCTGAAGCTGCCATCTCTGGAGCAGCAGCAGGAGCAGCCATGACAGGACTTCGTCCAATCGTCGATATGACCTTTATGGACTTCTCGGTTATTGCCATGGACAATATCGTCAACCAAGCTGCTAAAACACGTTATATGTTTGGTGGGAAAGGTCAGGTTCCAATGACTGTACGTTGTGCAGCTGGTAATGGAGTTGGATCTGCAGCCCAGCATTCACAATCTCTAGAGTCTTGGTTCACTCATATCCCAGGACTTAAGGTTGTGGCACCAGGTACACCTGCGGACATGAAAGGACTGCTTAAGTCTTCTATCCGTGATAACAACCCTGTTATTATCCTTGAGTACAAGTCAGAATTTAACCAAAAAGGGGAAGTACCAGTTGATCCAGACTATACGATTCCACTTGGAGTTGGGGAAATCAAACGTGAAGGTACGGATGTAACAGTTGTTACTTATGGAAAAATGCTTCGCCGTGTGGTTCAAGCAGCTGAAGAATTAGCAGAAGAAGGAATTTCTGTTGAGATTGTTGACCCACGCACCCTTGTTCCGCTTGATAAGGAGATCATCATTAACTCAGTTAAGAAGACTGGTAAAGTTGTTCTGGTCAACGATGCCCACAAGACAAGTGGCTATATCGGTGAAATTTCAGCTATTATTTCAGAATCAGAAGCATTTGACTATCTAGATGCACCAATCCGCCGTTGTGCAGGAGAAGATGTGCCAATGCCTTATGCACAAAACCTAGAAAATGCAATGATACCAACAGTTGAAAGTATTAAAGAAGCAATCCGAAAAACATATAACAAAGAATAGAACTACATAAGATAAATTATGTAAACAAATAAAGCAGACGAGAAACTTTGCATCTTTTAGGTGCAGTGCTCTCTGCGCGCTTAATATCATAAATAGAATTGGAGAGGTCATGGCTGATGACAAGCTAAGAGCGACTCCTGCAGCTAGAAAGTTAGCGGATGATTTAGGGATCAACCTCTACGACGTTTCTGGCTCAGGTGCAAACGGTCGTGTCCACAAAGAAGACGTGGAAACTTATAAAGACACAAACGTGGTTCGCATTTCGCCACTTGCAAAACGAATTGCCCTCGAACATAATATTGCTTGGCAGGAAATCCAAGGAACGGGTCACCGTGGTAAGATCATGAAGAAGGACGTTTTAGCCTTGCTTCCTGAAAATATCGAAAACGACACCATTAAGTCTCCTGCTCAGATTGAAAAAGTGGAAGAAGTCCCTGATAACGTAACACCATACGGTGAAATTGAACGTATTCCAATGACACCAATGCGTAAGGTTATTGCCCAACGCATGGTTGAATCTTACCTAACTGCGCCAACCTTCACCCTCAACTATGAAGTTGATATGACTGAAATGTTGGCTCTTCGTAAGAAGGTTCTTGAGCCAATCATGGAAGCAACTGGGAAGAAGACTACTGTAACAGACCTTCTTTCACTTGCTGTTGTTAAGACTCTTATGAAACACCCTTATATCAACGCTTCATTGACAGAAGATGGCAAGACCATTATCACTCACAACTATGTCAATCTTGCCATGGCAGTTGGGATGGATAATGGATTGATGACACCTGTTGTTTACAATGCTGAGAAGATGAGTCTTTCAGAACTGGTTGTAGCCTTCAAAGATGTTATTGGTCGTACCTTGGATGGTAAATTGGCTCCAAGTGAACTGCAAAATTCAACATTTACTATCAGTAACTTGGGAATGTTTGGCGTTCAGTCCTTTGGTCCAATCATCAACCAACCCAACTCAGCTATCCTTGGTGTGAGCTCGACAATTGAGAAGCCAGTTGTTGTCAATGGTGAAATTGTGATTCGCCCTATCATGAGCCTAGGATTGACCATTGATCACCGTGTCGTAGATGGTATGGCTGGTGCTAAGTTTATGAAGGACTTGAAAGAATTGATTGAAAATCCAATATCAATGTTGATTTAAGAACAAGAGTATTCATTTTTAAGATATAGATAAAGGAAGGAAGACATGGCCTTAGAAGTAATTATGCCAAAAGCCGGCGTGGATATGACAGAAGGACAAATCGTCCAATGGAATAAAAAAGTCGGAGAATTTGTAAAAGAAGGAGAAATCCTTTTGGAAATCATGACTGATAAAGTCAGCATGGAATTGGAAGCTGAAGAAGATGGGTACTTGATTGCCATTCTCAAAGGAGATGGCGAAACTGTCCCTGTAACGGAAGTTATCGGTTACCTTGGCGAAGAGGGGGAAAACATCCCAACAGCTGGAGCCGCATCGCCAGAAGCTAGCCCAGCACCTGCAGCAAGTGCCTCAAACGATGATGGTAAGAGCGATGATGCTTTTGATATCGTTGTGATTGGTGGAGGTCCTGCTGGTTATGTTGCAGCCATCAAAGCTGCCCAACTCGGCGGTAAGGTTGCCCTTGTTGAGAAATCTGAACTTGGTGGAACCTGCTTGAACCGTGGCTGTATCCCAACTAAGACCTATCTTCACAACGCTGAAATTATCGAAAACATCGGTCATGCCGCAAACCGTGGTATCGTCATCGAAAATCCAAACTTCACTGTTGATATGGAAAAACTTTTAGAAACTAAATCTAAAGTTGTTAATACTCTTGTTGGTGGTGTTGCAGGACTTCTTCGTAGCTACGGAGTTACTGTTCATAAAGGAATTGGTACGATTACTAAAGACAAGAATGTCTTGGTAAATGGTTCTGAATTGCTTGAAACCAAGAAAATCATCCTAGCTGGTGGTTCAAAAGTCAGCAAAATCAACGTTCCTGGTATGGAATCTTCACTTGTCATGACCAGTGACGACATTCTTGAAATGAACGAAGTTCCAGAAAGCCTTGTTATCATCGGTGGTGGTGTTGTCGGTATCGAACTCGGTCAGGCCTTCATGACATTTGGTTCAAAAGTGACTGTTATCGAAATGATGGACCGTATCGTCCCAGCTATGGACGCTGAAGTTTCTAAGAACCTTCGCTTGACCCTTGAGCGTAAAGGTATGACTATCTTAACTGACACTAAACTCCAAGAAATCATTGAGGAAAATGGTGAACTTCGTATCAAGGTTGAAGGAAAAGACGATATCATCGCAAGCAAAGCTCTTCTTTCAATTGGTCGTGTGCCAGACCTTGAAGGTATTGGAGAGGTTGAGTTTGAATTGGATCGTGGTCGTATCAAGGTCAACGAATACATGGAAACTTCTATTCCAGGTATCTACGCACCAGGTGACATCAACGGTACGAAGATGTTGGCGCACGCAGCCTTCCGTATGGGTGAAGTTGCTGCTGAAAATGCTCTTAAAGGAAATCATGCTGTAGCCAAGTTGAACTTGACTCCTGCAGCCATCTACACTCTCCCAGAAGTAGCAGCAGTAGGTCTCACAGAAGAACAAGCTCGTGAGAAATACGATGTTGCTATCGGTAAGTTCAACTTTGCTGCTAACGGTCGTGCTATTGCCTCAGATGCTGCTCAAGGTTTCGTAAAAGTCATTGCAGATAAGAAATACGGAGAAATCCTTGGTGTTCATATTATCGGTCCTGCAGCTGCAGAATTGATCAATGAAGCGTCAAGCATTATCGAAATGGAAATCACTGTTGAAGAAATGCTGAAAACTATCCACGGACATCCAACTTATTCTGAAGTGATGTACGAAGCATTTGCGGATGTTCTAGGAATGGCCATCCATTCACCTAAGAAAAAATAAAAGAAAGATAGATTAGACTGGAAAGGTATTTTCCAGTCTCTATCGTATAAAGGGATATCATGAAATATATTATCAATCATTCAAACGACACTGCCTTTAATATTGCCTTGGAAGAATATGCCTTTAAACACCTTTTGAATGAGGATCAAATCTTCCTACTTTGGATTAACAAGCCATCTATCATTGTTGGTCGTCACCAGAATACCATCGAAGAAATCAACCGTGATTATGTTCGAGAAAATGGTATTGAGGTGGTCCGCCGTATCAGCGGTGGTGGAGCCGTTTACCACGATTTAAATAACCTCAACTACACGATCATCTCAAAAGAAGATGAAAACAAGGCTTTTGATTTCAAGAGCTTCTCAACTCCAGTTATCAATACCCTGGCTCAACTTGGGGTTAAAGCTGAGTTCACAGGCCGTAATGACCTTGAGATTGATGGTAAGAAGTTCTGTGGCAATGCCCAAGCCTATATCAATGGCCGTATCATGCACCACGGTTGCTTGCTCTTTGACGTTGATTTGTCAGTCCTTGCTAACGCCCTTAAGGTTTCAAAGGATAAATTTGAATCAAAAGGTGTGAAATCTGTTCGTGCTCGTGTGACCAATATTATCAATGAATTACCAGAAAAAATCACAGTCGAAGAATTCCGTGATTTACTACTGGAATACATGAAAAAAGAGTACCCAGAGATGACTGAATACGTTTTTTCTGAGGAAGAATTGGCTGAAATCAATCGAATCAAGGATACTAAGTTTGGTACTTGGGACTGGAACTACGGTAAATCACCTGAATTTAACGTCCGTCGTGGAACCAAATTCACTAGTGGTAAGGTGGAAGTCTTTGCTAATGTTCTCGAATCAAAAATCCAAGACATCAAGATTTACGGTGACTTCTTTGGTATTGAAGACGTTGCTGCAGTAGAAGCTGTCCTTCGTGGGGTAAAATACGAACGCGAAGATGTCCTTAAAGCGCTAGAAACCATTGATATCACACGCTACTTCGCTGGTATTAGCCGTGAAGAAATCGCTGAAGCGGTAGTAGGATAAACCAAAAAGAAGCTGGTCCTACAACCAGCTTCTTTTTTAAAAATTATATATTACATAATTTATTTTATGTATTTTACAAACTATCTAGAGCATTCTTTTGTTCATCATTGACGATATGGGTATAGAGGTCAGTGACTTGTGTACTGGCATGTCCTAGCTGATGACTGACCAAAACTTGCGATTTAGTGGCATCATAGAGCCTGGTTGCTAGCGTATGGCGCAGTTTATGGGGAGTTACACGCACTTTGAAGTCCTCAGAGTACTTAGCAACCATCTTTTCCACGCTGGAAGCATCGATACGATTGGGAACACCTCTATAAAGTGTTAAAAAGAGGGCTGTATCCGTCTTTTCCGTCTTATAGCGTTGATTTCGAATGGCCAGATAATTTTCTAGATAAGGCTTGGCAAAGGCAGCGACATTGACAGAGTCACGTTTGCCACCTTTTCGAGTGACATCAATAACCATCATTTTTAGATTGAGATCTCTTAGATCTAGATTAACAGCTTCAGATAAGCGGACACCAGACGCCAATAGAAGGGCAATAATGGCCAAATCACGTTCTTTATTTTTGTTGAATGATGAGAGAGCGCGATTTGAAAGTTGTTGTGGATACTCTTGGTCAATATAAGTTAGAAAACCTTCTGTTTCATCACCTAAAAAGAGTTTTTGCTTGATGTTTTCAGCTCTGGCAGCAAGTGTTTCTTTCTTTTTCTTGGTTGAAACTTTTTTCATTACATTACGATAGAAATAAGGTTCCCCCTGGTCGTTTTCAACCTCCTCGGTCAGATACTTGTAAAGACTAGAAAGTGCTGACAAAGTCCGATTGATAGTTGTCTGAGAAACTCCTTGCTTTGTTGTATTAGCATTCAGCAAAGGACGTTCACGTAGGTAAAGGATAAAGGATTCCATGTCTTTCTTAGACATATTTTCCAAGACAGATAAAGGAATATCAGACATTTTATCAGCGTTTGAAATACCAGACTCCAAAACCCAGCTGAAAAATCGATCGTATTCCTTGAGGTATTCGTACAAGGTTGTAAAACTGTAAGGAACAGCAAGCTTAGATTGGTAGTATTCCAGAACATACCAGGGCATGATTTGTTTTAGTTTGTCGATTCGTTCCAGTAAAATCTCACGTTTCATGTATTTTCTCCATAAATAAGTCTACTAGTAGTATAGCATAGACTTATTTATTTTTCAAGAAAATTATAGTTTTTCGGAAAGATGTTATAGAGGACATAGATGCAAAGAAAACTATATAACCATACGAAAAATTCTTCTTTATACATCATCATACTTGACTAACATATTAGGTATTTTTGTTTCAAGACTTTTGCGGACTTTTCCTTGTATTGCAGTGTCCATTTGGCTGTTAATACTTGTTATTGTTGCTTTAGTATCTCTTGCAATTGTTTTCGATTTTTGGTCAAAACTTTCTTTTATTTGATTTTTAGCGGTCTTTGCCAATTGGCATTGAGCCAGAATACGATTTCTTTCCATCATTCGATACATTTGTTTTAGAGCGTATTGGTATTCTTCATCAGTATAGTACTCATTCATTGGTGCTTGCATAATTTCTCCTTAGTTTTTGATATTCTTCATCTAAGATATTTTTTCTTTGTCGAAATTCTTTATCTATTTTTTCTTTTTCTTCTTCCAGTTTTATTTCATTAGTTCTATAGACTTGGTTAGAATGATATCTCAAATTTTCTATCTCTGTAAAGTACTCTCTAACACAATCAGCTGGTGATGAAAACTTTCTTAATACTAGGTACATTTTATCAGCTTCTTCGTTCATGATCTTTTCTAATCTTACAGAACGTTCCTCTAATTCTAGTGTCTTTTTCTCTAACTTGTTCTTTTCCAGATAGTATTGTTCTTCGAGGTTAAGAATTTCCCTCTCTTTTTGTCTAATGGCATCCCATTTTACATCTCTGCTTTCCATTGTCTGAACTCCTTAGCAAATTGTGTGTCTGTTGCCACTGTTTTTTCGATGACTTCCTGTAATTGTTTATCTAACTGTTCAAATGCTTGGGCGGGAGCATTCATCTTAGCGACTATTTGATCCGTTTCTGCCTGAAAAGTATCGATAAACTGTGCTTGAGTGATACCTTGGCTAGCAAAAAGGCTTTCAACTTCATAGGGAGCCAAGGCTGTGTAGCTTGTAAAATCGATTTTTGACCAAATTTCTTGTAATTCTTGATTGGCGTTTTTGGCTAAGGCGCTCACTTCATCAGCTCCAGTTCTTGCTGCTGTAGCCATAGATGATGATAGGATAGAACCTTGAGCTGCATCTAGGTATATTTCCTCAGAGCTACTAATACCACCTGATGACCATTTTGATTTCAAGTCCTTGTAATGAGCCATTTCTCGGAGACTGTTGGCATAAGCTCGATAAACACCACTAATTAAGGGTTTTCCACCTTTACCATCAACAACTTGACCTGTTACAGGATCAAACTCCCAATCATCGATATTGTGGCTAGTTCCGTCCAGCCAGTATATTGTATCAGGCATTTTTAAGAAAGACTTATTAAACCATTCGGGGTGATTGAAATCATTGATAACGACAACATTATCAGACTTTCTACGATAATCAATAAACATAGCTGGATTTTTGTCTATGAATGCTTTTTCCTCATTAGAAAGTGAAAGATAATAAAACCAGGCATTGAATGTAGTCGTAGGGATGTGATATTTTGCTCCTACCTTTAGCATGTAAGACCCTTGTGAATAACCAGAAAGTTGACTAACCTCATATCTAGGGTCCATCCATAATTTCTTTTACAAATCGGTCTGCTACATAATATTGGGGTGACAAACTTGTTTCTCTTTCTACAAGAGCATTCGCAGTATCAATCTTAGTAAGAGTTCCCGGGTCCGTTCCCGCAGCAATCACAGCTATACTTTTATAATCCAGTTTGCCATTGACCATAGGAGCTACCGCCAAACCATCAAACCCTGTTCCTGGGTCAGACTTAGTGGCAACAACACGGAATTCTTGACCAGCGGATATTATGGTGTTTGTTTCACCTTTATTTTTAGGCGAAGGAGTAACAATTTTGTAACCCTTTCGCTTGGCATATTCTGGATTGGAACTATAAACATTTTTCCCTTGATTTAATTCATTAAGTTGTTTATCTGTATAAGTGAAAACCACTACTGTTCTCCTTTTTCTTTATCCGAATAATATATAGTAACTAAAGATGTTGTTTTCCCTTTATGAGAATTCAATATTTCCCACTGGTCATTTATTTCTTTATTTGTTTTTCCATTAACAAAACCATTATAATTTTCAACTTCATTTAAAGAGTGGCCTACACGATATTCTATTTTTACTTTATCTGAAAATAGAATATTTACATCACAAGACCAGTCGCCCGGAGGGGTTGTATATTCTGGATTGGAAATTTTGATTTCTTCTATCCCTTCATATGAATTCTTTAAGGCATTTACCAAACTAACTTCATACTCTCTATTCCGACGTTCTTCTTGGGATTTCCCTAACATGCTAAACATAAAAACACCTCCTACTGTGATGGTTGCGAGTAACAAAATGATTAGCAGCCTTTTATGACTTTTTTTATTGCTGGAATTATTCATTTAAGCTTTTCTCCTTTTTCTTATTATACTATAAGATTAGCCTATATTACACTATAATAAGAAAAAGTTATTTTACATCTGTCAGTCTTAGTAGGACTATCAGGGTCCGTTCCAGCAGCAATCACGGCTACATTTTTATAATCTGGTTCGCCATTGACAATTGGTGCAACTGCTAGTCCATCAAAACTTGTTTCAATGTCAGACTTAGTCGCAACAACACGGAATTCTTGACCATCGGAGGTAGTTATAGTGTTGGTTTCATAGCTAGCTAATTCAGAATCAGGTTTATTAACAACAAGCTTTTTATATTTTCGTCTAGCAAACTCTGAATTCACACTGTAAACCCCATTATCTCTATTTAATATTATTAAGCTGTTTATCTGTATAATTAAATGTCATTATTGCTCTCCTTCGTCGTTATCAGAATAAGTTACCCTGATTTTCGAAGTGGTTTTACCCTTGTTTTCATTCAAAAATTGTCTATCTTTTATTCTTCCTTCCCATTCCAACGAAGCATCAGTTATTTCCTCAGTGTCTAAAGAATATCCAATCCCATACTTAATTTTTCTTTCATCTTTGAACTTGATTTCTACATCACAAGACCATGACCCTGGTGGGTTTGTATAATCAGGATTCATAATCTTGATCTCTTCTATCCCGTCATAAGAATTTTTTAAAGCATTTACCAAACTAACTTCATACTCTCTATTCCGACGTTCTTCTTGAGATTTCCCTAACATGCTAAACATAAAAACACCTCCTGCTGTGATAATTGCGATTGACAAAAATATTAGTAACCTTTTATGACTTTTTTTGATGCCAGAATTATTCATTTAAGCTTTCCTCCTTTTTATTATACTATAAGAAAGATTAGTCTATATTACACTATAATAAGAAAAAGTTTTTTCATCTATCAATCATAGTAGGGCTCCCAGGATCCGTTCCTGTAGCAATCACACCTATACTTTTATAATCCAGTTTGCCGTTGACAATAGGAGCTACCGCCAAACCATCAAAACCTGTTTCAATGTCAGACTTAGTCGCAACAACACGGAATTCTTGACCATCTGAGGTGGTTATAGTGTTGGTCTCTTCGAAATCAGATGAAGAAGGATTCGGATTAGGAGTTTCGGTAACCAAAGGTCTATTATTTCTCTCGGCATATTCAGCATTGACGCTATATACATTCTTCCCATGGTTTAATTCATTAAGTTGTTTATCAGTATAATTGAATACCATTACTGCTTCCCTCTTTCTTTGTTGGAGTATGTAACCGTAACTGTATTAGTTGTTATTCCTTTTCTTAGGTTAAGAAAATCTCGTTGTCCATAAGTCATACGACCGTTATAATTTTGTTTCTCATCTAAGTTATGTGGAATTCCATAAAAGATTTTTTCTCCATCTTTGAACAAGATATCAATCTTACAAGACCAGTCGCCGGGAGGATTCGTGTATTCTGGATTGGACATTTTAATCTCCTCAATCCCTTGGTAAGAATTTTTTAAAGCATTTACCAAACTAACTTCGTACTCTCTATTCCGACGTTCTTCTTGAGATTTCCCTAACATGCTAAACATAAAAAAACCTGCTGCTGTGATGATTGCGAGTAACAAAACGATTAGTAACCTTTTATGACTCTTTTTATTGCTGGAATTGTTCATTTAAGCTTTTCTCCTTTTTATTATACTATAAGAAAGATTAGTCTATATTACACTATAATAAGAAAAAGTTATTTTACATCTGTCAATCATAGTAGGACTCCCAGGATCGGTTCCAGCAGCAATCACGGCTACATTTTTATAATCTGGTTTGCCGTTCACAATAGGTGAAACCGCCAGTCCATCAAAATCTGTTTCAATGTCAGACTTAGTGGCGACAACACAGAATTCTTGATCATCGGAGGTGGTTATGGTGTTAATTTCACTTTTTTTTAACTCGTTATCTGATTTAGCAGTAACAATATTTGTTCGATTTTCTTTACGTTGTACGAACTAAGTATTAACACTGTAAACATTCGGACCTTGATTCAATTTATTAAGTTGTTTATCTGTATACATGTATTTATTCATCATAGGTCTCCTTCTGAGCCATTCGAATATTTAACTTTTGACTTAGTAGAACCTCGTCTAGAATTTAGAAAATGTTGAAATTCTTCATCTTCGTTATTATATACACCGATCCTAATTTTATTCGAGTTTATATCAAAAGCTAAAACATGTTCCTTAGATGTTCCATCAAAAAATTTTAGTTTCACATCAGCCCCCCAAGCCTCTGAAGGAATTAAGCTGTACGAGGGGTTCGTAATTGTTATCTCCTCAATCCCTTCATATGAATTCTTTAAAGCATTCACCAAACTAACTTCATACTCTCTATTCCGACGCTCTTCTTGGGATCTCCCTAACATAGAAAACATAAAAACACCTCCTGCTGTGATGATTGCGAGTGACACAACGATTAGAAGCCATTTATGACTTTTTTTGATGCCAGAATTACTCATTTAAGATTTCCTCCTTTTCTCATTATACTATAACCTAGAATAATTTAATCATTTTTTATAATATATTATAATATTTCTAACAAGAAAAAACCGACCTCATTGCTGAGAATCGGTTTTCTAGTGTATTTAATTAAGAAATTCGTTTTCACATAACATAAATTATGTAAAAACTTCTACAATAACAAATCTTTGACTTTCCCAATTTCACTTTTTGGAATAACTAGGTGAATCATATCTCCGAGATACATTCTGGTTGAGCCGTTAACTGTTTGGCTCTTGCCATTATGGACTTGGGTGGTGATGAGTACGTTATGTGGTAAGTTGAGTTCGTGAACTTGTTTTCCTGCTATTTTATCTGAAACAGGGATTTCAATGAGAGTGACTTCTCCTTCATCTGTCGCTTCTTCTGGGAGCATTTTTTCCAACATAGCCTCATAGACTGGTGCACCCTTGAGTAGATCCATGATGATGTAAGCAACCAAGGTGACTAATCCAAGTGGCATGAGGTTTCGAATATCTCCTACCATTTCGGTTACCAGAATCATAGCAGTTAAGGGAGCCTTGGATATTGCTCCAAAATAGCCACTCATTCCTAGAATGACAAATATAGGGAATTGCTGCTGACTGACAAGTCCAAGATTGACACAAATAACACCAACTAGAGCTCCAAGTAAGGAGCCAAGCGCTAAAATTGGTAGGAAAATTCCTCCTGGAAGGCCACTTCCATAACTAATCATGCTCCAAACAAAGCGAATCAAAAAGTAAACTAATAGAACTTGGAAACTAAAATCTTGTTCAGTTAAGGAAAGAACCAGCTGATTTCCACCACCAAGGATTTGTGGTAAGAAGATTCCGACTGGGATGATGAGAATGAAAGCCAGAATTGGATAATAAGCTCTATCCAAACGGATTTTTTGACCAAGCCAGTCATAAACTCTACCAACATTGAGCACAGCTTTCTCATAGAGAAAACCAGATAGTCCAAGAAAAACTCCCATAAGGAGGTAAATCCAATACTGGTCTAGGGTCATGAGTGGGATGTTGTCTGGCATGTCCAGTACGGGTGTTAAGCCAAATATGAGTAGTGAGACAAAGTTTGCTACGAGACTAGCTGCGAGAGTAGATACCCAGAAAAAGCGTGAAAAATGGTGATAAACTTCTTCTACCACAAAGAGAAGTCCTGCAATAGGAGCATTAAAGGCTGCGGCTAATCCTGCTGCAGCTCCACTTGCAATAAGGGAACGTTCCTCAACTGGACTGGATTTGAGCCACTTAGCAATTCCTTTACCGCCGACAGCTCCAAGTTGAATACTTGGTCCTTCACGCCCCAGCATGAGTCCACTGGCAATTGCAAGAATTCCTAGAACATATTTTTTCCAAAGAACGCCCCACCAGTTGAGGGTCATGAGTCCCTTTAATTCAGCTTCGACTTGAGGAATTCCTGAGCCTTTGATATCTTTTTCTGACCGTGTTAATTTCGTACTGAGCCAACAAACTATTAAATAAAATAGACCAATGATAAAAAGATTGCGCACTAGGTGCGCTTGATCTTGATAAAGTCCTTGTATCAGGTGGAAGCCTTTTTCGATTAAAAACCGAAAAGATCCAACGATAATTCCAACAACGAGACCAACAATGATTCCTCGTCCAACTTGGGATAATATGGTACTCGAGGCAAAGGCAAATTCTTTCTTGGAACTGAGTGTTTCTGACTGTTCCTCCATAATCATTCCTTCTAACTTAACTTTCTTTTTCTCCTAAAACCAGTGATTTAACGGGTTCAAAGCTGGTTCGGTGAATTGGTGTAACTCCTAGTTTTTCCAGTCCTTCTAGATGTTTAACTGTTCCATATCCTGCATTAGTAACAAAGTCATAGCCAGGAAATTGCTGGTCGTATTCCTTCATCAATTCATCACGTGTCACTTTGGCTACTATAGAAGCTGCTGCAATTGAAAGGGAATTGGCATCTCCTTTGATGATAGATGTTTGTGAAATTGGCAAATCCAGTTTCATGGCATCTATCAAAAGGTGCTCAGGTTGAGGCCTGAGCTGGGAGATTGCTTCCTGCATAGCCAGTTTGGTTGCTTCATAGATATTGACTTGGTCGATGACCTGATTATCCATGATACCAATGCCGATTGACAAGGCTTTGTCTTGAACTGCTTGGAAAATCTCCAGATGTTTCTTTTTAGGAATTTTCTTGCTGTCATTGAGGCCTTTAATTTTACAATTTTGAGGTAAAATAACAGCTGCAGCGACTACAGGCCCAGCCAGAGGTCCACGACCAACCTCGTCAACACCAGCAATTAAGGTCAATCCTTGCTTGTTCAGTTCTTTTTCATAGGAAAGCATGGATTCCAAACGAAAATCTTCATCCAATTCTGCCTGAATGGCTTTTTTACGCTTGATGATTTCCTTTTTAACTCCAGAACGATCATCCTTTTCAAGCTCTAAAAAAATAGGGCTTTCTAACTCCTTGACCGTTGCAAGGAGTTCTTTGATTTCTTTAATCGTCGCCATCGAGGTCTTCCAATGTATCTAAGGTATAGTTACCGAGTTTGCCATCACGGACTTCCTTCACGAAGAGACTGTAAAAACGGTCATAGTCGTCACGGAAACCGAGGGCACGAGTCATGTCCATAATAATAACCGGCGCTTCTTCTTCAATCTTCATTTGTTTGAAGCGTTCGGCCAACTTTTCTGGATAATGTTCTTTGAAATAATTGAGGCCAAAAATAGTTACCTCATCCATAGGAAGTAACTGGTCTTTGATAGCTCCAGTCAAGGCTAGTTTAAGAGCAACAGTTTCGTCTTCGAATTTAGGCCAGAGAATCCCTGGTGTGTCCAAGATTTCCAGGTCTTTATTGGTTTTGAGCCATTGTTGCCCTTTGGTAACACCTGGTTTATTGCCGACAACGGCAATTTTTTTACCAGCTAAACGGTTCATAAGAGTGGATTTACCAGCATTTGGAATCCCGACAATCATGGTACGCAAGGTTTCAATCTTGATACCACGTTCTTTCTGACGAGCAATCTTATCCGCCATGAGCTTTTTGGCCGCATCTGTTACAACTTTTACAGTCACTTGCTCTTTGGAGTTGATAGCTAGCGTCTGAATTCCTTGTGATTCAAAATACTGGCGCCATTCCTTGGTCATTGCTGGATCGGCCAAGTCCGCCTTGTTTAAAATCAAGAGTTTTGGTTTGTCACCAACAATTTTGGTCAACATAGGATTTTGACTAGATAGAGGTAAGCGGGCATCCACCAAAATCGTCACAAAATCAACAAATTTTAAATTTTCCTGAACCTGTCGACGAGCTTTAGACATGTGACCAGGAAACCATTGAATAGTAGCCATTGAGTTTTTTTCCTTTCATAGCAAGGGTTTAGAGCCCCTATTTTATTTTACTATTGTCTAAACACCAAGCGAACACCAAAACTACCATGCAATGGAAAAACCTCTGATTTGATTCTCGCTTGATTTCACAATCTTTATATCAAACTGTGGGTGGTATTTGACAATATCTTTTTTGATTTTTAATAGTAAATTTGAAACAATATTTTTAGGTGAGTAACGTGGACTAAGATGTAACAAGTCTTTGAACTCATCAACACTTAATTCTACTTTATTGCTATTATCACTAGTTTCAATGAATTTTTCAATCATTCTGGAATATTTACAGGTATAACTTTTCAATTCTTCAAAATGGAAATTGTGATTTTCTACAAATTGATTTAAGGCTTTTACAGTATTTTCTTGTGAACGATTTATATTATGTGTATAGCCCATTGTTGTCTCAAAGTTAGCATGTCCTACTCTAGTCATAATATCTTTCACTGCTATGTGCATCTCATTGCTTTGAAGGTAACTAATATGCATATGCCTAAACGAATGGGGAGTAACATGTTTTACCCACTTAAAACCATAGTCACTTAAACAATTTGTCAATAATTTTCCTTCTATTCGTTTCAAAATTTGACGAAAAGTGCTTGATGTTATTGGAGAGCCGTATTCTGTTCTAAATACACTTTCAGAATGTGTAAAAGCAGGACAGGGATGTTTCTTCATATATGCATCAAACTCTTTATTTCTCTGTATTGTCCTTTTAATAGCTTCGCTTGCAGCTTCAGGCAAAGCTACTTCTCTAATTGAATTGAGTGTTTTAGTTGTATCAAAATGAAATTGTTTAACTTTTAAACAATGATATTGAAGTGCTTTATCAATATGCAAGATTCCTTTTTCAAAATCAATATCTGATGGTAAAAATGCTGCTTCACTAATTCGAATACCTGTAAGCAACAATACTATAGCAAGATCATAATAGTTTGCATTTCTGCATTGGCTTAATACATCAAAAAATGCATGTAATTCATGGATTTCTAGAAATTTAGAATCATGTCTTTCTTTTGCTTTACGCCTTTTCTCTAGTGAAATATCTAGTTTTACCGCAGTCATTGGAGAAAACTTAATGACATTATATAACACACCATGATTAAAAATCTTATTACAAGTACTTTTTATATGAGTCATTGTTGAAGGCGATGCATCATACATTTCTAAATATTTATTGAGACTATTTTTCATCAGAAGTGGAGTAATCCTGTCTAACAAAAAATCATCTCCTATAATTTTCCCAAGACGCTTCATAACCAGTAGTTCTCTCTGAATTGTTTGTGGTTTAACAGAGACACACCAAGTCTGAAACCAATTTTCTTTTAACTCTCCAAATGTTGTAATCAGTTCAGGACTAAACTGACTTTCAAATGAAGTAGTTAGTCTATCTATTTTATCAAGAACCTCTCTTTCAGCTTGTTTCCTCGCCCTACTAGTATTCTTAGTATAACTTACAGTTACTGATTTCCACTTTCCTGTTAGTGGATCTTTGTACTTTTCAACCACTTGATATAAGGGTTGCCCTTTTGAATTTGTTTTAGTTACATAATACATAATTTAATTCCTCTTAACTCTTAAAAAGAAATAAATCATTGTTGTATAGAATAAATAACTACCCTATATTATACCATGACTTCCTTATTTTGTCCGCTTTTGCTTCCATCTTAAGAAACTTTCAAATCCTTCTAGATTAATGAAAACAAGTTTATGGGTTGGGTTAATTACATACATGGAAAATGTTCTGTTTTCTCGCATTTCTTTAATCCATCTGTTCAATGTATATTGATTCAAACCATCCCATCTTTTTAGAATTCCTTTTTTATCGGCCCATTCTGCAATGGAATTTTCGACAGATATATATTTTATATTCATGACATCATCCTTCCTAAAAAATATTTTTACCTCCATGGCATGACTGATGAAGTCATCATAAGAATTTCACTTACTGCTCTTTTACGGTGGCAGCCTGAACGGTCAGAAGTATCATTGTATATCATTTGTATCATGGCATATAAAGTATCGCTCTATTTTATTGATGGTTTTAATATCGCTCTTATCATGGCGAGCCATTCAAAACTGCTCCACAAATGAGGAAAGTACCATTTTGGACTATTCAATTGTCAATGTGCTTTCTTAACCTACTACTTTTTGGAGTAATGGTCTTCTTTATTATCCACTCGACCTACAAGGTAGTCTAGACTCACCTTATAAAAATCTGCAAGTTTGATAAGGTCATTTATAGAGATTAGCCTGCTACCAGCTTCCATTTTAGAATAAGATGATCTTGTACAATTCAAAACGATTTTCGCAATATATTCTTGTGTCAAATCATCATCTTCACGTAAATCTCTAATCCTTTTCAACATTTGTTGTCTCCTAAAACAAGTATAATATAGTTATTTTCTTATTTTTAAATATGTGACAAATTGGCACATGAAACTATTCTATATATACTTTTTAGGAAACTGTTTACTCTAAATGTATCTCATTTTCCTCAATAGATTTCATATTTTGTTTTTTCTTATATTTCTTTATTGTTTTATTAAACATTTCAAATAAATTTATTGCTTCTCTATGTTGTTCCTTCAGTTTTTCAATTCTTCCTTTATAGAAGTATAAATCCTTCTCTATTATATCTACTGAACTTTTACCTTGAATACTATTTTCTAAATTGCTAGAACTATTTGTCGTATCATTCAACAATACTTCTTCTAAATTAGTTAAATCATTAATTTTATTTTGAACTTGTTCAATCATATTCTCTAGATATGATATTTGGGCAATGAAATCATTTGTTATATCTTCAAAATCATTCGGACTATTTTCCTCAGATATAAGAAAATCTAATTGTTCTATTTTTTCTTTAATTTTGCTAAGAGGAATTCTTCTATACATATACTGCGGTTCATACTGAACATTAAATTGCCTAATCAAAGTTTTACCTTTCATAAAGCGATTTTTTTCTGCTGAATCTTTATGATATACATAGTAAGAACTAGTTTCTCTGAGAAATACTTTAACTTTTTCTTCTTCCATATTGATTTGAATATTTGGTACAAAAATAAGTCCTTCTTGTCGGATACCAAACTGTACCTTAATGTAAATTCCATCGTCTACTACTTCTTCTATTTGATTAAGATTCAACTCTACTTCAAACTCATGAACAGTATCCCTATTTCTCTTGAAATCTTGATAGGATTTCCATAACACCTCTTCTGTCGGCAACTCTTTTTCTTTAATTAGCTTTTCTTTATTGTAAAGTTCAACTAAATTTTTATTATCTAAGACAAAAGTTTCATTTTTGTTATTAAAATGGTCTTGAAAATAACTAACACTGTACTGATTCGTTTTTCCCAATTCCTGTTCTGAAAGCTTAATCCCATTAAATTCAAATAGAACATGTTTTTCTTTCNGAATTATTTTTAAGTCAAAAAATTCTGCTTGTTGAATCAATTCATTCATATTCTTCATTTTCGGAAGTAGAAATTCTAAGATGTTTATAATTTCCCTTTGAACAAACTTTTGCTTAAAATAAGTTTCATTATAAGGTTGTTTTCTATTCAATTTATCATCACGTATGACTTGTTTCATATTTGAATCAGTCATAAAAAAAGTAACATGCTTGTGTCTAAAATCAATTTTTAAATGTAAAGCTTTTGCTTTTTTCCTGAAATCTTCAAAATTTTTCGAGTTCTCAATTAGAAAATATACCCGTTGTTTTATTTCATATTTGTAATTGGTTTTTCGATAAACTTCATACTGACGATGCGAATAACGATTTTCTATAATCTTTGCACCTGCAATTTTTGAGAGACGATCTGAAACCATTCGTAGATTACGTTCTGACTTATAATTCCATAGAAACTTTTTATCAGAATTCTGATCAATTGAATTTAGAATGATATGGTTGTGGATATGATCTTTATCGACATGAGTTGCTACGATAAAACGAAATCTACCTCCTGTCAACTCTTTAACTGTCTCATAACCAATCCGATTGATTTGTTCGGGAGTAAGATGGTCATCTGGAGAAAAGGACTGAACGATGTGATGAGAATGAATTTTTCGTTGATTTACTTCTTGCCTATCATGACGAAATTCGTAAAGACTATCATTACTTAAAAAATTATCATTGTACATCTTCACTAGTTCTTCATAACTAGGAAAATCTAAATAATTTCTCATTCCAAAATCTGAAACTAGTGTTAGGTTTTTTGTTTTACTTGGATTCAAAATATATTTGATTAGTTTACTACGATAATTTTTTCCATGAATCGCAAAGTGTTTAGTGATGACCATAAAATTTCCTCAATTTTTCAGATTGAATAAGAAAATCTTTCTCCACTTCTACTATTAACTCTTCTATACCTTTTCTCAACTCATTTAATTCAACTTCCGTTATTAAATTAGAATAATTTATGCTCCTAGCTATTTGATTAATATTATTTCCTATTCGTTTTAATTCAAAAACCAAATCTTGATAACTATTTGTATCAATGGTGATAAAATTCATACCAGGATTTAGTAGAGTTCGTCTAGCATATTCTGAGAATGATAAGCAGTTACTTTTTGAGATATTTTCATTCAATTTCACTAATTCTAGGTCAGATAAAAAGACTTTTTTTAAATTTGTTCTATATCGGTGCTCCACTCTACTACCTCATGTATTTGTTACGAAAATTTTCACTAAGAGGAGCTGTTTTTTCTACCTCTTTAATTAATTCCTGAATACAAGTTAACAAAATAGAAACATGTTCGTGAGTAACCTGATGATTTGTTTTAGCAATTATCAATACTTCATAAACATCACGGCTAATTTGTTCCAATTTTTGCTGTTTCCAAAGACTGAACCATTTTTCCGTCTGTTTTTGTCCATCAGATAATAGTAAGCTTTTACGGAGAAAATCAGAAAAATTATCCTCTCCTTTCTCTCTCATTAAATCTAGTATTTGTTTTTCTTCCGTTTCTGTTAAGCGAAATTGTTTCCGAATACTACGTATATCTCTTTTCATATGATTTTTCCTCCTTCATTGATACCTGTACTGACAATGTAAGCTTACAGACACTGTCAGTACATCTTTCAAAATAGCTTCAACATTTTTGTAAGGCTTTGCGAGCTCAGATATTGTGTCCACAATATCCCAAAAATCATATCGCCAACCGACCAAAACATTCCAGTTTTGACAGTCAACGATAAGATAACGTGGTGGCTCCGCCCCCAACCCCCAGTGAAACATCAAGACCTGATTTTCTTAGGAATGATATAAGGATAACAAGGAAGATTTGAAAAAGGTATCACACTGTTTAAAAGAGAATATGAAAAAGAGAGCCGAAGCTCTCAGATATTTCTTATATAGTTAATTCCTCTAAATTTATTAACTTACTGTCCATTAATAGCTGGTATCATCCAGTAATAAGATGCTCTTAATATTCTTTAGTTCTACATTGGATATTTCAGAGTCTGAAAATAATTCAAATTTATATTTTATAAACATAGCACTGCCATCATTATGTGTAGACATAATAATTTGGTAGTCTGATAATGAATGTCTTATTAAATCAATTAGAGCATATACATTCATAGAATCCATATCTTGAATCGGATCATCAATTGATAAAAATTTGAACTCTTTTGAAATCTTAAATGTAGTATTTAGTGCCAAAGTGAAAGCAAATGAAATAACAGCTACTTGTCCGGAACTCAATTGATACATCACATCCTGCTCACTATTACTATTTGCTATAAACCTGATATTAGAATTATTTTGAGTTGTTAGTAGAACTCCCATTCCTTGTTGGTAATTTTGTAAAATTTTAGCAGTGTACATATAGAAGGGAAGCTTCAACTTTTGAATCATCTGTTCTTGGTAAGAATTTATATTATTATTTAATTCCCTAACACGATTCTGAAGATATGTAATCGTTTGTTCAATGATTTGAAGACGTTTCTCAATTTGGTGAAACATCGTTAAATTTTGTAATTCAAACTGGTTAATAATATATTCTCTCTTTTGATTGATACTTTCTATAGTACAGTCCTCAAAAATTTTTTCATTAGATTCAAAGTATTTATCAAACAGATTTTGTAAATCTGAACTTTTAGAATTATCAAATACTATTTGTGATCTAAGCTCCTCTAAAAATACTAATAACCCGTCTTTGTTCTCTTCAAATTTATGTAAGGAAATGGGTAAGAGTCCAAAAGAAATTCCAAATTCCCTTATTGATTCTCCATCTAAAATAGAATATTTTTCTAAAAGTTTTTCAAAATCTACTCTCTTACTTACTACTCTAAGAAAAGTATCATAGACTTCATTTGGAATCAACTGTTTTTCTTGCAATAAACTTATTAACTCTTTTTTCAAAAACTCAAACTTTTGTAGCGAAGCATTCTCATAAACTAACATAGGCGTCATCTCTGAATTCATTACAACCAAGTTGCTAAAAGACTCAGGAAAATCATAATTACTTATTGATCGTATCGCCATCAAAAAATCATCAGGAATAACAAAAAGTTTCTCTTGCTCCATTTGGATCTGATTCTGTAATTCCATTTTTAATTGATTTAATTCTTCAACCAAATTTGAAACTTCTATTTCAAAATTAGTCAAATTTTTACGCAGTTGATTCGTTGTTTCTTCGTAAGCAAGCAGTAAATTCTTGCTTTCAATCCAATCATAACCACAAAATACACATTCTGAATGGTTATTATCACTATGTTCTTTTAGACGGCTTCTTATCTCGAGTAGTTTGTTAATCGAATCTGTTCCATCATCCAACTGCTCTTTTTTATTCTTGTAGTTTGTTAACTTGGAATCAAACATTTCAAACCATACTTTACCAAATTCCCAATCTACAAAGCCATTTAAAGAATTCTTAATTAACTCTATATTAAGTTTATCAATTTCGACATCAAGCAAACTCTTTAGAATTTTTCCACGTTTAAATATTCTACTATCATTTTCCAACGATTCCAGTTGTTCAATATAGTTTTTAAGCAAAAAATATGAGTAATTTTTTTCATTTGAAATTAAACTATGATTTTGTTTAATAGACTCTATATTTTCCTGATTTTCAAAGATTTTTCTAATTATTAAGTAGCAAATAAAATCTTTATCTTCCAACACATCTCGCTCAAATTGCTCACTTTGTTTCCTAAGAAAGTAATCCTTTGGAGAAAATGAATCCCGAAATTCTTGTAATTTCTCAATTTCTGATAGATATATATTTAAACTTTCATTTGACAATTCATCATCAAAAACAATCGACTTATTGTTAAAAGCAAAGTCAGTATCTTCTCTAAGAGATAATTTCGAATATAGGGTGTTGTACTTAATTGGGGAATTTTTTAGTTTACCCTTTTTTGCTCTTAGTTCCTTTTCAGTAGAGGATAAAGTACTTCTTAAACGCTCTAATCTATTTTTCCTATTAACATAGTTTCCAATATTTAACAGAAAATTCAATTGTTCCTTTCTATCTTTTTCCTTTTGCTTCAAATAATAAGCTGTTTCATCTTGTTGAATATAATTAAACAAATCAAAAGTATCACCTAAGCTATAATCTTCTGATTCATATCCTAAAAACTGACTAATGTCCTTTTGTATATCTCTTTCACTCGAACCCTCAAAGTCTTCATCAGATTGAAATGAGATTCCTGGACCAACCCGAACTCTTCTTTGAAATTTAGAAAATGAAAACTTTGGTACATTGCTGCCCTCAGTATTCATACTACTCTTATAGAGACTAGATACTATCAAAGAATTCCCCTCATCATTTGTCAACATAAGCTCAATGAATGTATTTTCATTAGGATTATTTTGAAAATATGGAGCACTAAAACTACTTCTACCGTCACTATAATCGGACTCTTCAATTCGACGAATCTTCCCAGTCAATGATAACTCTATTGCGTCAAAAATTGTAGTTTTTCCAAATCCATTTGGTCCAACAAACAAAGTTACATTCTCTTGAAAATCAATAATTCTTTCCTTTATATTTTTAAAGTTTTTTATTAATATTTTTTTGATTTTCATTGTAATAATTCTCCTATTTGTAGCAATTCAGAAATAATTTTATCATCAGTAGAAATATCTTTTAGTGATTTTGATAATTTCTCGTC